>JAISCZ010000073.1 GCA_031265205.1 Deltaproteobacteria bacterium
AGATTTTTCTGGATCTTTGTGGATGGAGCTTGGCGAGGCGCCTTTGGGGCTAAGGAGAGGGGAAGGCGCGAGAAGCTCTTTTAATAAGGTGGCGAGCGGTGCTAGACTAGCTTCCAAGCGTGGGAATTTTTGGCGCGTTTTAGGGAGGCCTGGCCGCTGTGAGCAAAGAATTTAAGCCCGTGGAGCTAACCCGGGAGAGCCAAAAAGAGATTCTGGACTGGTGCTTGGAAATTTTACGCGCGAGCCTCACGGGTAAAGCTCCTCCTCCCGGACCCAAGGTGGAGGGCGAGGGAGGGGTTTTCGTGACCCTCAAAAAGAACGGGGAGCTAAGGGGCTGTATTGGCGTTTTCAGCTGGGATCGACCCTTACGGGAAACGATTGAGAGGATGACCCTGGCGGCGGCCTTTAACGATCACCGTTTTCCGCCTCTGACCCTTCCCGAGCTGGATAATTTGGAACTCACTATCTCCGTTTTAACCCAGCCCAAGCCCGTGGCCAACCTCCAGGACATAGTCATAGGCCGGGATGGCCTCTACCTTCTTCACCCCAAGAGCCGGGGAGTCCTGTTGCCCGTCGTGGCCGAGGAATACGGCTTTACCCCCACCCAATTCGCCGAGCAGACTTCCATGAAAGCCGGTCTCCCGCCTAAAGCCTACCTGGATCCTGGGGCGGAGCTGTTGGTCTTTACGGCCCCGGCCTTTTCCACCGCCGACTTTTCTTAGCGAAGAGCGTTTTTAGCGAAGAGTCTTTTTTTCCGTTTTGTTATTTCGCGGTTTTCCTCCTTATTTTTAGTATTTTCTTTTAATCTTTGATGAAAGTGCAAAAACCCTTCACCGAAGTTGCCAGATGGACAACGATACCTGATATAGCATATTTGCCTAATTTGTAGTCTTTATTTGGCATTAAGAGATGACCGATTGTCAGTTATGGGACTTTTTGCACTCCCATCAATCTTTGTCTTTCTTTTTTTAGTATTTTTAGTATTTTTCGTTTTTTAGTGGTTTTCGCGAAAAATGATTTAACTGATTTTCTTTTTCCTTTCTATTTTTTGTTCTTTTCCGTTTTTATTAGTTTTTAGCCTTTATTAGTTTTTAGCCTTTTTCGGTTTTATTAGTTTTCGTTTTTTCGTTTTTTTAACTTTTTTTCGTTTTTCTTGCCGCTCCCTCGCGCGCGACACGCTTTGGGGCGGAGTTTTCTCTTTTTAACTTTTAGCCCCTTTTCGCGATTTTTTTGCCTTTGCCCGCGCGCTCGCGTTTATTTTCGCTTGTTTTCGCCAATAAAGGCGTTTTTTCTATTTTTCTTAATTTTTCGCGCGCTTTTCTCCCTTTCTCTTGGACCTAAGCTTCTCTCTTCTCTCTTTCCCCCTTTTCCGGTATCTTGTATTTTTCTCCCCCTTTGGGTTTTCTCAGAAAAATCTTTTCTATAAGGCCCGCTCCCGGCTTAAGCGGTCGGGGGAGCGCGGGGCCTTGGAAGGAAGGTTTTTCCGGGGACATACCTTAAGGACGGCCTTTCGCTTCTTATTTAAGTTAGGAGTCTCCCCTTGATTGAAAACAGACAGATGGGTAAAACCGGAGTCAAGTCCTCTATTTTGGGATTTGGCTGCATGCGCCTTCCTTTGAACGGCCCTAAGTTTTCCGACATTGATTTCGATTTAGCCACCCAGATGCTCCACAAGGCCATCGACGCCGGGGTCAACTACGTGGACTCGGCCTACCCTTACCATAACTCGGGCGATCGCGCCACCCACGGGGAGAGCGAAAATTTTCTCCGCGACGCCCTCAAAAATGGCTACCGGGAAAAGGTCAAGGTCGCCACCAAGCTTCCCACCTGGTTGGTCGAAAGCCACCGGGACATGCACCGCTTCCTCGACGAGCAGCTCAAATACCTGGATCTGCGGAAAATCGACTTCTACCTGGCCCATAACCTCAACAGCGGCAACTGGGGCCCTCTGCAGGAGAATAAGCTTTTTAAATTCTTCGAGGAGGCCATGAAAGACGGTCGGATTGACTTTCCCTGCTTTTCCTTCCACGACGAGTCGAGCCTCTTTGAAACTATTATTAAGAGCTACGACTGGGCCCTTTGCCTGGTGCAGTACAATTATCTGGACCAACAATACCAGGCGGGCCGTTCCGGGGTGAGGCTCGCGGCGGAGCGGGGAACCGCCGTGGCCGTCATGGAGCCTTTAAGGGGCGGGTACCTGACCCGGCACGTCCCCCCGGAACCGAAAGGATGGCTTAACGAGGCCCATCCCGATTGGTCCCTGGCCGCCTGGGCCCTCAATTGGCTCTGGAATCAGCCCGAGGTTTCGGTGGTCTTAAGCGGGATGTCCGCCATGGACCAGGTGGAGGATAACCTTAAAACCGCCGAGCGTTACGCCCCGGGTATCTTCGGCGAGGCGGAGGAGGAGTTGGTGCGGCGCGTCGTGGAATATTTCGCGTCCCGCGCCCAGGTCAACTGCACGGGCTGCGGCTACTGCCTGCCCTGCCCCTCGGGGGTGAACATTCCCAAGAATCTGGAGTTCCTGAACCAATTCTACCTGTTCGACGCCGACGAGGCCCGGGATCGGTGCCTCAATATGTACGATCTCACGGTTCCTCTCGCGGAAAGGGCCAAACACTGCACTTCCTGCTCCGAATGCGAGGAAAAATGCCCACAGCATATACCCATCCCGGAGATCTTGGAGAAGACCCTCTCCATTTTCGCGAACTCCAACGCCTAGGCGAGGCCGAGCGTTAAAGTTTGGCCGGCGCATTATTTTGGGGCATTTTCCGCGCTTTACCCCTTATCCAGGGGGCTCCTCCTACGTGGGCCCCTTTAGGGTAAGGGGAGCCTGGAATAAGGAGGGCGCGGAAGGCTAATTCAATTTGCCGGAGTGAACTCTCGCTTAAGTCGAGAAAAGACAGCAATTTAATCTCGACTGTGGCCAAATTAACACAATTTAGGGGGGCGTTATCCTTGGCGTTTGGGCTAAGTCACCGTAAATACAGGTTTTTCGGCAAACTTCGCATTTGGTTTAATATTTGCAAAGAATTTGTCTGGAAGACGTAAACCCGGGATTTTCCCGTGGGTTGTCATCAAGGGCTTGCAATGCCCGTCGTTTTTTGACAAAATGTTTACGTTTTTCGTAAACTTTCGCTATTGGAGCCGCGCGAGCGGCTTAAATATGGCGGGATGTCGGAGAGGGGCTTGGATCTAGCTAATCCTCGCTTTGGGCCGAGACATCCAATCGCTTTGTCGAGTTTTCTTACAAGGAGAAACAAATGAAGAAGATCTTCGCGCTGGCGCTGGGCGCCATGCTGGCGGCAATGGCGGTTCCCGCTTTCGCCGCCTCCCCGATCGAGTTTGAAGGCTACGTGAAAGTCTTCCACGAGTCCCTTTCTAACTTTACCAGGTCCGATAACGCTGGATTTGGCGGAAGAAATTTAGGTGGACAAACTGGGCTTGATAGGGATAATTTCTTTGAGAACAAACTCCAGATCAGCGTCACCTTCCGCCCCAACGATCAGGTCTCCGTTTTCTGGCAATTCCGTGGCCCCAACTACCAAAGGTGGGGCGATTCTTACGGCGACCAAAATACTGTCAATCTCTACACGCGCGCTCTTTATGGCGAAGTGGTCTTCCCCTGGGGTACCATCCGCGGCGGTCGGATTGTCGAAGGGTTAGCTGGCACCGCTGGCGGTCTCGCGTCCTTGGGTTACAATCCGTCCTGGGGCAGCGAGTTCCTGTACCTTAACCCCTTTGACGGCGGCGATCCCGTTGACTCTTTGACCTACACGAATAAGTGGGATAACGGGTTTGGGCTGGCCGTTTATTACGTAAAGCAGACTTCCTATTGGGGCTGGGGCTCTGGTAATTATCCAAATGTCACTCCAACTCCTCCGCTAACTGCTCCTAGTTTCAACAAAGATAACGATTACGATATCTTTGGCATTGAGGGATCTTATGAATGGGATGGCGGCGGAGCGACTTTGGGCGTCGCCTATCATCGCGATATGACGGACCCTGCCGTTGAATCCAATTACGCCATTTTTATCAACCCTTCCATCGCTCAGGCCTGGGGGCCCTTCGCCATTCATTTTGAAGCCAATATCGCTTGGGGCGAACAAACAGAGAGTCGTTTATTGGCTAATATTGCGGCCACTGATGAAAATAAGTTTAAGGGCACTGGACTTGGTTTATACCTCGACGGCGTCTACACTTATGACAGTGGAGACATCACTTTAGCCGCCTGGTTCGTTGATGGTACGGGTTACAATGCGGATGGCACTCCCGAACGCAAAAGTCATGATTTGGTTGGGCTTGGCGATTTCGCGCCGTTCCTCGTGGCTTTTAATCGCGTAACTTTGGGCACTGGCGTTTTCAGCAATAACTTTACCAATAGAAGTGGACTTGGCGGCGATCCTCGCTTTGATAGTAACGACATTGACGAGAACCTCAATAACATGTGGGGCATTGCCTTTCTGGGAAACCATGAAATTACCCCGGATATCAAGCTGAACTATGGCATTGGCTATTTCAGGTTGGTTGAGCCAGGATGGAAGGTTGACTCGGCTAGTGGCGGCTATTATGGAAGGTATGAAGGGAAAAAAGATCTTGGCTGGGAAATTGACTTAGGCGCTACTTTCCAGATTTTGGATAACCTTTCCTTTGAGACTCAGTTTGGCTACATGTTTAATGGCGGCGCCTATGATATTAATGTCCTAGGTTCTGGCAATGGCTGGAATAGCGCGAAGGACACCTTCGCTTGGGCTAACGTCTTGGCCTTTACGTTCTAAGCTTTTCTTTTTGGATAGCTCTTAGTTTCCCTAAAAGCTAGGCCTCCGTTCTTAAACCCCCGGTTCGCTTCCGCGTTCCGGGGGTTTTTTGTTCGCCCAACATGGGCGGTAACTTGGAGGCGAGCTCCCTCTTTAGACTTGGCGGTGGGAAATGTTAGTCAATAGCGAGGGTAAGGGCGCGATGGCGGGAAAGTCACAGTTCTTACCCGGGGAGTCTCCTAACGCCCATCGGAACATCTTGTTCGCGCCTTGAGAATGTAGGCGCGGGTGAGATGGCTGACGAGGAAATTAAGGAAATAGCGTCAGGAGGACGTTTTTTTGAGGAGGAGGAGAGTGAGTTGTGTGGCCGCGCGTGGAGGCAAGCCTTTTTATTTCAGCCAGAGCGACGTGGCTCAGGGCCAGGCGAGAAAAATGGAGGCTCGTGGGGAGTGGGAGAAGCGACGCGCTAACGCGAATAGGAGCTTCCTAGGCGATCGCGATAGATATCCATCGCCTTTAATTCTAGAGGAGCGACGCCTCTTGGCCTTGGGCGCCATTATAGGGAACGCCCGCCATCGCGAAGAACCAATCGCGCGAATAGTTAACTCGCCTAAGCCAAACCCAGCGAGGCCCAGGCCTTGGCCCCCCACGAGTCAGTTTCCCGCGGTTCGCGGCGCGCTCGCGGGAAGGGTCTCGCCGCCAGGGAGGCGTTATCGCGAGTCTTGAGCGGCTGGGGCGCGGTGTTGTTGACTTAATTTTACGCGTGATTTTGGGCTGTTTTATGTATACGCCCTAATGAGGGCGCGGCTTCCTCCGTCGCCCCTTCCGTGGGCTTGAAGGCGCCGCGATAGTGGTGATGATGGCGGGAGCGTGGACGCTTTGATTTTCCAGAGGCGCCCCAAAAAATATCCCCGGGGACCGTGAGTCCCCGGGGACTAATAAAGCGTTAGGTCATCTTAGGTCCAGCCTAAGCCACTGGCGAGGCTTTTGGCCTATCCGCGGGGGGTATCGGCCCGCGGACGTAATTTCGCTCCTAAAGGGTGCGGGCGGGGTTCACGGCGGTGCCCACGGAGTCGCGGGGGGCCACTTTGGAGGCTTCGGGGTCGTTGCAGACCACTTCCCAGGCCTGGGCCAAGGAGACCATCATGCCCTCGACGTCGGCCAGGCCCTGACCGTCGCGGCTGACCTTGGCCCGCAAGAGGTGCTCGTTCCA
Organism: Deltaproteobacteria bacterium; assembly: GCA_031265205.1. GTDB lineage: Bacteria > Desulfobacterota > Desulfarculia > Adiutricales > Adiutricaceae > JAISCZ01. Next base: position 5,968 of record JAISCZ010000073.1, read on the forward strand.
GAATTTGTAGATGCGGCGGAGGTTGACGGCGATCTCGCCGCCTTCTTGCATGTTGAGAGATTGGTTGAGTTCCGTGATGATATCTAAGGCCCGGTTGACGCTGGTCGCCTTGGTGGGGATATCCCCTTCCGCCTGGGCTTTCATGGCCTCGCGGATAAATTTAATGGCGCCTTCGTAAAGGATGATGATGAGACGGCCTTTGTCGACCGTGGTGACCTGCGTCTGCCTATAAATTTCGCTGCCATAAGCGTTCATGGATTGCCTCTTTCGCGGGATATGACCCTTGGGGAAACGGGCCTGACGTTTGGAGGGGGTCGGCCAGTTCCCACGCCTTGCTTAAAGCAAAAACTTGGCCAACTTTTTAGGGTAGTTTTCCCTCGACCGGGTATTAAGATTTAGCTGGAGCTGAGGGACTCTATGGCGCTGTCCAATTTGGACTGCTGGGCCTCCAGTCCTTGGAGGCTGGTTTCCAGGCGGTTAAACTTGTCCGTGAGCCTTTGCTTGACCGCCTCGATGCGCCTTTCCTCCCGGGCTATTTTTTCGTTAATGTTTTCGATGATGCTCTCGTAGTTTTCCTGGAGAGTCACCATGATGCCCTTGCCCTTTTGGACGAGGTTACCGGCGGTGTCGTAGATGTCCGTGTCCGAGGTGAGCAGCGCCATTTTTTCGGCTATCTGGAGGCTTACTCCCTTGATGGAGACGACGACGTCCTTCCCGCTCGAGTCCTTATCGGTGTATTCGTCGGAAAAGGTGAAGAGCTTAATCACGGCCTCGGGGTTGGCCACGATGGCGTTGAGGAGCCTTGTTTGCTCGACTTTGTAGAGACCGTTGTTGTCCGGGTCCGAGGTGATGCCGATATCGCTGAGATTCGTGTAGACTAGGCCGTTCGCCTCAAAGTAGGCTTCGCGCTTTTCGAGCTTCTCCTTGCTCGTGAGGGAGGGGTCGTTGGAAAAGGGCACCAAGGGGTTGTTCATGAAGCCGTCGAGGTAGGTCTTGGAGATCTGGAAGCCGTAGTTGCCAATCATGACCCCGTTGGCCACCTCGCGGGTGGTGCTGATTTCGCCGTCGTCGCTCATGTTGGTGACGAGGTTGGAGCCGCCCCATTTGGTGTAGTCGAGGATATAGGTCTTGCAGTAGTTAATGGAATTGACCAGCTGGACGATTTTGTCCCGCATGGCCTCGCTGTCGTTCCGGACCGAAAGCGTGGTCTCCCCCACGCCCGTAACGGTCATGACTACCCCGTCGATAACGTCGGAGACCTCGTTGCTCTTCCTTTGGATCCAGTTGTCCGCCCCGGAGGGGAATCCGTCGATCTTGAGCATGCAGTTGGTGGCTTCCCGGGCGGTGGAATAGCTGTTCTTCTGGAAGTTCGCCTGGTTAATTTCCTTGCCCACGGGGGGATTGACGATTTCGATGGTGGACTCCGCCCCGGTGTCGTTTCCCGTTAAGACGAGGTGATAGGCCGTGGCGGTCCCGGTGCCGTCGTTTACGATGGTCGCCGTGACCCCGGGGTTGTCGGCCGCGGAGTTGATGTTTTCCACGAGGATCCCCAGGCTCATCCGGTCGGTGACGTTGACGGTGTGGACTTCACCCTTATAGGAATAGCTGAACTCGGCCGAGCCCCCTATCTGGATGGGGCTAATCTGATCCACGAAACCCTCGTGGACCACCTTGCTGGTCTGGGCCACTCCCGAATCCTGGCCCTTCTGGAAGGTGGGGGACTGGCAGTCGATGGAAAAGGACTCGCTCTTGATGAAGCGCCCCGTCCCGGAGCCGACGGAAAATTTAATTTTCAGCCCCTGCATGATATCGACTTCTTCGTCGTCGCTCGTGATCGTGAATTTGCCGCTGTTGCCCTCGGTGTCCGCCCAGGCGATGGAGATAGAGTCGGTTCCTAAAACGCCGGTGTTCTCGGGAACGAAGGTAAAGGTCTTGTTGACCGGCCCCTCGTATTTTTGGGGAACGAGGGAGACCTCCACGTCGGACCCCAGGAAAGTCGAGTAAATGGGCTCATTGATAAAGGACTCGCCCAAAGCCAAATTGGTGGGGTCGGCGTCAATATTGACCCGGTACTGGCTCCCGGCCTCGGTGGAGGTTAAGACGAGCCTTTCGTAGGCGACTCCGCCGCGCGTCTTGTCGGTCAGGACGCTGGCCACCACCCCCACGCCTCCGTAGGTGACGTTGATGTCCTCGGCCAGGGTCGTGAGGCTCGTCCCGGCCCCGTAGCGGAAAAAGCCCGCCGTGGCGGCTTGGGGGGTCGCGTTGTCCACCCCGACAAGGGGAGTAAGGTTGGTGAGGGTGCCGCTTAAGGCGTTCCCCACGGAGATCTCCAGATCCCCGGCTGGAGTCGCGGCGCCGCCCGCGGGCAGGATTTCCCCGGCGAAACTCTTGGAGGCCAGCTTGTCCTGGACCTTTTCCGCGACGGTCACGTCATAGTTGCCTAAGGAAGCCGTGGAGGTGTTGATGACGGAGACCACTCCCTCCTTGCTGACGCTGGTGGCGCGGCTTAAGAGTTCGCTACGAAGATCCTTGTCCTGCGCGTCCAGCTTGAGGCTCACGAGTCGGGTGTTGAGGCCGCTGATGGCGGTTATTTTTTCCTGCCACTCGGCCTTCCAGTTCTCCTGGCGGGTGATGGTCCGCCGCTCGATGGCCACGAGCTTGTCCACCACCGCCCCGAAATCGGTGCCAGAGGCCAGACCGGTCCATTTGATTCCGCCTGAAATTACTCCCGTGGTGCTGGACATCGCGCGTTCCTCTAAAAGAGTGGTCAATAAGCGAAAGGGCCTTAAGCCTTAGGCCAGAAGGGAAACCCCTATGAGCCCAAAGGCGCGCGAACCTTAAAAATTAAAGAAATTTCTAAAGTCCTTCCACTTTTATTTATCGGCAAAAAAGAGGGGGAAGATAAAATCGCCCCCGCGAGGATTCAAGAAAAGAGGCAAAAGAGGCGGGGCGAGGCGCGTCCTTATTCCCGCGAAAGCTTTTGGAAGGCGCGCGAGCGAGCGGAGTCGCCTAGAGAGGAGCGCCTATTACCCCAAGAGAAAAGCCCTAAGGCGCGTCCCGTAAAAATTCGCGCCTCAAAAAACCCCGCGCCCCGTAAGAGCCGCGTCCCGTAAGATCCGCGTCCCATAACCCTCGCGTTCTGAAAACGCGCGTCCCTTAAAACCTTTGGGGCTTTGCGGAAAGTTTTGGCGCCCCCAAGGAAATCCCCGCCGTTCGCGCCGCGGCGCGAGGAGCGGGAGCGGGTAGCTTGGATTCCCAAGCGCCGGAACCGCTGGGAGGCCGAGGAGGCGTTTGGGGCCGAGGCGGCGCTCGCGACCGCGTAGTGGCGCTTCGCTTCCGCGAGGGTCGGCTTGAACGCGCGTGAGGTCGCTTGTAGCCGCGAGGGTCTGGCTCGCGACCGCGAGGGTCGGCGTGAACGCGCGCGGGGCCGCTTGCCGCCGCGAGGGGCCGGCGCGTGACCGCGAGGGTCGGCGTGAACGCGCGTGGGGCCGCTTGCCGTCGGGAGGGGGCGGCGTGAAGCCGCGAAAGGCCGCTTGAAACCCCCGAGAAAGCGCCTGAAGGCGAGGGGGGCGGCTGGGGGAGGCGTGAGGGGCGGCTTTTCCAAGGAGCGCGGATTCCTCCCGAGGCCACCAAGGGTCCCCAAGGTTCTCCAAGATCCCCACGATCCCCGAAGGGCGGCCAAACGCGAGAAGCGCTTTCGCCGCGCGGGGTTGTCCGGGAAAATCCAGCGATCCTTTCCCCGGATCCCCCGGGGGCGGAATTATTTTCCGCCCCCGGGAAAAGGGCTTACCAGACGATGGCCGTGGAATCGAGGCCCACGCCCAAGACCGCCGCGGGATCCAGGGTCAGGCCGTTTTCGCCCTCAAGGGCTTTCGGGGCCTTGGCCTTCTGGAGGCGACCGCTCTTAATCCGGGCCAGAATGCTCTTGGCCACGGGGTTTTGGGGATTGAGGGCCAAGGCCCGCTCGGCGGCTTCCTGGGCCAGGAACTCTTCCCCTAAGTTGAAGTGGGCCGAGGAGAGCCGACCCCAGGCGACGGCGTGCTTTTCGTGGTGAAGGACAAAGGTCTTTAAGGGTTCCACCATTTCCCGCCACCGGCCTAAGGCCGCTCCGGTAAAGTAGAAGGGCTCGACGTTTTCCTCGTCGTCGGGGCCGCGCTCGAAGGCCCTTAAAAGGCAGTCGAAAGCCAAGGGGAGATCCTTGCGTTTGCGGCAGACCACGGCGAGGAGACGGTGGGTTTCGGGGTCCTTTTGGGCCTCGGCGCCCGGAAGGCGAGTGAGGGCCGTCTCGGCCTTTTCGATGTCGCCCGCCGCGAGGTAGACCTTGGCGAAGCCCAGGAAAGGCTTGTAGCTGTCGCTCTTAAGCTTGGAGGCGATATGGTAGTAGCGCGCCCCGTTTTCGTAGTCGCCCAAGGCCAGGAAGGACTCGGCCATCTGGCAGAAGAGCTTGAAGGCGCCGAGTTCCGCGGGGAGCTTAATGGGGAAACAGTCGCGGTCAAAACCGTCCTCGTCGAGGTCGAGGCAGGCCATGGCCTTGTAGCCGGCCTCCAGGCATTCCTGGTGGCGGCCCTGGAAACGCCTTAAGCGCGCGAGCCTCAGGTAGTTGTCCGGGAGGTAGCCGCGCTCCAAAAGACCGAAGAGGCTCTCCTCAAACTCCTTGAACTCGCCCGTGACGTAGGCGATCTCCTCCATGTCCCGGATGAGATACTGGACGTGCGGGAAACCCTTGCGCTCGCTGAGGATCATGTCGAGCGTTTCCTTGGCCTTGGCGTACTCCTTTTCCTTAAAGAGGCGCTGGTACTCGGAGTACATTACGTCAAACTTGAAGCCCTTGGGGTAGCCCATGGTAATGGCCGGCACCATCACGGGCTTATGGGATCCCCGACCGGGGCGGGTGTTTTTAAGGAAATAGTCGCGGTAGATGAGGCACTCGAAGATAGTCTTCTCTTTTTCCTCGCCCGGGACGCTCCAGCGGATGGCGTTCAAATCGGGGGTAGTCCGGAGGGCCTCGACGCCCGTAAAGATCCTCCGGGGGGCGGTCACCGCCTGGAGGGCGGGGGTCACCAGGAAGAGGAAGGTCGCCTTGGAGACCTTGGCGGCCATGCGGAAGGCCGTGACCGGATGCTGTTTTTGGGGAATCCGGAAGATATCGATGTTTTTGAGCTCGGCCAGTTCCTTGAGGCTCTCCAGGGAGGCTTTTTCCGACAGGCCCGCGCCGTTCCCGATGAGGGTAATGCGCATGGGGTGGTCAAAGTTGTCGATGATCTCTTTTAAGTGATTGTTGAGCTTTTTGCCCCAGGAGTCGACCAGGTAGAGGAGATCGACCTTGGCGACCTTGCTCCAGGGCTCCGCCGGGAAGTTGCGGCGGATGCGCCGGAGGTTGTGCTTATAGGACTCCTGGCTGCGCCTTTCCCGGACGGAAATACGGTCCGATTTGAAGACCGCCATGTGATACTCGCCGGTGGCCATTTCCACGTGGACGAAGTCGTAGAGGAAAGCGAGCCTGCGGTTAAGGCTCCATTCGATGAGAACCTTGACGTCCTCGTCAAAGCCTCCCACCCTTAAAGCCGCTTCGCGGCGGTGCATGAGGCTCACGTGGAGGACGTGGTTGTAGTGGAACATAAATTCCCGGTTAAAGTCCCGGGAGACCATCATCTGCTTGTCCAAGACGAAGCGTTCCCCCGTCTTGGAGTCGGAGATGGAGGAGGCGGCGTAGAGGTCGGAATAGGCGAGCCCCGCCTCGGGGTTTTGGTCCAAAGCGTCGGAGAGGGCTTTGAAGTGGTTGGGGTAAAAGAGGTCGTCGTCGCCCAGGTAGCAGACGTAATCCCCGCTCGCCAGCTTGAGACCCTGGTTGAAACGGATAGCCGCGCCGCGGTTGACGGAGTCTGGAACGTAGATAATCCGGGGATCGGCAAATTTTTCCACCACCCCGGCCACGTCCACGCCGCCGTCGTTTAAGACGATGAGTTCCCAGTCGCCCATGGTCTGGAAGAGGACGGACTTGATGGCGTCGGCGAGGTATTGGGGACGGTTGAAGGTGGAGATTATAGCCGTTACCTTGGGATGGTCGCCTATTGGCATAAGATTACCTCAAATTAGGATAGGCCGCGCTCGCGCGCGTTGGCTGGGGACCTCGCCGGGAGAGGGGAGAGACCCTCAAGACTCCCTGGAGGGTAGCCTAGAGCCCATTACAGCAATTCAGGCGCCAGAAAAATCGCTTAAAGCTGAGGGGAAAGCGGAGCTAGGCGCGAAAAGGACCTGGAGCTTTAATTAAAGCGAGGGGGGCGTAAGGGCGTTCGTCCCTTGGGGCTAGCTTTTCGCGAAAGGGCCTTTCTTAAGATCCGAGAACCCCGTAGGGAGAAGCTATGGAAAAAGGGCGCCAAAAGGGAGGCGAGGATTGTCTGAGGGGAAAGTCTCAAGGGAGTGGAGGCGGGGGAAAGGAGCGCGGGAAGGCGTAGGGGAAAGGCCGTAGCCTGGGGGGGGAGGGGAAGCGTTTGAGGCTCTGGTCATCGGAGTTTGATCTGGAGCTTGGCCCGAAACGCGCCCGGAGAAAGACCATGGGGCGCGAGGTGAGGGGCCCTTATAATAATGATAGGCCGCCTTGGAGAGACGGGGAGGCGCGCGGCTCTCAACGCGTGTCGCGTGGGCGGAAGGGGGGCGGAAAGCGAGAGGGGACGCGAGCGAGCGGCGCCAAAAGGATGGTTTGGTGGAGAGGGGAGCGCTCGCGTCCCTCAGACGAGGGTAAAGAGGGAGAGAGGCTTAACCGTGGAAGGCTAGCGCGCGGTTTTGGGCGGCTGGCGAGGTAGTCGGGCGCTCCGCGCGCCGCGTCTTAATTTTGACTCTCGCGCGTCCCAGGGCGCCCTCCGCTTGCGCGGGAGGCGCCCTGGGGGCGTGATTAAAGTCTTTTCGTCGGGAAAATTCGCGATTTAAGAGCGCGGCGGCGCGCCGCTCCGCCCGATGTGGCGGCTTGAGGCCTATTTCGAGGAAGAAAGCTTCGGCGGAACTCTTTGAAGGTGGATGGTCTATTTTCGGACTCGCGTTACGCGGCGTCTGGGAGGGGAGCGTCGTTTATCTGGGGAGTCAAACATTCGCGGCGTGACCAGCCTAATTGTTCTGGAAAATATCATGGGTTTCTTTAGTCGCCAATCATGATATGGTTAAACGTCATCGTTCTATGGGTTAACGATATTTTTTTATTTGAGACATATTGAATTATAATTGTTATCGCGCCAGTATAACGACGTAAAGATATTTTAAACGAAAATTAAAAAACTTTCGACGCTAAATTTTTAACCCTTCTACCGCGCACATATCCATGAGCGATATCGCGTTAATCTGTAACGCTTTAGCGATCATAGGTATTTTATTCTTTTTTTCTTTGTTTTCTTCGGTAATAACTGTCAATGCGTATTTTTTCGCGGTTGCTAAAAGAAACGCGTCTCCAGAGTTTTTTGATTTAGAGAAATCAATTAAATCTGGAAAAGCGGACACAATTTCAATAACATTTTCTTGAATATTGTAATCGACTTCTATGATAACGCAGTTTGTTTGTTTAACCCATTTAATTGTTTGAATGAAATCATCCTTTTTAGCTTCGTCGGCTATTTCAGAACAGGTTACTATTATCCTATTTTGTACCAACGAATCAATTTTATCCCAAAGACTTTCAAGAACGATTCTTCTATTTTGTTCATCATTCTTCTGAGATAATATTGAAGAAGCGTCAATAATATATTTATAAGAACCCGTGAACAGCCCAAATGATTGATTAATTACACGTTCCATTTGGACATCTCAGCAATAAAATTATTGGTATTTATATAGTTAACGCCAAGGTAACGGCTAATATCCTGTTTGCTAAATAAGTCATTGGCGTAACCGCGATATAACGTTAAACAAATTTCCGCGCTTGTATTATTTATCGCGTCCCGAGCGGGATTCTTGAAAATTGGTTTTGTGTTTTCGGGGGGAAATTGTTTACGTTGTTCTTTTTTTAGCTCAAAATCTTTTTGAAAATCTTTGATATAATTTTCGTATTTAACGTTATTAATTAAGGATATATCAAGAAAACGTCGAACAATAACATCCTTGCTAACGCAAAAAACTTTCGCTAAAATTTCAATTTGGTCATTTGATGGCGGAATCCGAATATTTCTAGAATTGATTTGATTGGCCAGAATGTTTTTGGGAACTAGTAATTCTCCCGCGACAGCGTTACAGAAAACTTCTTCATTGTGTTTGAAACGATAGCTATCAAAATCATCGCAAATTGATGACTGACGCTTTAATAAGCCGAAGTTCCCTATCCAGCTTTATAACCACAAAACCACAAAACCACAATATTGGGATCGCTATTAGGCGTTTTAGCCAAATAGCTTACAACAATCATTGAGTTTTTTGACAGGGACACA
>JAISCZ010000127.1 GCA_031265205.1 Deltaproteobacteria bacterium
CATGGTATTCATAGATTCGTTAATGAAAGAATTATCATGAAAATCACTAACATTTAGTTCTCCCGCTTTAATCATATTTATGAGAAAGTTTGGCGCGCCAGATTCAAACCAAAAATTATCGAACTTGTCTCTGACAAAAAAATAGAGCGTTGACCATGGGTTAAGAAGCCTTGTTTTCCCGTCCCAGGAATACCCGTCGTACCAGTCCATAACACGGCTTCGCAAATCGTCAACCGTGGCCTCCTCTCTAAAATATTTGACGAATTTTAACTTCTTTAATGTTTCTTCCATATGCGATGTGAAGAGAGAGTCAAATTCAGCGGTAGTGAAACCGGCAATATTCGCGAAATCCTCTTCAAGCGTCAAATCTCTTAAATTGTTAAATCCTGAAAAGATAGAGGTTTTGACAAATCTGGAAACCCCGGTAACAAAAATAAAACGAAGATTTTCCTCACATTTTTTGAGCGTTCCGTAAAAGTCTTTGAGCTTCATCCACAAAGCGTCAGCGAGTGATTTATTGAGTAAGTGATCAAGGATTGGGCCATCGTACTCGTCGATCAACACCACAACGCCATTTTTATATTTCGCGTTTAACTTTTCAATGAGCCTCTCAAAATTAGCCGACGGCAATTCGCCAAAAAGCTTGATGTCTTCCATTTCAGCCAAAGATTGTAGTCTCATCGCTATATAATGTTCGAGCTTTTCTGGAGTGTCAGCCATTGTGTGGTCCATGCTAAAACGAAGCACCGGGTGGGGTTCCCAGTCAAATTCCTTATCGTAAATGGCTAGACCCTCGAACAAATCACGGCGTCCATCAAAGATGGCTTTAATAACGCTTAGTAAAAGCGTCTTTCCGAAACGGCGGGGCCTTGAAAGAAAATAAGGCGTTTTCGATGTTTTCTTCGTTACCAATTTATAGATGAGTTCGGTCTTATCGGCGTAAATTAGATTATTTTGCCGAATATACGGGAAATCAGCGCATCCGACGGGAAGTCCTCGCGTAGTATCCATAAAAAATAACCTTCCGCTTAATATCGCTTAAAGGCGTTTAAGCTTCTGAATATCCTTTAGAATTATACCTTAAATCAAATCCCACAACCAAAAATTTCATCTTGTTTGTTAGAAAAATTTGGATATTCGTTATTAAAAAAAACAATATTTACTAAAACCGTCTTTTTTCGCTCTTTCTCGCGCGTTCTCTCCCGAACGTTCTCTCCCCCGGTCGCCAGCCTCGCGAACGCGCTCGCCCCTGGCGGGAACGGTCCATAGCCGGCGAATAGGCGCCGCCGACCCAAGCGATCCAGCGGTCCCTGAATAAGTTTCCAATCAGTCCCCTCCCCAAATATGTCCGTCCCAGGGCGCCTAACCCCTTAAACCCAAACCAAACGCCCGAGAGTCCCGGAGCGCGGTCCTCCCAAGCCACGCGCGGGTCGCGAGGGTCCCATTTTTGACGAAAACCCGCGCGTCATTTTGAAGCCCCCGCCCCCCAAAGGAGCATCCGCGGCCATCCCGGAGTTCTTTGGGGCCCACGGGAGCCCTCGGGGGCTCTCGGGCGCTCTCGTGGGCCAGCGGGGAAACTTTTTGACTTTCCGAGGCCGCAAGTGGTAACTTTTGGCCATGCGTCTCTTTCTTCGCGTATCCGCGCCCCTGATGGTCGCTATACTCTTTATTTCCTGGAACCTCGCCGGCTTTCGGGAAATCGCCTCATGCTGCGCCTTAGAGCCCGCCGCCCGGTCCCTAACGGGCGCGTCAGCCAACGACGCGGGCGACGGGCGCCTCCATAGCCACGGGCCCACCGCGACTGTCGACCCCGTCGCGCGCCACGCCGGCCACTCCGCCCACGGGGAGCGCGTCACCCATAGCGCGCCCGCTCTCCCGGAATCCGCGACGACCACCGCTCCGGCGACCGCCGACCCGATCGCCGACCCGGGCGCCGCCCCCCAGGGACATATGGAGGGAGACGCCGAAGCCGCGCCCCTTTGCGGCTTACTGACCTGCGCCGCCACCCCTCTCGCGCTTTTGCCCGCTCCCGCCGCGCCCCTCGCGCGCGCTTTTTGGAGCCTGGAATTTTCCCAAAACGCGGTTTATCTCCCCACTCCCTCTAACCAAGAATTCTTTCGCCCTCCCCGCGCTTAAGCTCCACCTTTAAAATTCGCTGGCCAAGCGGGGCCGCGCTTCTCCGCGGAGGGGCGCGCTCGCGGCGACCCTTTAAGGGGCGCCCTCTCGCGCCAGCGCCAATCCTTGCGGAAAGCTCGCTCCCTACAGGGAACTTAAGCGCCCTCGGGGCCCGCTCCCACGGGGACGCTCGGCCCCATGGACGCCCGCGCGGCTTTCCGCCCGCTTTCGCCTTCCCTCTATCCTTACGCGAGGCCACGCCATGCTTCCTGGGCCGCTTTCTCCCTTTTCGCGGCGCTTGGCTTTCTTATGCGCTATAGCTCTCTTCCCCGCCGCTTGCTCCCTGGCCCCCAGCTATAGCCGCCCGGCTTCCCCGGTTCCCGCCAGTTTTGACCCCCTCCAACCCGCCGCGGCGCCCGCCGCGGCCCCGGGAGAGGCCGCGGACGCCCTAACGGAGAAAACTATCCTTCCGGGGGACCTCTGGGGCCTTGGGGAAGTCTATCCCGAGCCGCGCCTCAGAGCCCTTTTGCGCCTCGCCCTCTCCCGCGACCGGGATCTGACGCTCGCCCTTTTGAGCGTGGCCGAAGCCCGCGCGAGCGTCAAGGTCTCCCGCGCGGAAAGGCTTCCCTCCCTGGAGGCCGCTGGGACCAAAACCGTCCGTGGCGGCGCGGAGCGCCCCACTGACCGTTCCTACGCCCTGGAAGGCATGATCCCTTCCTTTGAGATAGACCTTTTCGCCCGCGCCCAAAACATGGAGGCCATGGCCTTGGCCGAGTTTCTGGCGAGCGAGGAGAGGCTCAAGGCCTTGAAAATTTCCACCGTCGCCGCCGTGACCCAGGCCTATCTCGAGGAAAGGCTGCTCGCCCAGCAGATTGAGGTCGCCCAAAGGACCTTAAGGGCCTACCGGGACTCCCTGGCCTTCCAGGAGACCCGGGTCATCGCGGGCCAGTCCAGTCTTTTGGACTTGGAACGGGCCCGGGCCCAGACGGAGGTCGCCGCGTCCGCCCTTTGGGCCTTGGAAGTCTCCCACGCCCGCGCGGAAAACGCGCTTAAGCTCACGGTCGGCGATTTTAACCTTAGTTCCCTTCCCGCCCCCTTGGACCTTTCCGCCTGGGAAATCAAAGTCCTGGACGCGGAAATAGACTCCAGCGTCCTTTGGGGGAGGCCCGACGTCCTGGCCGCGGAATGGGGCCTCAAATCCGCCCATTTCGATATCGGGGTGGCCCGCGCCGCTTTTTTCCCGCGCCTTTCCCTCACTTCCGCGCTGGGATACATGAGCGAGCGTCTCGCGAGCCTCTTTACGGGGGCCAACAACTCCTGGTCCTTCGCCCCCAATGTCACCCTCCCCCTTTTCGCGGGAGGAGCGAACTTCGCGAACCTGGAACTAAGCGAAATCCGTCGCTCCAAGGCCGTAGTCGAATACGAGAAGGCCGTTTTAACCGCCTTCGGCGAGGTCAGCGACGCCCTTTTGGCCAAAGAGGACTTAAAGAGACGCCTCGACGCCAACCGCCAACTCCTCGCCACCCAAAGAAGGGTCCTGTCCCTGGCGACCGAGCGTTATTTAAGCGGCGCGGCGAGCTACTTAGACGTCTTGGACAGCCAAAGAATGGTCTTCGAGGCGGAGATGGGCTTTCTGGAAGCCCGGCAAAGCTACCTCTTCAACGCCTCGGCCCTCTTCGCCGCCCTGGGGGGCGGCCTCAACGAGGAGGGCCTCCCGCCCCTGGAATCCGTCGCGCCCCTGACGCCCCCGGCGCCTTTAGATCCCTTAGCGCCGCCCCCGCCGCCCGCCGCGCCTAATCAGTAAAGAGCGCGGGGACATTCTGGGGCTTTTTCCCTCTCCGCGCGCCGCGCGCGCGCTTTTTCCCATCTCTCCGTCCTTTTTTGTCCCTTTCTCCCACCGGGTCCGCCCAGCGCGCGGCCCCTCTCCGGCGCGAGCCATGGAGCCACTTTTATGCGTCTTTCCCTTTCGCCCTCCCTCGGCTTCTTTCTTTTGCCCCTTTTCTTTTTAACCGTCGCCATCCTTTCCGCGGGTCCCCTGTACGCCCAAGGCCACTCCCACGGGGGACATTCCGGTCACGGCGCCCCGCCCGCCGCGCCCGCTCCCCCCGCCGTCGCCCCCGCTCCCCCGGTCGTCGCCCCGCCCGCGGCGCCCGCCCTTCCGCCCGACGGCGCCGCGCCCGCCGACCCGTCCGCCACCACCGCCACGGACGCGAGTTCCCCTCTTTATGAGGGCCGGGGCGTGGTGATAGGCGTCAATCCGACGGACTCCGAGATTGCCATCGCGCACGAGGCCATTCCCGCCATCGGCTGGGAGGCCATGGTCATGGTCTTTCCCGTGACGGACCCCACGCTCCTCGAAAACGTGGATAACGGGGACATAGTTCGCTTCGATCTCAAAGCCATCTCCCCTAACGGCGCCGATTACGCCATCGTGGACCTGGAGGTGAAGTGACGTGCGCCCCTTAAGAACTCGCGCGGGGGATCTCTCGCCCCCCGCGCGCGCCGGATTTCCCCGCCCGCCTCTTCTCCCCCTCTCCCTTCTCGCGGCCTTGGCCTTTCTCGCCGCCCTTTCGGGGGACGCCCGCGCCCAGGCGCCCCCCGACCCCTTAGGGGAAAGGGAAGTCCTCTACTGGTACGACCCCATGTACCCGGGAACGCGCTTTGACGCGCCCGGCAAATCGCCCTTTATGGACATGGATTTAATCCCCCGCTACCGCGACGAAGGGGCCGGGGACGCCGTTGTCATTGACCCGACCATGGTCCAGAACCTCGGGGTCAAAAGCGTTCCGGCGCGCCGCGGAAAACTCTCTTTCAGCCGGGAAATCCCGGCCAACGTGGAGTTCAACGGCCAACTGACGGCCCGCGCCCAGCCTAGGGCCGAAGGTTTCGTGAGCGAGGCCGGCTTTTTCGCGGTGGGGGACTCCGTCAAAGAAGGGGATCTTTTGGCTCTGGTGACCGTCCCCGACTGGGCCGCGGATCAAAGCGAGTACCTTTTGCTCCGCAAACAAAAAGCCTCGGCCGCCATTGTCGCGGGAGTCCGCGAGAAGCTCCGTCTCGCCGGCATGCCCGAGGAAATGCTCCTGGAAGTGGACAGAACCGGCGCCATTCAGACGACGCTCAAAATCCTCTCCCCCCTCTCCGGGGTCATCACCGAACTGGACGTGTACCCGGGCATGAACGTGGACAAGGGCCAGACCCTGGCGGTTATCCAGGGAACCGATCCCATTTGGGTGACGGCCTTTCTCCCGGAAAAGGAGGCTTTTCTCTCCGCGGGAAGACCCCGGCTCACCTTGTCCGCCTTCCCCGGGAGGGCCTTTGAGGTCTTAAAGCTCGCCTCGCTCCCCATAGCGGACGAAAATTCCCGGGCCCTGCTCCTGCGCCTCCACGTCGCCAACCCCGAAGGCCTTTTAAAGCCCGGGCTCACCGCCACCTTAAGCCTCCGGGCCCAGGGGCCGGAGGGTTTAATCATCCCCACCCAAAGCCTCATTGATTTGGGGGAAGAGCAAAGGGTCGTCACGGTCCAAGCGGACGGAAGCTTTCTCCCCAAGCTCGTGACCGTGGGCCTCTCCGCGCGGGAGGAAACCTTAATCTCCTCCGGGCTCTCCGAAGGCGAGGAGGTGGTGACCGTGGGCCTCTTTCTGATCGACTCGGAAGCCAACCTGCGGGGCGCCCTCGAAAGAATGCGCGGCGGCCCCCTCGATCCTCCCGGGACGCTACCCGAGGGAGCGAGCCCCGCCCCCTAAAGTCGCCCGCGCCTTCCGACCAACGGAAGGTCCCCTTCGCTTTCCCCATATAAACCCCAACCGCGGCGCGCGCCCCCGCCGCGGCGCGCTTTGACTCCCTCGCCGAGCGAAAAAGACAAGGCTCAATTAAGGCTCAATTTATGATAGCGGCCCTCATTAAAACTTGCGTCGCCCACCGAGGCATGGTCCTTTTCGCGGCTCTGCTTTTGACCTTGGGGGGACTGCGCGTCCTCTGGGAGACCCCGGTGGACGCCCTCCCGGATCTCTCCGACGTCCAGGTCATTCTCAGGACCCCGTACCCGGGCCAGGCCCCCCGCCTCGTCGAGGACCGCGTCACCTATCCCCTTTCGCGGGCCATGCTCACGGTCCCCGGGGCCAAGGCCATCCGGGGCTTTTCCGCCTACGGGGACTCTTTCGTCTACGTCATCTTCGAGGACAAGACGGATCTCTACTGGGCGCGCTCCCGCGTCTTGGAAAACCTCTCCCAGGTCCAAAACGAGCTGCCCGAGGGGGTTACCCCCACCTTAGGGCCCGACGCCACGGGCGTGGGCTGGATTTTTGAGTACGCCCTAATCGACCGGACGGGCCAGAACGATCTCGCGGACCTGCGCGCCCTCCAGGACTGGGTCTTGCGCTTTGAGCTCGCGAGGGTGGAAAACGTGGCCGAGGTGGCCTCCGTGGGCGGGGTGGTCAAAGAGTATCAGGTCGTCTTAAATCCCGCCGCCATGTCGCGTTACCAAACGCCTTTAGCGCTCATTATCGGCAAAATCAAGGAAGCCAACCAGGAGGCCGGGGGCTCGGTTCTGGAGCGGGCCGGGGCCGAGTACATGATCCGCGCCTCGGGTTATTTAAAAACCCTCGACGATTTCCAAAATATCTATTTAAAGGCCACGGAGGAGGGGAGCCCCGTCTTTCTCAGGGACGTGGCGACGGTCCGGCTGGGGCCCGAAATGCGCCGGGGGATCGCGGAACTGAACGGCGAGGGGGAAGTGGCCGGCGGCGTCATTCTCATGCGCGTCGGCCAAAACGCGCGGGAGGTTATCCGCGCCGTCCGCGCCAAGCTCGCCGAGCTCGCGCCGGCCCTTCCCCCGGGCGTGGAAATCGTGACCGTCTACGACCGCTCCGAGCTTATCGACAACGCCATCGACCACCTACGCGGCAAACTCGTCGAGGAGTTTATCGTGGTGGCCCTCGTCTGCGCCGTCTTTCTCCTCCATTTCCGCTCCTCTCTGGTGGCCATCCTCACCCTCCCCTTGGGGCTCCTCATTTCTTTCGTGGTCATGTGGTTCCAGGGGGTTTCGGCCAATATCATGTCCCTGGGGGGACTCGCCATCGCCATCGGGGCCATGGTGGACGCTTCCATCGTCATGGTGGAAAACGCCCACAAGAAACTGGAGAAATTCCGCGCGGAAAGGCCGGGCGCGGCCCTTTCGGCCGCGCGGCGCTGGGCCCTCGTCACGGAGGCCTCCATCGAGGTCGGTCCCGCCATCTTCGTGAGCCTCGTCATTATCACCATGTCCTTTATCCCGGTCTTCACCCTGGAAGGCCAGGAGGGGAGGCTTTTCGCGCCTCTGGCCTTTACCAAGACCTACGCCATGGCCGGGGCGGCGCTCCTTTCGGTCACCCTCATTCCGGTCCTGATGGGCTACCTCATCCGCGGCAAACTCCTCCCCGAGGCCCGTAACCCCCTCAACCGCTTTTTAATCCGCCTCTACCATCCCCTCTTAAACGTCGCCTTAAAAAAACCCGCGCTGACCGTCGCGGTCGCGATCCTTATCGTTGTCGGGGCCTATTTCCCCTACCAAAAGCTGGGCGGCGAATTTTTGCCCCGCGTGGACGAGGGGGATCTGCTCTATATGCCCTCCACGCTCCCGGGTCTCTCGGGGGCGGAGGCCTCCCGCGTCCTCCAGATCGCCGATAAGCTCATCCGGACCGTCCCGGAGGTGGAAACGGTCTTCGGCAAAGCGGGCCGGGCCATCACCGCGACCGATCCCGCCCCCTTGGAGATGCTGGAGACCGCCATCCATACCCGGCCTCGGGCGGAGTGGCGGCCGGGAATGACCCCGGAAAGGCTCGTCGAGGAATTGGATCGCGCCGTCAGGCTCCCTGGGCTCGCCAACCTCTGGGTTCCCCCCATCCGCAACCGCATCGACATGATCTCCACGGGGATTAAGAGCCCCTTGGGGATTAAGGTCTCGGGGGCGGATATCCCCCAAATCGACGCCGTCGCCCGCGAGGTCCAAAAAGCGGCGCTTAAGGTGCCCGGAATCCAGAGCGCGCTGGCCGAAAACCAGGGCCAGGGCCGCTATTTGGAAATCCGCCTCCAGCGCGAAAAGGCGGCCCGCTACGGGCTATCGGTGTCCGAGGCCCAGGAGTTCGTCTCTTCCGCCTTAGGCGGCATGAAGATCGGGGAAACCGTGGAGGGGGTGGCCCGCTTTCCCATAACCGTGCGCTATCCCAACGCCCTCCGCGACAGCCTGGAGGGCGTGAAAAGCCTTCCGATCTTAACTGATATGGGGCGCGAGATTACCCTTTCCGACATCGCCGACGTCAGCGTCGCCATGGGGGAAAGCATGCTCAAAAGCGAGGGCGGCAGGCCCTCGGTCTGGGTCTACTTAGACGCGCGGGGACGCGATCTCCGGAGCGTCGCCGACGACTTAAAAAGAGAGATCGCCCGTTCCGTCGCCACTCCCCCGGGGGTGAGCGTGGCCTTAAGCGGCCAGCACGAAATGATGGAGAGGGCCAACGCCCGGCTGCGGGTCATGATCCCCATTACCCTCCTTATTATTTTTGTCCTCCTCTACAGCGAGTTTAAAGCCTTTACCGAGTCGCTCTTCATCATGTTCGCCCTGCCCTTCGCCATGGCGGGGGGAATCTGGTTTATGAGCCTGAATGGCTACGCCCTGTCGGTGGCCGCGGGGGTGGGCTTTATCGCCTTGGCGGGCCTATCCGCGGAGTTTGGGGTCATAATGCTTATCTACTTAAGGGAAGCGGTCCGCGAAAGGCCCCTTCTTTTAAACCGCCGGACCATTACCCCCGCCCTCATCGACGAGGCCATCCACGCGGGCGCCGTCCTCAGGGTGCGCCCCAAGGCCATGACCGTGGGCGCTATAGTCATCAGCCTCATTCCCATCTTCTGGAGCGACGGGACGGGCTCCGAGGTCATGAAACGGGTCGCGGCGCCCCTCTTCGGGGGCATGGCGTCCGCCTTTACCCTCTCCATGTTTCTCCTCCCCGCGGCCTTTAAACTGAAACTCCAGTTCCTCTATTGGCTGGGCCAAAGAGAAATTAAAAGGGAAAGGGCTCTCCCCTAAGGCGAAAGCCAATTCGCGCCAACGGGGCTTCCCCCGAAACCTTTGGGGCCTTAAGGGCTTACGCGACGGGCAGAAATTCCTCGCCGCTCGCGTAAAGGGCCTCGTCGGCCCCAAAGACGTCCCGGGGGCCATTGGCGAGGAAATAGGCCACAATCCGCTCGCGCGTCCGGCCCCAATCCCATAAATAGCCGGCGGCGGCGAGAAGGGCCAAAGATTCCCGCAAATTCAGCTCCAATCCCAGACAGAGGGAAATGAGCCTTTCCTTGGCGGGCGGCGGGGACCCTTCCTCGCTTTCCAGGGTTTCCCTAACCGCGCTCTCCAATAGGTTCGCGCGCCGGGCGAGCGCCTCTGGCGCGAGATCCCGCGCCCGCGCGTGGCCAATGAGGATCTCCTTAAAGCTCTTGGGGGGCGCCCCGTCCAGGGGAGCCGGCCCGTTCGCGCGAAGGCTCGCCGCGGCCGTTTCCCCAAAGGCCGCGATCTCTTTTTTGAGTTCCGGCGTCAATCCCAGGGGGGCCTTGGGGAAAACGGAGAGAATCACGTCGATTTCCCGCGCCGCGCGCAAAAAAGCCCCGATGGCCGCGACCGCCTCGTGAAAGGCCAGATCCTTGGGGTAGCCGTAGATCCCCGCGGAAATAAGGGGAAAAGCCACGGACCGGCAGTCGTGGTCTACCGCGAGCTCCAAAGCCGCGGCGTACGCCCCCCGCAAATCCGCGCTCTCCCCGCTCGCCCCTCCCCGCCAGACGGGTCCCACGGCGTGAATGACGTAGGTCGCGGGCAGATCGTAGCCGTAAGTTATCGCCGCTTTCCCGGTCGGAAGGGGAGAGAGGCGCGCGCAGGCCTTTATGAGCTTTGGGCCCGCCCCCCGAAAGATAGCCCCGCAGACCCCTCCCCCGGGGGCGAGCGCGCCATTGGCGGCGTTCGCGACGGCGTCCACTTTCAGCTGGGTAATGTCCGCGGAAACAACGCTTAAAGGCATCGGCTCCTCCCTTAACCCTCCGGGGCCCAAGCGCGCCCTTAAAAAAAGCCTATCTTCCAATCCTTTCGCGCCAAGCGATATTTCCCGCGAAGCGCGCCTTTCCTTGACCCGCCATGGCCCGCCTCCCGCCCCAAGCGCGCCCGCGCGCCTTTTTTGGGAAAATCCCTTAGGCCAAAAGCTGGTCGGCCAAATCCAAGGCGAGCGCGGTCTTCTCCCCCAAAACCTCCGTCACGTCGCGCTCTTTGAGGAAATAGTCGTTTAGGGTTTCGTCCAAGGAGTCGGCGACGATCCGTAGGCAAAGCCAGGGAACGCCAAAAATTTTTTCCGCCGTCCAGGCGAAAGCCCCGGACTCCATGTCGCAGACCGCCGCCTTATAAAGCTCGCCCAAACGGAGTTTATTCTCCCGCCCCGCGACAAAGGAGTCCGTGGTCAGAACGCGGCCCGGCGTAAAGCCCTCGCGCTCCAAAAGGGCCTTTAAGCCGCTCGCTAAGGGAGACCGCGACTTTATGGCCATCGCCTCCACCCGCGCGGGGTCCGGCGGCCCGTAAGCGAAAACGGCGTAGGGCCCCACATGGATTTCGTCGCCGTCGTCGTGCCGCCAGTCCCCGACAATCGCCTCGTCCGCGACCACGACCTCGCCGGCCTTAAGCGCGTGGCTCAAAGAGCCCGCCGTCCCGACCCCAAGGATCAGGGCGGGCGGCCGCTTGTCCCTTTTAAGGGGAGCGAGGGCGGCGGCGAGCGCGGCGGCCGCGTTTATCTTCCCCGGGCCGCTTTCGATAATCCAATGGCGAAAGCGCGCGCGCTCTTTTCCAGCGAGACGGTTCGCGACCCCGGCGTATTCTCCGGGAGTGGGGGTAAGGATGAGGACAAGGGGTTTTTCCATGGCTTAAGCCTTTAATTAAGTGCTAAGAAAACGAAAGAAGAGCGGCGTAAGGCCTTTTTTCAGTCCGCCGGGGCCGCGGGAGCCGGGGCGGCGGGGTCGGAGGCGTCCTCGCGGGGAACGAGCGCCAAAACCTGGGGCAGCGAGGGATGATAGTCGCGCGTCCTGAAGTTTCCGAAGGCGTTATGGGTTATCTCGCCCTGATAAAAGCGCCAAGCCGCCCCTTCCCTGAGGGCCAGCTGGGTTTCCAGGCCACCGTCCAAACTTAAGGCCGGAAATATTTCCAGTTCCAAAAGGAGAGTGGCGAGATCGCCAAGACTAATTCCCCCCAGCGCGACCACGACGGCTATCCGGCCCTCGCCGTCTTCCCCCACGGCGACCCGGCTGGCCAGATTATCCGTGTCCCGCACCCTAATCGCGGCGAGCCTATCGAGGGTCATATAGGATTGGAGCGCCGTTTCGTAGGAGTCCAAACTCTCCAAGCTCCGGGGGACCTCCAAGTCCATGACGCGAAAGGGGGAAGAGGAGTCGCCGGGGCGCGGATCGTTTAGGAGAAAGCCCTTCCACTGGGGATGACGCCGAGCCTCCAACTCTTGGCCCCGCCTTTTCAGGTAGCCCATGGAGGAACGGTCCGGATAATACTGGCCTCCGTTGGCGATAAGCGCGCTTTGGGGAAGGCGCTCGGTCCAGCCTTTGAGCGCGGCGGGCTTTTCCGCCCACGCCGGGTCCTCGCTCTCGCCGTAGGGCCGTATGGCCCAAAGACGGGGATCGGCCTTTACGACAATGAGCGCGTTTTCCCCCCAGCGGACCCCGTAGGCGGCCCGAGTCTCCGCGCGGAAAAGGCCATCGCGGATTTCCGTAAAGGCGTGGGGAAGGATCTTGGGCCTCCCCCGCAGTTCCCGGACAAACTCCAAGAGATAAGCCTCGAGCCCCGCCGCCCCGTCCTCGGCCGCGGCCTCGCTTTCCGCGCCGAAGGGCCGGCGGTCCCGCAGAACGATTTCCCCGCCGTCCTCCGCTTCCGCCGCGGAGTTCCGTTTGACGCGCAATTCCAAGTCCAGAGGCCAGGGATCAAGGTCCGCGAAAGACAGAGTAAGCGCCATCTCCCCTAAAGGGACTTTAACGGTCAAGCGGCGCGAATGGGGGGCGTCGCCCGTTTGGGTCTCCGGGGTAAAATAGCCCGCGATCTCCCATAAAAGGGCGGCGAGGGAGTCGTTTTCGCTAAAGCCCGAAGGAGCGGTCGCCGCCCGCGCGGGCGCGCCGCGCGCTCCAAAGAGGCAAACGAGCGCGGCTAAGGCCAAAAAATAGATAAGGCGCTTTGTCATAAGTTTTATCGCGACGGGCGCGGCGCGTCCGCGCGAGTCGTTGTCTAAAGGGAAAAAGCTCTCGGAGGGCTATCCCCCACGTCAATTCTACCACAAACTGGCGCGCGCGGAAAAACCCTCCTTTCGCCAAAAATTTTGAGGAGAAATATAGCGCCCTTCGCGCGCCGAATCCGTTCCCGAAGGCCAAGCGCCAATCGCGCCAAGCGCCTCGCGGAAGGCCCCAGACCCCCTTCGCGGGGAAACGTTGGCGGGATCGCTTAAGAAAAAACGCCCGCCCCTTTTCTTCGCGCGGAATTAGAAAAAAATACGATAAGCGCGGTATTTTTACCGAAAGACGCCCGTCGCCCGCCGCTTTCGTCGCGGGCGTTATTTTCGCGATCGCCGCGCTAACCATAATTATGACCATCCGGGTAAGCGGAACCGCGGCGGATCGCGCCTCGGCTGGAAACCCCATCGCCGCCCCTGACAGAGTCGCTTAATCGTGGTTCCACTCCGGGTCGTAAGGGCGCGGCGTGAATCCCTGGCACGAGGCGTCGAAGACGTCAATGGCCAGTTTCCGGAGCGCGATGACGGTCCTATCCCATATCCGCCACTCGGGAGCGACGCTTCGGCACGCTTCAAGGCTGGCGACCGACAAGTCAAAGGGGCGCGGGCTGGAAAGCAGCATTGCCAGCTGCATTGATACGGTCCCTTCGCTGTCAATGGGACATATTCGATCGAGATCCTTCAGGGCTTCCATTGACTTCAAGGAACCGATGCCACTGGAAAAGATTGCCAGATCCAGATAATCACGCATGGAGTTGCGCAGGATGACTAGCGCGGACTTAATCCTCATGATTTCCGCGTCGGTCGGCACGTCAACGCGGGCGCCGTCTTGTCCCACCGCTGTCGTTTCTAGCGGCAATGTTCTTGACAACTTCCATATACAGGTTTCAATATTGTAGAAATGATCCGCGTTCAGCATCGGTGGCTCGAACCAGGATTCCTTGAGGCCGCAGATCGCCTCAAATCTGCTGAGTATAGCCAAACGGTCAGAACGCGCGGCCAGCGTGGACGCGGCGGGACCGCGATCCGTGAGATTCGTCGGCGATCTACAAATCGTGGTCAGCGCCGCGTCCCATTGAGGAAGGTCGCCGAAATTCTCTAGAGTCGGCGAAACGGCGATAGATGATTCGAGCCATGGCGGTATTATGGGGTTTTGCGTCATTCAAGGCCTCGGTCCGCTTGGGCGCGGGGTAGATTTATCGCGCGTGGATTCCGATAGATCCATAGCGAGTCGCTTCAGGACTCTAACGGTGTATTCCCATGTCCGCCATTTAGGTATCAGTTTCTTATAATTTTTGAAATTGATTTTTTTTATATCTTCAGGCGCCGGGTTGGAAATTTTGGTCTGAAGGATCCGTAACGCGGACTGATCGTTTTCCATGTGGCGCGCGCGGTCTAAATCATTTAACGCTTTGATGGACTTTTCTGGTCCTGAATGTTCAACAAGAGCCGCCAGATCCAGATAGTCTCTCACGACGCTCCTAAAGAGGATAGCGACTGATTTGGATTTTATTAATTCAGCTTCCGTAAGTAAGACAATTTGTATTCCCTTATACTCAAAGGAAAATGTTTCCAGAGGCTCAGTCCTGGACAGCCGCCTGACGCTGACCTTAATTCCATCCAGGCTTCCCAGAATAGCCTGTCTAGGTTTAGTCCAAATTCTTTTCCACCCGGCGATTGAATCTAACTGAGAAAGAATTTCATAATAATTATAGTCCAAGCCCTTCATCGCGTAGTCCACGCCGTAAGACACGCGATGCCCGACATAATGGACAGCGGCGCAACCTCCAAAAAGCGCTGTTTCCGGTAGGATCGTCTGAATCCTGCTTGCCACGGTTAGCGTTTCGTCCCAGTTAGGGAGAGGTTTTGAGGTTTTGGACATAGTTGTTCCAGAAGTGGTAACGGTGGGCATAGGGATCGCTCAGGTAAAATCCGCACATATGTTCGACATCGTCTCGGACGATCTGATCGCGTAAAACGCCTATCCGTAGTTCCGCCCAGTCGGCCCACCCGCCGTAGCAAATGATGTCATCGATCGCCGGCAAGCAGAATTCCGTTTCAGGGGTAAGATTTAGATGTCTGTGTCGCATCATAATACGCTCGGTCGCTTCCTCCATTTCTACGGTTTGGTGAAAGATTGAATTAAAAAAACTTTTTCTCCACGCTTCAGAATTCGGAGATTCTGGGAAGAACATCCGCCCATCTTTAACTTATTTACTTTAAACGATTCATGAAAGTTAAGCAATGCCCAAAGAAACAGTTAAAGATATCCCATATCCTAAGATAATGGCATAAAAATTGCGTTAATATCACGCTAGAAAATTATCCGTTAACCGGCTGGATCGCGCCCGCGCGCGGATACGCTCGCCGCGAAAAGAAAGCGCGCCAGCTTCCACCAACGAAGAGCGCGGACAATCAGCCAAGACCACGAACGGCGTTACGGCGTTCTCAGGAGCCCTCTCGCGGAAGCGGGAACGCGCTCCCCGGAGCGTCTGGGGAACTCTTTGGGCGGCGGGCGGCGACGGATTGAGAAATGGCGCGAGGCCGTCAGTTTGTCAGCGCGCGCCGGCGCGCGCCCCGCCCTCCGTGATGGAAGGTTCCTGGAGACGCGATGGCCCGATCCTTCAGGGGTGAGCGTGTCCCGCTAGCCCGTGACAGGCGTAGTTAAACTTGCGGGATGGAGAGAGCGCTTCGTTACGATCGGGACCCCGGCGGGACGACTCGGCTCGCGTCCCCGCGACGGCCGATCATTTAGAAAGGCTTTTTAGTCTTAAACTCGCGATTGCTTTTCCCGGGCGGGAGGCTAAAATCTTCCGAATCATCCAGTGAGTCCGGAATTTTTAAGGCCTTTCCAAATTCTTTGATCGCCCGAAGCGCCTCTTTAAGTTGTTTCTCAGGGTTAATACCCTTGCGGGGACGCGCCAAGCGCTTGAATTCCTCTAATTTCTTGATAAGCCGATCAGCTTCCTCGGGCGAATAAAACACGCCGTCGCTGGATTGGGGGGGAGAAGCCATTTTACCGTCCAAAGAGAAAAAAACCTTAAAAAATTAGGTGAAATGAACAAATTTGAGCCAAACAAGAAATAATTTCAATTTGACCTTTGTTTTATAGACCATTTTAACTCAAATGTCAATTAAAATTTTAATATCGCGTTGTTTATCAAAATAGTCCTTATAATCCCCAAAAATTGATTAATTACGGCAAGTTAGATGGCGAAAAGGCGCCCTCCCACGCGCTTTGTCTAAATATTTTGATTAATACGCCGCCAATTTAAACGCGCGCCGCGTCGCGTTGACGAGCCTTTTCGCCTTATGGAAAAAGCGCGTTTTAAGAGAATAGCTCGCGATATTTTAGGGATCAACCAAAATTATTAGCCAAACCAACGCGATAAATTACCCATATAGGCGCGTTTCCACGACAATGAAAAAGGCTCGCGCGATAATTTAACCGACGCCGCGGAAGGCGTTTCGCGGGCTATTGGCTTGGAAAATGATTAGCGCGCGCGCTATTTTTCCCTTAATCCTATTCCCCTCTTTCGCGCGTCTTTATGTCCGTTCCTTCGCTCTTCCGTTCCCACGCGCGCGAGCGTCTTTTACCGCTGAAGGCGATCGCGGCGCGATAAGGTTGAATAATCTTAAATTCTCGGGCGCGGCGGCCATCGTCCTAGCTTTTAGTTGGCCATTGGCCCAGCGCTCCCAATGATTACGCCCTCGGCGCCGCCGCCGAGGGCGAGGGAAACCCACCCATAAAAGAGCCCCAAAGATTCGCCGCTGGCCGCCTCGCGCGCCGCTTCGACGAACATCGCGCCGGTCGCGAAATTTTCCCGTCTTCTCCCCAACTCTTTTTCGAACGCGCTTGACAATTTTCCTCGCCCGCGGCCGCTTCCATCTTTCCCCCCGCGAGCCCTTGGGCGCGCCCACGCGAGTCGGTAAAAGTCCCAAAGCGGCCTCCAGCGCAATATTTACATAATTGGCCGCCTTTTTTATAATGATATTTCTTTGAGCGGGCGCGGCGACCGACGGAAAGCCAATCGCGCGAGCTAAATGTCGCCTCCAAGCTCCCTATAGAACCGGCCAAAGTCCCCGGCGCCGCGCCGCGCCCCGGGAGAAGGGCCCCAAAAGCCCAGGAAGGGATAGGCTCCATTATTTCCTGCGTCCTTTTATACGGCAAACCGATCCGTGACCGGGTAACTCTGGAAATCCAAGCCGAAGTCGCCAAATTTAAAGCCATGGGCCTGGAACCCAAACTGGGGGTAATCTTGGCCGGGGACGGGGGCCCCTCCAAGGCCTACGCCCTTTCCAAGAAAAAACTCGCCGCCAGCCTCGGGATCGCCATGGAACTAGTCCTTCTTCCCGCCAGCGCCAGGGAGAGCGAGATAGTCGATTCCATTAATAAATTTAACCGCGACCCCCTCACGCGCGGAATCCTCCTGGAGCTACCCCTGCCCCCGGGGGTCAATCAGACTGAGGTCCTCTCCCGCGTAGACCACGCCAAAGACGTGGACGGGTCTCACCCCCTCAATCGCGGCAAGCTCCTGCGGGGGGATCT
This sequence comes from Deltaproteobacteria bacterium, assembly GCA_031265205.1. Classification (GTDB taxonomy): domain Bacteria; phylum Desulfobacterota; class Desulfarculia; order Adiutricales; family Adiutricaceae; genus JAISCZ01. The sequence goes on from JAISCZ010000127.1 coordinate 16,945, forward strand.
GGAGAGCGCCCTCCTCCCGGTAACCCCCCTCTCCTGCCTGGCCCTCTTGGAAAGCGCCGCTATCCCCCTCAAGGGCCAAAGGGTGACCGTGGTGGGCCGCGGGGAGACCGTGGGCCTGCCCCTGGCCGCGCTTTTGATCAAAAAAGACGCGACGGTCACGGTCTGCCACTCGCGCACCGTTAACCTCAAAGAAGAAATCCGGCGCGCCGACATCGTGGTCAGCGCCACGGGCAAAGCCGGGCTCATCCAGGCGGGCGACTTGCGGGAAGGCCAAGTCGTTTTGGACGCCGGAATTAACGTCCTTCCCGACGGCTCCATCGTGGGCGACGTCTCGCCGACCGCGCGGGAAGTCGTCGCTTACTTAAGCCCCGTTCCCGGGGGAGTGGGAACTTTGACGACAATCCTCATCATGAAAAACCTCCTCAAAGCCATGAGACTCGCCTCCGAGCCAAAGTAGCCGCGAGAGCGCCGGGGAGCGGCGCGCTTTCGCTTTCCGCAATCAAACCCTCGCTTTATAGGGCGCGCGAAAGCGAAAAAGAGAGCCAATTGGGAGCCTTTACGGCGCGACCGAAAACGCCGTCAATCATCCTATCGCGCCATTTTTGCCCGGTCGCGAGTCCATTGGCGCGCGGAAAAAAAGGATCCGCCACCCATGGCGCGCGTTTACCCCGCGCCCATCCAACCTTAGCTAAAACGATTAACGCCTCGCGGCTTGGCGCCGCGACATTCGACCGGCTTCTTGAGGAACGCGTCTAACCTTTTAAGTTTCTTTAACCGCGTACGAGCGAAGTTTTTCATTCCACTCCAACCTCCAATTACGCGCTTCTTGAAAATCGACGAGAATTTCAGCGCGACCGCCGAATATCAGAGCCGTCTTGAATATTTTATTACCGCCTCCCTGAAAACGGAAATAATATCTCTTTCGTTCTATTTGCTCAAAAGCTTTATCTCGAGCCTCTTCCATCAATTCCTTTTTGGCGCGCTCGTAGCTATTGTCTTCAATTGGCGGTAAAGGGACATATTTAAATTCAATGACAAAATCATCGCCATAACGCGATCTAAAATGTAAGTCCATTACTCCCCCCGCGACTTCTCTTTGGGGTTCGCAAAGTTGTCCGGAAAAAGCTATGGCCAAAGTAAATATCATAGAATAGAAATTTTCGTTATATGTAAAAACGCGATACGAAAAATTATTAATAAAACTTTCTAAAGCTAGTCGAAACCCAGCCGCGTCCCTATTGATCAGCGTTTCCAGTATAGCCTTTCCCTGTGTCACTAAAAGTAAAGGGTCTTTAATAGGGTCTTCGAGAGACAGACATAGTTGGGCTACGGACGTTTTTATCTCTAAGTTTGGAAAATTAAGGAAATAGTGAGTGCCTACGCCTGTGAATTCGGTCCGAGCGACCGTAAGGTACCCCGTCTGAAACAACAAGGCTTTCAGGTTTATTCTATCGCCAATATCTATGATGTTCATGCTATCCGTGAAGAAATCTTTGTTAAAAATATCGACGAACGTTATTTGTCCCGTTTTAATCATCTTTTCGAGAAATCCAGGGTGCCCAGTGTCTAGCCAGAAGTTGCCAAATTCTTTTCTGCGAAAAAATGTTAACAGCGCCCATGGGTTTAGGACGGAGGTTTTGCCGTCCCAAGAGTATCCATCGTACCATCCCAGGATTTGGGTTTTTAAATCGGCGATGGTTTTAATCTCTTCAATACTGTTTGTGGAAATAAATTCATTTAAAGTTTCTTCCATATGCTCTTTAAATAAATTGTCAAATTCCTCAATGGTAAATCCTACAATATTAGCGTACTTTTTTTCGAGAGTCAGATCCGTTAGGTTGTTGAGACCGGAAAAAAGAGACGTTTTGGCAAATTTGCTTACGCCCGTGATGAAGATAAAGCCGCGCTCTTCCGGGCAACTTTTAAGGGCTCCGTAGAAGCTTTTAAGCGTCTTCCTAATTTTCTCAGCAAGATCCGTATCGCCGAAATGCTCGAGAATAGGAGCGTCGTACTCGTCGATGAGAATAGCCACGCGTTCGCCGTATTTTCTAAAAAGTTCTTGAATTAGCGCCAGAAAGAGATCCGCGGGAGCGCCCGGAACGAGTTCTATTTGTTCTTGGCGGGCGATTAAGCCAACCCTATAACCGAGTCTATTTTCCAGCCCTTCCGGGGTATCGCTTTCAACCCCGGCTAAATTCAAATTGATCACCGGGTGAGGAGTCCAGTCGTATTCTTGGTCGTAAATCCAAAGTCCTTCAAATAAATCCTTGCGGCCTTTAAGGATCGCCTCTAAAACGCTTACTAAAAGAGTTTTCCCGAAACGGCGGGGCCTGGATAGGAAAACAGGAGTTTTGACTTTGACAAGCTCATAGATAAGGCGAGTCTTATCGGCGAAAATACAATTATCTTCGCGAAGGCCCGCGAAGCTATCGTAACCTAACGGAAGGGTTTGCGGAGCTTCCATGAAATTAGCCTTTCTTGAGACATCGGCCTCAAAAAAAAGTGTCCTCTAAGCGAATAATGTAGTTAGCTAAATGACCGCGCCACCAAATTGAATTATACAACAAATGAAGACCGAATTTGGCAAACCTATTTTACGCGCCACGAAAATCCTTATCAATGGGACAAGTCGCTATAGGCGAATCTGATGTCATGGGACTATTCGCCTAAAAAATACGCTTTTTTTCTTTATTGATACTATAAACAATATTATTATCTACTTTTTAATATTTAATATCTATTCTTTTATTTATTTAATTCAATATTTAGACATATTTTTTGTTAACGCCAACTTTTTATTTTTTTCTTCCCGCGCGACTTCCCTTCGCCCTCGAAAGCTACATCGAGGATGTTTATGCCTGAGATTTTGACGAACTGGCCTTGACCCCACGCTCCCCTTTACCCTTCCCTTCTTCGCGTCTTGAGCCCGCTCCATCCGCGACAAAAGCTGTTGAAATCCGCGACGTTAACTATAATTTTCGATTTTCAATCGCCTCTGGGCTCACGCGATAAGCCCATCGTTCCGAAATCCTTTTCGTTTTTTCCGTAACTGACAGGTTGAATCCAATTTTCCTCTCCCTCGTTCGGGGCGCCTCCGCTCCCCTTCGCTTTTCCCCCTGTGGGGACTCTCGCGCGATAGCCCAAAATATAGCGGCCAGTTTAATTTTCTTAAAAACGCCCCTTAAGTGTCATAGAGGCCATCGTTCGTTTAGCGTCCGTTTCGCTTTCGCGATCCTCTTGGCTCGCGACGAAGCGCCTCCGAGCGTTCTCCCGCCGAAAGGGCCCCTCTTTCTTTAAAAGCTCCTTTTCCGCGCTCTAAGTTTCCGCGCGCCTCCCCAAGCGCGCGCCTTTGGGGCGCGGCCCCCCACGTTCCTCCCAGCGCGTTAAGACCGAATTTTGACCTTGTTCTCGCGCGGGTTCGCCCCCCTAGCCCTCGCGCGAATCGCCGGAAAGCCCCTCCCCGCCAAGCTTTGGCGAGGCCCCCTTGGGGGGGCGCCCGCGAGATAGCCCAAAATATAGGCGCCAGTTTAATTTTCTTAAAAACGCCCCTTAAGTGTCATAGAGGCCATCGTTCGTTTAGCGTCCGTTTCGCTTTCGCGATCCTCTTGGCTCGCGACGCGCCATCTCCGAGCGTTCTCCCGCCGCGAGGGCCCCCTCTTTCTTTAAAAGCTCCTTTTCCGCGCTCTAAGTTTCCGCGCGCCTCCCCAAGCGCGCGCCTTTGGGGCGCGGCCTCTGGATTCTTCATGGCTCGTTTGGTCCGAATTTTGACCTTCTTCTCGCGCGGGGCGTCCCCTCGCGCGCGTCGGGTCGCCCCTCCGCGCCAAACCTTAAGACGCGCGCGCCCCCCGCGCGTTTCGCCGATAGCTTGGCGCGACGGCGCTACTTGACTTGAACGCCCCTCTCTTTTGATAAGGAAAATCAATGAGTCTCGGTTTTAATTTGGACAGCCTCCTCATTTGCGGCCCGCCCCGATGCTTGGACTTTTTCGTGGGGCTCCTTTTAACCGCCCTCCTCGCGTGGCTCTTGGAACAATACGTCGCGGCCACTTTAAATTATCCACGCGTCCTTGGGGAAAGAGGCGGCGCGCCCAAAGCGCGCGCGCTTTTAGCCCCATTCCTCGCCTTTATTTCTTTTCCTTTCCGGCGCTCCTCACGCCCTCTTCGCCTCGCTCCTTCCGCCCTTAAGGTCGAAGAGGCCCCAAGCCGCGTCCTTTGGAAGCGCGCCTCGGCCTTCCAACCGACGCGGCGCGAATTGGCCCCTGAGAGGATAGCCGGCGCCCCGCCTTATCTAAACGGCGCGCTCTTAAGCGGCGCTCCCGCCTCCCTCAATCTCGCCGTCGCGGATCCTACGTTAAGCGCCCTTTCCGTTACGCGTCCGCGGCCCTTGAGGCCTCGCGCCCTCGCAGCGGGCGGCCCGCCGCGCCTCGGGACGCCCTTAGCCCCGCCCGAGCGCGGCCCGACAATTGGGGAGACGCCCACGCGCGGCCTCCCCGTTTATCGCGATGAGGGCGACGCCTTCTCCGGAGCCGCGGATCTTTTCCACGCCGCCCAGGGCGACTTCCCCAGGCTCCGCGACTCCCGCGCCGTTCTTGGCTCCCTGGGCGAGAGCGCGGGCCGCTCCGCGCCGCCGCGGAGCGACGCCGAACTTCGCGCGGGAGAGGCGTCGCCGCCTCTCCTGGCCCGCGCCCTCTTCCCGCGCGCGGACGCGCCGCTCCCCGCCAGCGCGGGGGAGAGACTTTCCCCGGCGAACGCCCCGCCAAATTGCGCTCCTTGCCCGGAAAAGAGGCCCGCTCAAGGCTTGGCCCACGGAGAGCCGCGAACGCCATCCGCGCTCCTGGGCCTAATCCGGGAAAGGCTCGTCCGCGAGGGCGTCGACCTCAATAATCTGACCGCGAGTCCCCTTAAAATGGCCGGGGCCCAAACGGGCCAGGCTCTTTTGGCTCTGGTCCGGCGGGCCGCCCTCGACTTTAACCCCCCAGCCCACCTTGAAGAGGCGCCTCAAAAGCTCACAAGCCCGCCCCCGCGGGAAGACTTCGCGACGGCGCGCGCTCTGTGGGATATTCTCGAAAAGGAGAGCGCTTTTTGGAGGTCTTTAAAAGTCTGCCCCGCGCTCTCCTCCTGGCGCGAGGGCTTTTCCCCGGAAGAACTGCGCGCCACTCTCGCGGGCTTGGAAAGCCTGGCGCTCGAAAAATTGGAGCGGGAATTCGCCCTCGCGCGTAACGTCCATCCCCGTTTTCTTTTCGCGAGCGACCCCGCCCGCGCGGAGGAGCGCCTGAGAGTCCAAGGCAAAGCCGAAAGGATCCTCGCTAATAGCCCTAACTCTTTTAGTCTCTTTCCCTCCCGAGACGGCGGGGCGATCCCGGTCCAGGGCCCCATCCTGGCCTCCGTCCGCCACGCCGCGGCGGCTTGCCCCGAAAGTCCCGCGGATAACTCTGGACGCGCGGTTCTCTTTTTGGAGGATAACGGAAAAACGCCGCTTGGCTATCTGAGCCTCGGGCCCGCGCCGGTAAGCCAAACGAGAATTTTGGCGGAAATAGCCCGCTTTCGGCGAGAGCGCGATCGCGTCAAGGTCATCCTCGCGGGAGCGGAGTATTTGGACCCGCGCCAAAAGCTCTTGGTCAAAGAGGCGCCCGCCAGCCAGAAGGATGGGTGGATAGAGGGCTCTCTCCGCGCGCGGCTCGCGAAGGGTAATTTAAACTTCAACGAGCGCGAGGCGATTGCTTTGCCCAAGCGGAGTCCAGACCAAGATAGGCTCGTGGCCTTTCGCTCCCCCGGCGCCGGAAAGGCGCGCCAAACGGCGCTCCGGGAAACTTTGCCGCGCGTTTTAAAGGAGCTCAAAAAATTCTGGGGCGAAAAGGCCGACGCCAAAGCGCGCGCTTTCTTTAAGGCGACGGTTCGGCGCCACCGCCTCCGGACCGGGCTTAAAGTCTTGGAGAGCTTATTTGAGGAGTCCCGCGCTCCCGGGGGCGAGCTTATCTGGAAAATCGCGGAGGAAAAGCGAGCGCTCGCGGAAACCGCCTTTGACTTTACCGTCCTGAGGACCGCCGTCTCCCCCAAGATCCTCCCGGACGCGGAACTTTGCCGCCTTTACCGGCGCCACCAGGAGATTTCCCGGGAGATCGGGGCTCTCGCGGGGCCACTCAACCTTGAGCTTTGGCTGAAATTCTTTGGGGAATCCTGGCGCGCTTCCCCCACGACCGTGGAGGAGCGCGCGCCGCGCGGGGAAAACGGGCCGCGCGCGAAAGCCGCTTCCCAAGAGGAAAGCGCGTCCGCGGGGGAAGGCGGGCGTTCGCTCGCGCCCCTCGGGCCCCCGCGCGACAGTTCCCCCGGAGGCTCTTTCCTTCAGGAGAGGCTTTACGAGCTTTTGACTTCCCCGCTCCGCGCCGTGGAGCGCCCGCCGCTTTCTTCTTAAAATGGAACCGTCAACCATGAAATTTTAACCTTTCTCCGCGCCTCCCCCCAAAAGCGAGGCGGCCCTCCGCGCGCCCCCTTCCGCTCCCCACGCTATAAGGCCGCCGGCCCAGGGGAGAAGCGCGCTTTCCCTTAAATCCCCCACCGTCGCCTCAAACGAATCTTTCCCGCCCTTCCTTCGCGAGGCTCAGGACCGCGAGGCGGCGGGGCGGAGCGAGAGGCGCGAGTTTAAAGGCCCAAAGAACGCGAAACGCTCTTCCCTTGAAGAGATCCGCGCGCCCTCCGCTCCCTCATAGGCGCTTTGGGGTCCCCCAAAGCCCCGCGGGCCGACCGCGCGGCTAAAGGCGCTTATCTTTTCCCACGCCGTCTTTTCCCGCGGCCGCGGTTAGCCGCGCGCGCCTTATCTTCCGCCTTTTTTCGTCTTTTTTTCCTCCCTGATTATCTTTTCCGCGGCTATTTCCGCCCGGAAGACCTCAATTTTGCCCGCGTTCTTTTGGATAAAGGCCGCGATCGCTTCCAGGGGCTTTCTCTCCCCTTTGGCCCAGAGGCCGTAATAATGGCGGTTAGGGACAAAAGCCAAGGTGTCGGGGTCCACCACGCCCAAGTAGCGCCGCGAGTTGGTGGGCGTTCCCTCCCGCCGCGAGGCTTCGCAGAGGACGACGTGAATAGGGGAACTCCCCCGGTTCTTGGTGAGGAAAAAAAAAGCCATTGACGACTCGCGCTGTTTGTTTTTTGGCAAAATAAAACAACTTAGCCTTCTTTTCCAAGTATATTTTCATAATTCCGTATTTATTTTTTAACTATAATTATTAATTTATATTTTTAACTTTTTAACTTCAATGTAGTTATTATTTTCAGCGATTTTTGAAATTTTGCATTTTAATTGTGATTTCCGTATTTCATAAATATTTGCCTTAATATTTAACTTAACGTTAACAGTTTTTCTAACTATAGATTTCTAATTTTTAAGTGCGGATTTTTAAGAAGAAAAAGACGAGGCGCAAAATTGATTTTGCGTTAAAAACGCTATTTTTATGAAATTTTGTCTTTTTTCCGTGAAAACTCGTTTTAGGTCCAGCCCCGCCGCCCGCGCGCGCCGAAAATTTCTCTTTTCCCTCTTTTTCTTCATTTTTAAGGCTATTTCGCTAAAAATCGCCCAGCGAAAATTTTATGTTTTTTTCCCTACGCGCGGGCCTCCGCGCCCCCCGACGGCCCCCCTTTCGCCCCCCGCCCGCGGGAGGAGGGGCCCTCCGCCGTAGCCCTTGGCCGGCGGGCCGGCCAAGGGGTCTTGACGGAAGGTGGGCGACTCTGTTTTAATGGCAAGTCGCGATAAAGCCAGACGCGAACCCTCTGGCGGCTAACCCCGGAGAATAACGGGAGCGAGGGGGCCCGCCGTCGCTGGCTTTTTTAGTCTTGTCCCCATACGCGAGGCCTCGAAGGCAATGAAAAAAGATATTCATCCGCAATTTAAGGAAGTCACCGCCACCTGCGCCTGCGGCGCCGAATTTACCACCGGATCGGTCCTCGACCGCATTCGCGTGGAGATTTGCTCCAGCTGCCATCCCTTCTTCACCGGCAAGCAAAAGCTCGTGGACACGGCCGGCCGGGTGGAGCGTTTCCAGCGCAAATACGCCAAATCCCCCCAACCCACGAGCAAAAAGGCCAAAAAATAAATTGCGCCGCCGCCATCAACTTCTTTGGCGGGCCCTTGGGGCGGGCGCCCTTTTGAGCCCCGCCCGGACCGTTAAAGTGGGGGGCCAGGCGGTTATCGAGGGGGTCATGATGCGCGGCCCCCAAAGCTGGTCGGTGGCCGTCCGTTTAGCCGACGGGACTATCGCCCAGCGCGTCGACGCGCACCGCCCCTGGACCACGCGCCACTGGCTCTTGGCCCTCCCCGTAATCCGGGGCGCGGCGGTCCTTTTGGAATCCCTGACGATTGGGACCCGGGCCCTCAACTATTCCGCCCTGATGGCGGACGCCGGGGCGAGCGCGGCGAGCGCGCGCGATGGGGAAGCCCCCCCCAATTCCCCAGATCCCCAGAAGAGCGAAGACCCCCCAGACGCGCGGGCGCAAGACCCAGCGCCGACATCCCCGGACGAGGGAAAACCCTCTTTGGGTCTTCTCTCCATAGTCTTTACCGTGGGGCTTTCCGTTCTTCTCGCCCTTCTTCTTTTCGTGGCCGCGCCCCACTTCCTGAGCCTCGCGCTGGGCTCGCGCTGGTCCCTCGACGAAAAGACCTTTCTTTTTCACGCGATCGACGGAATCCTCAAGTTTTCCATTTTCCTCGGCTACGTCTGGGGAATCGGGCGTATTCCGGAAATTAAAAGAGTTTTCGCCTATCACGGCGCCGAACACCGCGCCATTTACGCTTATGAAGCCTCCCTTCCTCTAGAGCCACGTTACGCCAAAAATTTCCCCCTTTGGCACCCACGCTGCGGGACGGCCTTTATCTTCGTCTTGCTCACGGCGAGCGTCCTCTTTTTCGCGGTCCTCTTTCCCCTCTTTTTCCGCTACGAGGGGACCGGCGCCGTCTCCCGGGCCCTGGTCGCGACTTTGGCCAAGACGCTTCTGACGTTTCCCTTGGCCGGCCTTTCCTACGAGGTCACCAAACTCGCCGCGAAGCCGGGATCCTCCCCCGTTTGGAAGGCCCTCATTTACCCGGGCCTTCTCCTGCAGCGCCTAACGACCCGCGAAACGGACGACGCCCAATTGGAAGTGGCCTTCCGCGCCCTCGCGGCGGTCGCCGCGAGCCCTCCGGGCCCGGAGCCGCCCCTTAAATAGGCGCCCCCCATTTAGCGTCGCTACCCCAACGCGGGAAGGCGAGACAAAATCATGTTTGAAGAACCGGCTCAGCTAGAGCAACTGCGCAAATTGGAAGAAACCTTCGCCTCTTTGGAAACGGAGATCGCCAACCCCTCCGCCTCCCGGTCCTCCCGGGAATACTCCCTGGCCGCGCGCAAGCGCCACGAGATCGGCAAACTCCTGGAAGTCTGGCGCCTGATCCTCAAAAAAAGCGAGGAAATCGTCGGGGCCAAGGAGCTTTTGGCCGACCCGAGCCCGGAGATGCGGTCCATGGCCCAGGAAGATATCGACTCCTTAACCAGCGCCAAGGCCCAACTCGAGGAAGAACTCTCCATCCTCCTCCTCCCCAAGGACCCCAACGACGACAAAAACACCGTCGTGGAGATCCGGGCGGGCACGGGCGGCGAGGAGGCGGCTCTCTTCGCCGGGGACCTTTTCCGCATGTACTCCCGCTTCGCGGAAAGGAAACGCTGGAAAGTGGAACTCCTGTCCACCAGCCCCGCTGGGGAATCAGGGTTCAAAGAGGTCATCTTTATCGTGGAGGGAGACCGGGTCTACAGCCACCTCAAGCACGAAAGCGGGGTCCACCGGGTCCAGAGGATCCCGACCACCGAGAGCCAGGGCCGCGTCCACACCTCGGCCGTGACCGTGGCCGTCCTCCCCGAGGCCGAGGAAGTGGAAATCTTTATCAAGCCCGAGGAAATCAAGGTGGACGTCTACCGCTCCTCCGGGCCGGGGGGCCAGAGCGTCAACACGACGGACAGCGCGGTGCGGGTCACTCACCTCCCCACGGGGCTCGTGGTCACCTGCCAGGACGAAAAGAGCCAACTCAAAAACAAGAACAAGGCCCTATTGGTCCTGCGCGCGCGGCTCCTCTCCCTCAAGAACAGCGAACAGCAGAAAAAAATCAGCGAGGAGCGCCGGGAAATGGTGGGAACCGGGGACCGCAGCGAGCGTATCCGCACCTATAACTATCCCCAGGGACGAATGACCGACCACCGCGTCAACCTGACCCTGTACCGCCTTTCCTCCATCCTCGACGGGGAAATCGACGAGGTCATCGCCAAAGTGGGCGGTTTTTTCCAGGCCCAGCTCCTGGCCCAGGGCGGCGCCCACTAAAATGGGGGCCGCTCTCTGGACGGTGGCGAGCCTTATCCAAACCACCGCGAACTTTCTCGGCCCTAAGGGGATCCCTTCCCCCCGCCTCGAGGCCGAGATTCTGCTCGCGAAGGTCTTGGATCTCTCGCGGGTCGCCCTCTACGTCAATTTTGACCGCGCGCTGACGGGCCCCGAGCTGGACGCCTACCGGGAACTCGTGCGGAGGCGCTCCAAATTTGAGCCCTCGGCCTATATTTTGGGGGAAAAAGAGTTTTACAAGCTCCCCCTCAAGGTCTCCCCCGCCACCCTCATCCCGCGCCCCGAAACCGAGGGCCTGGTGGACGAGGCCCTGCGCCTGGCGCGCGCCCGCGAGGATCCCCTCCGCGTCCTCGACGTGGGCGCGGGAAGCGGCGCGATCGCCTTGGCCTTCAAGGCCAACCTCCCCGCGGCCGAGGTCTGGGGGGTGGACATAAGCCCCGCCGCCCTGGCCATCGCCCGGGAAAACGCCCGCGCCCTCGCGCTGGACGCGCGCTTCCTGGAAAGCGATCTCCTCCGTTCCCCGGAACTCGCGGGCGACTTTGACCTTATCCTCGCCAATCTCCCCTACGTCCCCACCCCCGAGCTGGCGGGCCTCCCCCCGGACACGCGCGACTACGAGCCCACCCTCGCCTTGGACGGCGGCCCGGACGGCCTTAATCTCTACCGGAGGCTCCTCGCGGAGGCCCCCCCGCGCCTGCGGCCCCAGGGGCGCCTCCTCCTCGAAATCCATCCGCCCCAGCTGGAGCCACTGTCCCAACTCGCCCGGGAGCGGAGCCTGGAGCCCTTGGCGCCCGTTCTGGACTACTCCTCCCGGCCCCGGATCTTCGTCGCCCGCCACGCCGCTCCCCCCAACCTTTAAGCGCCGGGGCGACGCTCCTTTCCAGCGGCGCCCGCGCGCGTATCCGCGCGCGGAGGCGCGGGGTGGCCAGGGGCGTCCGTTCGTAGGGCGCCGGCCAGACCGCCCGCGCCCGGCGAGGGCGCGCGTGGGGGACAAGGTCGGCGAGCCAAAGTCATCGGAAGAAAATTGCCGGGCCAACGGCGTGGCGACTCCCCTAAGCGCGCGTTTTCAATCAGGCGCCCGGTCAAGGCGGGGGTCGGCGCGCGGGGATTCAAGGCGCGATTGGCGCCGCGACGCCCTTTCGGGAGCGGGCGGGTTCAGGGGAAGGCGCGCCGGCGCCTCTTTAGCGTCGGGCTGGACAGGACGCGCCAAGGAGTCTGGCGGAGCCGGGCGGGCGTCTCGCCGGAGCTCGCCGGGCGCCCGGCGGCGCCTCGCGAGCCCCCCATCGGCCGTGAACGGAGACCGAACGGATATAGGCCGAGGAGGAGGGGCGCGCCATTTCAATATATCTCAATATTAGAGGGGGTGGCGTAAAAAATATGAACATAGCGGAGTGAAGGTTGAGGACGCGCCGCGTAAGCTTGGGGGTAGCGCTCCCGTCCGTCAGCGTTGTGGCGTCGTGGGTCTCATTGCGTTTAAGCGTTTTAAACTCTATTATGGGAGCTAAAGGAGGCTCGCGCCTATGCCCGTTCAAAACAAAGAAATCCCGGAGGGACCGCGGAGCCAGAACGAGCCGCCAGTCCCCACCCCGCTCGCGGAAGGCGAGCGAGCCCCCGACGAACCGT
>JAISCZ010000182.1 GCA_031265205.1 Deltaproteobacteria bacterium
CTTAAATGTATTGTCGGGCCTTTTCCTCGCTTTGACGGGAGCCGTCATAACGCTGTTCGTCAAATCGTAATCTTGGCGAAACGGCGCCAGAGGCGCGCTCTTCGGGGAGGATTTCCTCCACTAGCGCTGTCGGCGCTCTAAAATAATATCCCGCTTCCCTCAATTTGGCCTTTGTCGCCGCCTTCCCAAAGCGCTAAGTTATCGCGCGGAACGGAAAGGTCTTCCATATAAGAACGACAAACTTTCAAATTGGCTTCCGCGGCCTTCCGTCAGCGCGTGGAAACCATGTCTTCCTAATTTCGCCTTAGAACGTCCTCCAGCGCGCGCCCCTTTTCCTTAAGGGGGCGCTCATTCCATCAAACCCAATAACTTTAGGGCGTCCCGAGCCAGGGTCAGCCTTTTTGGCCCGTCTTTATTGGGATCGTCAATATCAATATTGATGGCGAAAGGATAGATTTTATCCCCCCTTTCCAGCCAGCCGACCCACCAGCCCACGCCGGGACTTTCCAAGGTGGACATGCCGGTTTTAGCGTAAAGAGACCAGTTCGGGCCACTCTCCAGCCAAAGAATCTCGCGGACGCAGGCCTGAGCTTCTTTGGGTAAAGGCAGCTCCCCTTTAGCCAGGCGGGATATAAATAAAACCTGCTCCACCGCGCTGACGCGCAGAGGCCCTTCCAGCCAGAACGAATCGACTTTCACGCCGACCTCGCCGTTGCCGTAGTCGAGTCGCCGAACCTCGGCGCGCATTCTCTCCAACCCGACGCGCCGGGCCAATTCCCGGTAGATCGGAACGTTGGAAATCCGGATGGCCTCCCGCAGCCCCATATCCCTTTCCCAGGCTTTTATGGCCTGAGGCTGGCCGCCATACGGCAGCGGCTCGTCAACGCCTGACACCGCGCCGACGGAAAGTCCGATGAGGGAATTGGCAATTTTAAAAGTGGAAGCGGGCGTAAATCTTGTCTCGGCCCTGGCCTGACTGTGGCCCGTAAGCCTTTCGGCTTCGCGATCGAAAACGACAAACGTTCCGGAAACCGCCGCCTTTTCGAACAGAGCGCCGATTTCAGGCTCATCACGCCATTGCCGTCCCCAGGCTAAAGCGGGCGACGCGAGAAGGGCCAACGCCACCGTTATCATTTTTATCTTCGCGAACATAACGCTTCCGATTATCCTTATTGCTTTGAACGCCGCGCGAGCGAGCCGCCGCGTTTTACGGCGAGACGGGGAGATTTACGGAACGCTTCCGCGCTCGCTTTATTTGGCTCGCGGCGCCTTATCGCGGAGTCGCGCTCCCATGGACCGTATGGAGAGGCGCCCCTCCGGCTTGACGCCCCGCGACGGTTGGCGGCGAAAAAAAACGCCGCTTCCCGTCCCATTCCGTCGCGCGGGTTGTTTCGCCGCCAAAAAGACGGGATTATTTGTCCATGATTTGACGGGCGCCTGTCCAAGATTTGACGGGCGCCTGTCCGTATAACGTTAACCGTGGCGCGCGTAAACGGCGCGCGAGATTTTCAGCGAAAATTATCGCCGTATCGCCGCGCGTATCCATTTTAGCGTCGCGGGTCCGCGCGAGCGTGGGGATTTTGGCCGTCTCCGCGAGGGGGGCCGTCCGCCTTGTGGGGGCGGGGAATTAAAGAGGTTTTTGCCCCCAGACCAGCATGGCGGATTGGAAGGTGTAAGTTTGGCGTTCCACCCCCTTGAATCCGGCTTCCTCGAGTTCGTCCACGATAATTTCGGGGGAGGGAAAAGCGAGGATAGAGTCGCCTAAATAATTGTAAGCGCGTCCCTGCGCGTAAAAGAATCTTCCCGCGAGCCAGGGGGTGACGCGCTCCAGGTGGAAGCGGTGGAGGGGGGCCAGCCAAGAGCGCGAGTCAAAAAAGAGCTCAAGGACCAGAAAGCGCCCCCCGGGCTTGAGGAGCCTTAGGGCCTCGCGGTAGAGGGCTGGGCGCTCCTCCAGGTTGCGGAGCCCAAAGGAAATGGAGACGGAGTCAAAGGAGCGGTCCGGAAAAGGGGTCGCGTAGGCGTCGCCCAGGACCAGGGCGATGTCGGCGAGGTTTTCGGCCTTGTTGATTTTGCGCCTGGCCACTTCCAGCATGGACGGGGAAAAATCCAGGCCCGTTAGAGAGGAGTGGGGCCAGCGCGCGCGGATGGCCAGGAGCTGATCGCCCGAGCCGGTCGCCAGATCCAAAAAGGAGCCCGGGAATTCCCGGGCGAGGAGCCGTCGGGCGAGAGCCTCGCGCCAGAAAAGGTCCCGACCGAAGCTCAAAAGCCTGTTTAAGATGTCATAACGCGAGGACACGCCGTCGAACATGTCCCTGAGGTTCCCTTGGGCCCGCGCGGGCGGCCCCAGGGGCGTTTGGCTATAGCTGTCCATGGAAGGCAAAAACGTCCTCGTCGCGAAAGCTAGATTCCGGCCCGCGAGGGGCCTTTGCAAAAAAAACGCCTATCTTTAAGTCGTTTTACCCTAAGAAGGGGCGTTTTTCCAGAGGGCTAGCGCCGACGGAGCGCGTCGCGGGGACCTTTGGACGGGGCTATATTAATAATTTGTTTAGAAATTCCAAGAAGTTAGGGCGTTTTCCACAAAATCCCGCAAAGAGGCGACGTTGGGCTTGACTTTCCAGGCGCCGGCCTCCAAGAGTTCCGCTTCCGAGGCGCCTCCCTGGAGGAGCCCCAGGGCCCTAATCCCGGCGTTTTTGGCGGCGAGCATGTCGGTTAAGGAGTCCCCCACGAAGAGGGAGGTCGCGGGGCCCACGCCCAGCCGCCGCAAGGCCTCATGGAGGATATCTGGATCCGGTTTGGGGCGCGTCCCCTCGTCGGGGCCCACGGCGGTGTCAAAAAAACGCGCGATTTTCATCTTGGCGAGGTCCAGCCAGGGGCGGTCGCGGTTGGTCGCCACGCCCAGCAGAAGGCCTTTTTGCTTGCAGAAGGCTAAAATTTCCTCCGTCTCGGGATAGAGGGGGGAGTTGAAATCCACCCGGGGCAGGATGTCGGAGAAGAAATAGGAGCGCCATTCCGGCTCCACGGGCCGATGGTAGAGTTTCTCCCAGTATTCTTCCGTGGGAAGGCTGATGGCGCTCAAGACCTCTTCCCGGGTCTTGGGGCCGAGATTGAATCTTTCGCTGAGTAACAGGGTGGCTTGATGGCAGGCCTCGAGGGAGTCCACGAGGGTGAGGTCCAAATCGAAAATCAGGGTGTTGAGCATGATCGCGAAAACAGTGGAAGTCCCGGCGACGGGGGCCGGGAGGGGTTAAAGGGAGTCTCGTCGGGGCGAGGCGACCCGCGCGGCGGCGGGAAGGCGCCTCTGGCCGCCCACGGTCGCCGCGAGGTCGCTCCCAGGGGGTTTTTCCCTTCCAGGGAGCCTAAGGCGCGCGCTTCCCCCAAGTTAAATTTATCATCTTGGGACCCTTTTGCAAAGCCGCGGAGCGGGAAAGGCGCGGCGGGAGAGGAAAAAAATCGCGCGCGGCGCGGGGAGGGCGGGGTATTGTCCAGGAGGGGCGGGGTATTGTCCAGGAGGGAAAGGTCGGGGCGAAAAAAATCTTGTTTTTCCGCGTCTTTTTCTCTATTCTTGGAAAAATTTTTCCTTTGTGGGAATCTCTCCCCTTTCCGAAAATTGCGCGTTCGTTTTTTTCTCCTTTTTTAACTTTTTTCAATTTTTTCGCTTCTTTTCTTTTTTATTTTTCGCTTTTTCCGCCTTTTTTAAGTTTTTTTCTTATCTTCCCGCCTTTTTCGCTTGAGGCGGCGACGGGGCCGCGAGCCCCCTCGCCCACTCGCGCGCCTGTACGGCTTTCCTCATAATTCGCCCCAGCGCGCCGGCGGCTTGTTCCCCTTTAAAGGGGCGAGGCCAGCGCCCCGGCGGCGAGCCGCCGCGCCCAGGCCGTCCCGCGCGACTTTCCGAGGCAAAATGCGTTTCCGCCGTTCCGTAAAGATATTTCCTGGAATCAGGCTCAACTTCGGCAATTCGGGGCTCACCTCCCTTTCCGTCGGCGGTCGGGGGGCCTCTCTTTCCCTCGGGAGCCGGGGCGCCCACCTTAACGTGGGATTGCCCGGAACGGGCCTCAGCCACCGGATTCGCTTGGACTCCCCCAAACCTAAACCCCCCAAAGCCCCCGCCGTCCCCAAGGCCCCGAAGGCTCCCCGGGCCGGCGCCCGGGCGAGCGCCGCCGCCGGGGCCGCTCCCTCGTGGGTCTCTTTTCCGACCGCCCCTTTTATTCCGCCCGCGGACGAGGCCCCAGGCGGGTTCCCGGCGGCGGTCGCGCCCTTGGGACCGTCCCCGCGCGCCGTCCCCCCTCCGGTGGCCGCTCCCAGCGCCTCCGCGAGCGCGCTTTCCGGCGAGCAGATCGCCGCCTATAACGAGCGCTACGACGCCATCGTCAATCAGCACCGGAAGATCAAAAGCCCGCCCGAGGACCCTTTGGAGGCTTTCCAAGATTATCTGACGGCGCGGCCGAAGTTTCCGCGGGCCTGCCTGACGCTCATGGCTTTGGCCTTTTTCGCCTTCCTCTTCGTGCCGGGGAGCGCCTACGGCGCCGCCATCCTCTGCTGTGGCCTGGGGGCGCTCGTCGTCGCGGCCATTTGGTTTGGCGCCGCGAGCGCGAAAATCGGGGCCTGGCGTAAGGAGGACCGGGCGCGGCGCGAGCTCATCGACTCGGCCCTCGGGGGCCACTTTACGGCCATTGAGTCCATTCTCACGGATCTGCTCTGCCGGGTGGACTGGGTCTTGGACACCAGCGCTTCCTTCGAGCTCTCCCCGGACGGAAGCTCTATCTCCATCGACGCCAACCTCCCGGAAATCGAGGACTTGGACGGCGCGGTCTTAGTCGCCCGCAAAGGGGCGGCCGCGCCCCAAACGGTCCCCAAGGAGCGTTGGGTCGTCCAGCGGGAATACCAGCTGCTCATCCACGCCATCGTCCTGCGGATGGCGGGGGAGGTTTTTTACCATTTTCCGACGATCCAGAAGGTCCTCGTGAGCGGCTACTCCGACCGTCCAGACCGGGCCACGGGGCTTATCCGCGGCGAGTACGTCATTTCCGTGGTCTTCTCGCGGGAACTGTGGGCGAGGATTTCCCCGGCCAACGCCGACCCCGTGGACTGCGTGGCCCTCTTTCGGAATCGCCGGGATATCGGCGCCGACTCCTATATGAGCGCCATCGAGCCCTTCGCCGAGTGTTAGGGCCCTTCTCGCCCGGAGGGGCGGGAGGGATGGCGGCCAATTGAGGAACGCCTCCGCGAAGACCCCGCGCTGGGGTCTTTCCGGAGGCGCTCGCGCGTTGGGGGGAGTTTTTTAGCCGCGGGCCCGCGCGCGGGCGAGGCGCCGGCAGAGCTGGACCGTGTCCATGGCGTCGTGAACGACGTGTTCCACGCCGATGAGCTCGCGGGCCTTGGCTTCCCTTTCCGAAAGCTCGCTCGCGTCAAAATCCGGGCTCAGAAAGCCGCAGCCCACGAAGAGGGGCGGCGGGGGGCTGTCCTGATAGGCTTCCCGCACCAGGCGCGCCAGGCGGCGGACGGGCTCGACGCTTTGGATTAACAAAAGGGAGATCCCGACGACGTCGGGTTCCCTTTGGAGAATTTCCCTTAAAAAGACTCGGGGCGGGACGTTGGCGCCCAGATCCGTCACCGTAAAGCCGTCCGCCCGCAGAAACCAGGCGACGAGGTTCTTGCCGATTTCGTGCACGTCGCCCTCGATGGTTCCCAAAAGCACCGTCCCCTGGGAGGCGCCCTCCCGGGAGGCGAGCACGTAAGGGAGGAGGATGTCCATGGCGGTGCGGAGGATTTCCGAGGCGAGGATGAGCCCGGAGATGTAATAGGCGCCTTCCTTGAAACGGCGCCCGATCTCCTGGAGGCCGTCGTTGAGGACCTCGAGGATGGAGTTGGGCGGGCATTCCGCTTGGACGAGTTCCCGGAGGGTCGCGTGGAGGGCGGATTCTTGGAGTTCCACGATATTTTCGCGCAGCTTGGTTAAAAGTTTGGCTCTGTCGGACACTGTGGCGTCAGGGGCTCTTCTTTGGGGGGAAGGGGAGCGCCGAGGGTGGCGGAAAGGCGCAGGACGTTGGAGGGGGCGAGAAAAAACCCGCAGGCGATGGGTTGGGAATTGAAGTCGTAGAAGACGTATTTGAGCTGGAAGGCCACCTCGCCCTCTTCCCGGGAGAGGAGGGAGGCGTTTTCCTCGCGCAGCGCGAGGGGCAGAACGTCCATGGCGACCGCGCGGACCAGGCCTTGGCCCTGGCCCTGGAAGATGCCCTTGAGGAAAGTGGGGGCCAGCTCGGCCTCAATGACGGGCCGACGGGGGTCCAGGATGACGTAGCCCTCCTGGACCATAAAACAGGCGGCGCCGCCGGCGAAAAAAGCCCTCTTGACGTAGCCCACGGGGGCCTTGGGGCTCACGTGGAGATTGGCGGCGACCTCGGCCGAGGCCCGCGCGACCTCGGCGCGGACGATTTGGGCGCGAAAATCGGGCGTCGAGACCAAATCGTCGAGGCCCGCGACGTTGAAGGCGGCTTTCCGCCAACACAGTTCCGTCACGAAAGTGCCACGCCCGGGG
Organism: Deltaproteobacteria bacterium; assembly: GCA_031265205.1. Lineage (GTDB taxonomy): Bacteria > Desulfobacterota > Desulfarculia > Adiutricales > Adiutricaceae > JAISCZ01. Next base: position 6,536 of record JAISCZ010000182.1, read on the forward strand.
AAACGCTCCAGGAGCCCTTCGTCCACCAAGACCCCGAGAGCCTGGCGGACGGTCAGAAGGGAGAGCCCCGAGCTTTTGCAGAGCGCGGCCTCCGAGGGGATTTTTTCCCCGGACCTGTAAGCGCCGCTGACCACGCGCCCGCGGATGGTTTCGGCCAGTTTCTGGTACTGGGGGATTTCGCGCTCGCCGGGCAGACGGGGCATACGGGTCTCCATGGAGAAAATGAGGGCGCGGGCGGTGGGAGTCGGCCAAGAAACTATATAGCGCTTGGGTCTTCCGCGCGCGCGTAGGCGCGGAAACTTAAGTAGTATATAGAGGATTGGGCGCGGAATGTCAAAGGGCGAGGGGCCCCGCGCCGCGCGGGCGCGCGGCCCGGGGCGCGCGCCTTTCCCCAAGGGCGCGGCGGGGGAGGGGGACCCGGAAAGGAAGCGGAGCCGGAGGCGTCGCCCGTCTTCGCGAAGTCCGCTCTAAAGCGCTTTAAGGCGGCGCGTAGTGAGGCTCAGAGCGGGGTAAAGGCGAAAATGGACTGGGGGGAGGGCTTTCGCCGCAGGGCGCGCCGCGTGAAAGGGCTTGACAGCCAAATCGCTATATAGTAATTTGAGCTTCTGGAAGACGAAAGTTAATGAATTGGGCGCGGAACGCGCGCCTTTTAGGGCCATTTCGCCCTTGGCTTTCGCTTTCCGCCTCTTCCCCGCGCCAAAGCGCTATATATTATTCCGGAAGCCCGCCGCTCCGCGCCCGCGCCCTCTCCCTCGCTCCAAGGGGGCGCCGGGGAAGCGGCGGCGGGCGCGCGGGGCTCAAGAGGAAATGGAGCTATTTTTTGGCCGCGGCGGAGGCCCGAGCGCCCAGGCGCGCGGGCGCGCCCCAAGGGAGGGGGTAACCCTATCCCGTCGAGAAGGATTTATCGGGAGGCTTTCGATGCGCAAGCGATTTTTGTTGAGCCTGGCGATGGGCTTGGTCTTGGGACTGTCGGGGACGGCCCTGGCGAATAAGAGCCCGGAGCGGCGAAAAGCCATGCGGGATTTGAGCTATGAGGCCCAGGCCCAAAGAGCCTGGTCGTCGCCGGCGGCCGGGGACGGCGAAAAGAAAAGCTCTTGGGTGTTTATCCCGGAGTTTCACTTTTCCCATCACGGGAATCTGAAAACGACCCTCAACGGGTCGGCTCTCAAATCGGATAGCGGCCATTCCACGGTGGGGAGCTTTACGGTTATCGCCTCCAAGCCCTTCACGGATTGGTTTACCCTGTCCTTTATGTATCAGTACGGCTACTCCAACTACGACGGCGGGCTTTTGACCCCCGATATCGACGGTTTCGGGGGCTCGAGCGACATCGACGTGACCGCGCATCTCATGGGTTTCGTCAGTAATTTTGAGTTTCCGACCGTGGGCAAAATCGAGTTCAGCCTCCTTATGGTCTGGGACATCTACGACGGCGCGGAGACCATCGTCTATCCCGGCGGCGCGACCGAGACGCGCTCCGTGGATCAGTTCGACGATCGGCTGATTTCCTTTTTGGTTTGGTGGGACAAAGACTTTCCCCTTGCCGAGAGCTGGACCATAGACCCCTATTTGGGGTGGCGGTCGGTGCACGTGGTCCTCAAAGACATGAACGACTGGCAAGGCGCTCCGGGCGACTATTACTCGGACAGCGCTTGGACCCATTTACTCAGCGGCGGCGTCAAGCTGAAATACGGCGCCTTCCCCTGGGGCTTTACCGCGCGCGTGGGGGCCAACCGGCGCGTCACCAAAAATGACGTGCCCGGGTACGCCAGCCGGGCGCAGGCGCCCGGGGTCGTGAACTTAGGTTGGATGACCAGCTGGGATCGCACGGTCGTTTCTTGGGGCGCCGGGGTGAGCTACGTGGCGCCGGACGTCGCGGTCGTCGAGCTGGGCTATAACGGGGCCGCCGGCGCCGACACGAATTACCATACCCTCTCGCTGACTTTGGTCGTGCCTTTCTAAACTGTCGCGCGGGGAGCGGGGACCTAAGGGGGCCTCGCCTCTTCCGCCCCGGATAAAAGTTAAAAGCCCTTTCCTTCGCCTGGGAAAGGGCTTTTATATTTGGCGCGGCGGCGCCGTGAGCGAGGGGGAGGATCTTGGGGCGCGGGCCAGAGCGCGTCCGCGCGGCTTTTTCGCCGGCGCGTAAAGCCCGCGGGCCGTCGCCGTCAAAGAGGGCCTGATCGTCCAACCCGGGGCCAGCCAGGCGCGCCTTAAAATCTTTGGCGAAATCCCGAGGGAAAGCGGGGCAAAAAGCGGTATAATAGAAAAACGGCGCGAGAGCGCCGCTCCCTGGCTCAATTTTTCTTTTGTTTTCGGCCAGTCGCGCCAAGGGCGGCTTTTTTTATTTTGAAGGCGCGGGCTCGTCCGCGAGTTTTGGCGCGAGACGCGCGCCGGCTCGAAGACTGAGGCGTACGGCCCCTAGAGGGCGCTTTGAGGCGCGCGTGGTTTCCTTTTCCAAAAAACCTAAAACCCCGCGAGAGATACCCGCCGCGACTCCCGCGGAGGCTAGCGGCGATGGCGCCGACTCGGCGCCCATGGCGGAGTTCCCAGGAGGATCCTTAGAGGGGGGGACGGTAACCCTTTCCAAAAAACCGAAAACCTCACGAGAGATACCCGCCACGCCTCCCACCGGGGCGCGCTCTCCTTTGCCGCCCCCGGCGCGCGTTCCCCTTACGCCTCCCTCGTCCGTTCCCTCGCCGCCCCCGGCGCGCGTTCCCCTTTCTCCTCCGACGCGCGTTCCCCTTACGGCTCCCTCTCCCGTTCCTTTACCGCCTTCGTCTCGCGTTCCCCTTTCGCCGTCGTCTCGCGTTCCCCTTACTCCTCCCTCGCTCGTTTCCTTGCCGCCTCCGGCGCGCGTTCCTCTTCCTCGGCCCGCGCCGACGCGAAAGCGCTGGGCTTTAACGCTTCTTTTTGGGGGCTTTCTTTTTCTCTTTTTTTTGTTCTTCGTCGGGCTCTTTTCCGAGCGCGACGGGGCCGCGCCTATTAAATCTCCGCCAGGCGCTAGGAATTATGGCGATCCCGCCGCCCATGACTCAAGCGCTTTTTCTGCCCCACGCTCCAACTACCCGCTAGCGCCCGCTCCAGCGCTCGCGTTCACGCCCACGCCACAGAGCGCGCCAGAACTCGCGTTCGCGCCAAATCCCGCGCCCACGCCGAACTTGGGCCCAATGTTGGATTTTGGGCTTGGTTTGCGACCGAACGCGAGCGGAGGAAGTCTCACGCTCAATCAAACGCGATGGTGTCTCGCCCAAAAACTGCGCGTCAATCTTTTGGGCGTATTTTATCAAATACCGCTATCCGAGAGTCTCGCTAACGCCAATAAGCAATATGGCATGTACTGCTCACCTTTGGAGGCGAGCCCTGAGACGCTCTCCGTGGCTAAAGCCGAGAACTTAAAATACGTCGCGGTAATTATGAGGAGCGTCATCGACGACATGAAAATGTTTATTAGGCCCGATACTCAGGTATTTTTCTCCGCGCCTAGCGATTCGCGGATTATTAGGGAAACCGACGCGGGTTTCCGTAATTGCGTTAAGTGGACGCAAGAAATGTTGTCGATTTACGGTTACTTTAGCGGTAAAGCCGACGGCGTTTACGAAGCGCGTACCAAAAGCGCCATCCTGCGATTTCAATTGGCTCTTGGGATTTATCCGGATGGTACGCTGACGAAAGATTTATTGTCTCTTCTAACCGTTCCTATTAACGCCATTAGGGATTTTTCCGCGCGTTGATTCGCGCGCGCTATTTTTTCGCCGCGATGGAGTAGCCGCGCGTCGCCGCTATGGCTATAGGACAAAGAGCGCCGCGTCTTTCTGTGGTTAGACGCGGATTAATAGGCTTTAGACGAAGAGGGGGTTAAAGAGAAGCCCGCTAGCCACCGCTCGTATTTTCGCGGACGGGCGACGCTTCATTATCTCCCATGGAAGATATCTCGATAAGAGCGGAAGGTCATACCAATTATGGCGTTATTAGAGGATGAAGGAATTTTCAGCGCTGTTTCGCCATAACTTAACAGTTATTCATTTTGAACTTAATTTATTTGAAAGATAAATATCTAATTGCTCAAGGCAAGCATTTTCCTTTTTGGGGGACGATATTATTTGCGTTTTAATTCCTTACGAGTCACTGGCTTCGCTCTCCCAAACGGTATCTAAATCTGTTCTAAAAATCTAAAACAATTCGCTTTAATCATTAGTTCCTCGGCTATTTGGACAGTTTAAGGTTGGAATCATGTCCAGATAACGGCTCGTCATGAATCCGAGTGAGCATGGAGAATTTAACCCCCGCCCATGAATAGGGCGAGCGCCAACCTACCTTCATTGACTACGTGGAGAAGTTGGGTAATGGGCCAGATAGTCTTGGCTGCAAGGTGGTTGTTCCTGGGGCACATTATGGGGACCGTAAAGATTGCTGGAAAACATATTGCGAGGGGTTCCATAGGTTTTAATTGCGAAAAAGACACGCTCGGCATGGCGCCGACAAATTTTTGTTTTGCTGGGTCTTGGGCATTTTATCCCATACGCTAAGGACTTGGATGGAACCCATCGGAGGATTGGCTTGCGTCTTGGAAGAAGAGTTATTGACGATAATTTGAAAATTTGGAGCGTGATTCCGTTTTTTTTGGCTATCCTCCAGCGCTCGCTAAGTTATGTCAGCGTCCAGAGTTCCAGGGCGAATTGGTCGCGGGACTCACCGCGCGGGGGCTGATGCTTTTCAGGGTATCAGCGTCCTGAACCAGAATCCGGCGTGAGTATTCCAGGAAATTCATTCCGGGGCGCCGACGCTGTTGGTTGGGCCCGTTGTGACGGGTCAATTGACTCTGAAGTGAGTGTGGGAAGGATAAGTCAAGCGCCGCCATGAAATATATTCGTCGAGCCAGTCACGTAACCTCGTTTGATAGGATTTTGCCTGTCGAAGAACCTCGCGCGGGTTCAATGTCGTATCGTGACAGATTCGAATTATTACCTCACTTCCGCTGTGGATCGATAATTTTCTGAAGGTTGATTATCAAGGTGACCTGTGGGGGTGATGGGGATGGATTTCGGGGGAGCGACTAAAGAGAAAGCGACATGAAACCAAAATTTTTAAGCAATCTTTTTCTTCTCCATAACCTGCCGACTCATCGTCGATAGGCGATCGCGCGAGCTTCTGGTACTGGCAACCCAGCGCCTTAATATATTCAATATTTTGTTGTTGACTCTCAAAAGTACGCAAAAATTATATAATCGTGGATAAAATTAATATTTAATATAAAAATAATATTATTAGTATATAAAATAAATAATTTAAAAATAGGCGCCTAGCTATAGTCGTGACGTGGGTCAGATAGGCGGTAAGAAAGGGTAATAGAAAACGAGAGTAAGAGAGGAATGCCACACGAGCAAAACAATTGGCGTAAAAATTGCCTATATCGCAATAGCTGCGCCAAACTTTTTTATAGCTATATTTATGGTATGGAATAAATATTGCATGATTGATGGGAGTGCAAAAAGTCCCGGCAAGAGGATGGTTCCCCACTGAAGGAGATGGCCGGTTCATAGAAAAATTTGGCTTGTTTCGAGCTTATTGAGATTTAGTCTCAATAATTTGTTCCACTTGAGGTCCAAACGACCCTCTTCAGCTCCAATCATGCCAAAATATACTCCTTATCACGTTCTTTTCCCCTTTTTAGGACGCTCTTTTCCTGGCAATGGCCGTCGCCCTAAAAATGTTCAGTCCCAGGAGTTTGAGCATGACCGCGAACCTGACCGCCTTCGCTCCCCTGACCCTAAGCCTGCCCATTCCGAACTGGCGCTTCAGGCGGCTGTTCGTGCCTTCAAT
>JAISCZ010000184.1 GCA_031265205.1 Deltaproteobacteria bacterium
ATGTTGACGACTCCGCCCATTCCCGCGGCGCCGTATTGGACCGACCCCGGCCCGTGGATAATTTCCACTCTCTCGATATTTCCCAGGCCCATTATGCCCACGGAATCCATGCCCGCCCGGCGGCCGTCGATGAGGACCAGGACATTGCTGAAAATGTCGTTGCCATGGGTGCTGGTGCTAAAGCCGCGCATGGTAATTCCAGCGTTTCCGTAGTTCCTGTTGTTCTGGTAATTGATTTGAATGCCGTAATCGCTCAGAACGCTACTCAAGTCCCGTCCCGCCGAATTGACGAAGACTTCGTTCGGGATAACGGTAACGGCTTGGCTTATCTCTCTGAAGGTTTCCGTGGTTCTTCCCGTGGTGACGATCACCGTGTCCATTAAAGACTGTTCGCCGCGCTCCTGCGCCGTGGCGGCTAAAGGGATCGCCAGTAGCGATAAAGCTAAGACGCTCGCGAATAATAACGCTTTCATCCGTGTTTCTCCTTAAAAAAGGTCTCTGGAATTTTAACGCGCGCCTCATTTAGCGCGCTTTCGCGAAAAGCCGTTTTAAAAAAATTTTTGTCTTCCCCAACAATTGAGCGCGCGGGGATTGATTCTTCAACCCTTAAGCGCGGAAGGAAAATTTTTTTAAAGCCCAACAATAGCCCAAATGGGTTTCAACAAACGGCTTTTCCAGGGGAGAAGACGCGCCAGAACCAAAAAAGATCGGTTTTTACGCTTCTCCGCGATTGTCAGTATCTTCCCCAACGTAAAAAGACAGTTCAAAGATTTTTTGGAAAATCGCGCTAAGAATTGTTTCTCGCGAAATAACCCTAAATCTTTTGAATAAAAAGCCCTTAAACAAAAGAACGCCTCGCGGCGCTTTTCCTTAAGGTTTCGTTGGAGCGAAAAAAACGCGCCGCTTGAGGAAAGAAAAAAAACGCGCGGAAGAAAGGGATTCAGGCGCCGTTTGGGGGAACAGGTTCCCCATTTTTGAACGGGTGGCAATATAGAGGCCGATTAAGGCCAGCTCGCTTGTTTCCATTCTTTTTAGTCCCCAAAATTATGGAAAATAAACGCGTTGGACGGGTCTACTGGCTTGTCGCTTTTCGCGGCCTTCCCAGAGGCGTAAGCCTCCAGTGGCCTGGCTGTGGCGAAAAACCCTACTCGCGTAGGCGAAGACTCACAGTATTGGGCATGCTCCCAACTTTCATGGGATTCCGGTCGCTCCTCCAAGAGGAGCGCGCCCAACGTGGATTTTGTTTAAAATCGCCATTTTATCTCATATTTTGGCTCTATTAGTCAAGTAGTCAAGGATAAATCTTGGCGCGCTCCCCGCGAAACGAGTTAAGCGCGCCTATTTACAAATTAAATTAGCCTATCGCGATTAAGGCTTCGCCAATTTATCCCCTTCGCGTGGGGCGCGCCCTTTCTTTCCCCCTCCTTTCGCCTCGGCCCCCCCTGGAGCGCTCGCCTTAACTTGCCTAAACTCGCGGCCTCGCGCCGCTCAGGTGACTTTTTTCCGCAAACGCTGGGAGAGAATGTCAAAGGCCGTAACCGCCACAATGATCACCAGCATCACCGCGCAGGTCTTTTGGAACATAAAGCCGCGGATCAGCTCCCATAAAACCACGCCCACCCCGCCGGCGCCCACCATGCCCACCACGGTGGCGGAGCGCACGTTGGACTCGAAACGGTAAAGCGTAAAAGAAATCCACAAAGGGATCACCTGAGGGAGGATTCCGTACCAGACCTCCCCGATCAGCCCCGCCCCGGTGGACCGGATTCCCTCCACCGGGCCGGGGTCCACGGCCTCCACGGCCTCGGAAAAGAGCTTGGCCAAGACCCCGGTCGTGTGGATCCAAAGGGCCAGGACCCCGGCGAAAGCGCCGAGGCCCACGGTCACCACGAAAAGCATGGCGAAAACCATTTCGTTAATGGCCCGGCAAGCGTCCATGAGCCTCCGGGTGGGGTGGTAGACCCAAGCCGGCGCCACGTTTTCCGAGCTCATAATCCCTAAGGGGAAGGCGCAGACGACCGCGAAAACCGTTCCCCAGAAGGCGATATGGATGGTAATTAAGGTTTCTTTGCAATAGTAGCCAAGCTCCCGGAAATCCGGGGGGAAAAAATCCCTGGCGAGGATCGCCATGTTCCCCGCGTCGCGCAAGAGGTCCAAAGGCTTGATTTCCGCGGCCGTCCAGGACCAGGCCAAGAAGGCTAAAAGCCCCAGCCCCTGACCGGCCCGCTTGAGCTTTTTTCCCTTAGGCCCCCTCGCCGCTCGCGCTATCCCCTTATCCATAACACCCTCCCAAGCCTCTCTCGCTCTCGTTTGACCCATCACAAGCCTCGCCCCATCTCCTCAAGCCTCCGCGCTCCAAAACCCCATCCAAGCGCGGAGGCTTATAGCGGCGCTCGCCTTTTAGCCCTTTTTGAGGGCCGCCAATTCGGCGTCAATCGCCTTGAGGCGGTTTTGGTCGGCGGCCGAAAGGCTACCTTGGCCTTCCAGTTTCGTTTTCTCCTGAAAGAGTTCCAGCTCCCGGATAGGGATCAGCTGGCGGTCGTCGGACTTTTTAAAGCCCTTCCAGAGCAGGGAACTTAAAATCGCCGTCTCTTTGGCGTTTCCGGTCTGGCCGTATTCGAGGAAAAAGCGCAAAAGCTTTTGTTTGACCGCCGGATCCAAATCTTTCCGCCAAACCAAGGGGTCCGAGGGGATGAGGGGACTGGTCCAGATAATCTTGATGTCTTTCCTCCGCTCGGGGTTGGTGACCTCCAGGCGGGCCAGGTTCTCGTTGTTGCAAGTCGCCACGTCCACTTGCCTTCCCGCGACCGAAAGGGCGTTGGCCTCGTGGCTCGCGTTAATGGTCCTTTTGAAGGCCGTTTTGGGATCGAGGCCGTTTAGGGCGAAGACGTAATAGCCCGGGACCAGAAAGCCCGAGGTGGAGTTGGGGTCCCCGTTGCCGAAGGAGAGCTCGCCCGCCCGCTGGAAGAGATCCTCTAAGTTGTTGATGGGCGAGTCCTTGTGGACGATTAGAACCGAGTAGTACCCGTCCGAGCCGTCGGCGCTGACCGTCTGGGCGAAAACCTCGCCGTCCGCCCTATCGACGGCCTCCATGGCGGCTTTGTTGCCGAACCAGGCCACCTGGACTTTGTTAAAGCGCATGGCCTCAATGACGCCAGCGTAGTCCGTCGCGAAATAGGCGTTGATTTTAAGCCCCGTAATCCGGGTCATGTCCGCCAGAAAAGGCTCCCAGATGGTCCTGAGGTTCTGGGAGGATTCCGTGGAGATAATCCCGAAATCGATCTCCTCCCCCTCGGCTTGGAGAGGCGCGGCCCCTCCCGCGCCCCATAAAAGCGCGGCCAAGACCCCAAAGGCTCCCAGAAACTTACGGAAGAGCCCGTCGCCAAAATTAAGCATAATAGTCTCCTTCCGGCGAGGGCCTTTGCCGCTCCTCGCCAACTAACGCGCGGCCAAGGGCCTCTGGGGCGCTCTAAGCCCCCACCCTCGCCGCCCTTTGGGGGGGGCTAATTCCAGCTGGCGGCCTCCCACGGGGCGTCGCCAGAGGCGCGCTCCCGCGGGGCCCCTTGGGGCGCGAGCCTTTCCGCCTCGTCCCCGTAGAGTTCCGCCAAGGCCTCCCCGCCGTAGATCTGACCCATTTTTTCCCGGGTCAGCGCGGAACTCGGCCCGTCGAAAAAGACCCGCCCGCCCGCGAGGGCCACGGCCCGGGGGCAGTATTTTTTCGCGTAATCAACCTGGTGGAGGCTCACGACGATCGTCATGCCCTCTTCCCGGTTCAGTTTCCCCAAGATCTCCATGACTCGTCGGGAGGACTCGGGATCCAGAGAGGCGATGGGCTCGTCGGCTAAGATCACCTGGGCCTTCTGCGCCAGAGCCCGGGCGATGGCCGCCCGCTGCCTTTGGCCCCCCGAAAGCGTCGAGGCCCGGCGGCCGGCGGTCTCGAGGATCCCCACCTTGGCCATGGCCTCCCGCGCGAGGGCGCGCTCGCCCGCGCCGAAACGGCGCGAAAGGGCCCGCCACAGGGGAACGCGGCCCAAGGCGCCCAAGAGCACGTTGGTCTCCACGCTCAGGCGCCCCACCAAGTTGAAGCCCTGGAAAATCACCCCGATCCCCACGCGCGCGGCGCGGATTTTACGGCTCACGGCCCCTCTATCCTGAATGGTCGCGGCCCCTAAGAAGATGGGGCCGCTATCCGCGTCCGCCCCGTCCAAGCCCGAGAGCATCCGAATGAGGGTTGATTTTCCGGAGCCCGAGGCGCCGATTAAGGCGACCATTTCGCCGGGCTTAACGTGGAGGCTCACGGCGCTAAGCGCCTTGGCCTCGCCAAAAGTCTTATTGATATCGCGCGCGCTAATCACTCGCTTCCCTTCCCTTCCAAAAGAATTTAACGTGGCCCCCAAGGGCCCAAATTTCCCTTAACGACGGCGATCTTACGCGCGGTCCCCCGCGGAAAATGTCCGCTGGCCGTAAAATTAATTTAAAATCTCCCCTCCTCCTTCCCTTCCCCTTCCCCTTCCCCTTCCCCTCCTCCTCCCCCGACGGTGGGGGGGGGGGTATTAAAAAAAAACCGGAAAAACGCGATTTTTTAGCGATTTCGCGCTTATAATTCGCGTCTTTACCCGCGGCGACATATTTTGGGGCCTCTTCCCCGCGGCCGCGCCACTTCATGGTTTGCGCGAAGGGAAGCGGGGCGCTATACTTTTTCCCGCATTACGCCGGAGAGCCCTCGGGCGCCCCCCGGCCCTTCTCCGGACAGTTTTTCCGAGGAACGCATGTTAAGCAAAAAATCCCTTTTCATAGGCGGCGGCGCCCTGGCCTTTCTCGTCGTTCTCCACGTCCTTTTGACCCTTCTTTTAGGGAGCCGGACTTGGGACAATTTCGAGACCGCCTTAAATTCCCGTTTCGGGGAAGGCGCCTGGTCCTCCAACTCCCACTCTTTTAGCCTTCTGTCGCGGACTTTGACCGTCACCGGCCTGCGGGTCACGCCGCCCGCCCCTCCCGCCCCCACCCCCGCGCCCCCCACGGGCGGCGCGCCCGAGGGAGAAGACCCTCCCCCCGAGTCCCCCTTCAACCTTGAAATCGACTATCTGGCCGTCCAAGGCTCCTTGGGAGGCGTCTGGCCGCGCTTCCTCCAGCCCGGCCAGAATGCCGACCCCGCGCGCGGCGCCCTCTGGAAGAAGCTCGCCCTCAAAAACCTTTCCTTTTTTCGTTTCGTGGGCCAAGAACGGCTGACCGTGACGGCGGCGAGCCTGGAGTTAGGCGCCCTCGCCCTCCAGGCCCACGACGCGGAAGGCCTTTACGCCCTTCTCGCCTCCATGAGCCTCGCTTCCGCCGCCCTTGACAGTCTCCAGATCTCGGCCCTCAGGCCGGGCCCCCAAGCCGAGACCGTCAGCTTTCACGTCAGCCGCCTCGCCTTAAGCGAAGCCTCCTTTGACCCCGCGGCGGCCCCCAATCCCAAAAGCTTTTTGGATCTCCTCCTGAGCCTGCGGGCGAGTTCCCTCGCCGCCGACGACGCCGAATTAAAATTTTCGGAAGGCCCCCAGGAAATAGTCCAGGCGCGCGTGGGCTCTCTGGCCGCGCGCGGCCTCGCGCCCCAGGGCCTTGTTGACGCGTGGGAAAGCTCCGACGCCCTCCTGAAGATCGCGTCTCTCGCGGAGCCCGACCGGGCCGAAAGCCTCGCGGCCCAGGAGATCGCGCTTAAGGGCCTCGACTTAAGCGTCCTCCTGCGGCGGGCCAAGGCCACCGTCGACCGCCTTTCCACCTCCTATTATTTTCCCAGCCTCGAGCGCGTTTTAAGCGATCTGCCCCGCGCCGCGGACCTCGTCTCCCCCGCCGTTTCCCTCGCCCAAGGAACGCTTAAAGGCGTCTCTCTCGTCACCTTGGGGGGTCTTAAATGGGATATCGGCGCCATCGCCATTGAGGGCCCTTTCGTGGCCGGCGCCCTCCCCCAGGGGACCGTCGCCATGACGGAGGTTGTCCTCTCCCCGCCGGAAAATACCGAACGGCTCGGGGATTTCGCCCTCGCCTTCGCGAATTTTTTACGGAGCCGCGAACGGCCCAATCTCCCCCTAAGCCTCAAGGCCACTTTCGCGTCCGCCCCCGAGGCCGGAATCCTCAAATGGTCCTTGGATTCCTTAGAGAGCCCGGGACTGGCCGCCCTTAGCCTGGGCCTGGAAATGGGCGCCCTTTCCCCGACCGTTTTAGAGGAATTTTCCGCCCTCTCCTTGGACCGTTTCGTCGCCTCCTTTCCCGCGAGCGAAGCCCAAAAGGGCCTCTCTTTGCGTAATTTTTACCTCAAATACGCGGACCACTCCCTGTTTGAGGCCATCATCGACTATAACGCCGCCCAGTACGCCCTCGAAAAGGCCTCTTTGCGCGGCGAGGTCTTTCGCCTCGCGACCGTTCTCACCGAAGAGCTCTTCGGCGACTCCTTTCTGTCGGGGCCGAAAATCAACAACCAGCTCCTCCACTTTATCAACAGCCCCGGCGAGCTCCTCCTAAACGTCGCCCCAGACCCTCCCCTCGCCGTGTCCGCCATTGAGAGTTCCCCGCGCGAGAACCGGAACGATCTTTACAATTCTCTCAAAGTATCCCTCAAATATAACCAAGAACCGGAAACGCCGTTTCTTTGGGAAACCCAGGCGCTCCCGCCAGGCGCGGCGGACTAGGGAGGCCTTTCGCGCGCGTCGGGTTCATAAGGTTTGGGCTATTATGGAAAAAACAGTCTTTATTGAGGAAATAAAGGTCGCCGGCGGCGAGTACCATAACTTGGAAGGCCACGCCATACGCATGGACCACACCATCAGGCACTTTTTCCATAAACCCTTTATCCAGTCGACATTGCCCAAATTGCTCCCGGAGCCGCCCGCGGACGGCCGCCAAAAATGCGTCGTCACTTACGCGGACGCCGTCATCGACATCCAGTTTGAGCCCTTTACCCCGCCCACGATCAATTCCCTGACCATGGTGGAAGTCAAGAAAATCGACTTTAACTTTAAAACCAAAGACCGCGGAATACTCCCGCGCGTTCGGGAACGCGGCGGCTCCGACGAGGCCATCATCGTCCACAATTCTTTTTTCACCAACGCCACGACCGGCAATTTGGTCTTCCAGGACGAGGCCGGCAATTTGATTACGCCTCTCCATTATATCCACTCCGGGACCAAGCGGGAGTATTATCTCAAAAAGAAACGGATAACGACACACCCCATCAAAGCCGAGCGACTGGAATATTTCGTCAAGGTTTTTTTAATTAACGCTTTAATTGACCTGGAAGACGACGTGTCCGTCCCCGTCAAAAACATTAAGCCCATTGTCCGCTTTACGGACGCTCCGGATGAGGCGTAACGTCACCCACCGCGCGCCCTAAAAAAGCGAAAATACGACCATGGCGATAGAGCCGTTAAAATGGGCGCTTGGCTTTTATTAAATCGCTCCCTTCGCTCCCGCGCTTATCGCCCCGCGCGGGAAAAAGGTTGGAGCGAGCCAGAAAACGCGTGGCGGAAGCAATTCGTCTTTTTTAAGGTTGGAGCGAAGGATGAATAATATCGTTTTACTCAATAATCGCGACGAGGCGACAATAGCGCGTTTGATTGACATATGGGAATCCGCCGTGAGGAATACTCATTTATTTCTTTCTGAGCGCGATATCGCCGAGATCAAACCGGAAGCGCTTCTCTCGTTAAAAACCGTAAGTATATTGTACGGCTATCGCGACGGAATAGGCGCTCTCCAAGGCTTTATCGGCGTAAACGAGAAAAAAATCGAAACGCTTTTCGTTGACGCTAAAGCCAGGGGGCAAGGTATCGGAAAGCTCCTTTTAAATTACGCCGTAAACGTTTTAGGCGCGAAATTTGTCGACGTAAATGAGCAAAATAATCAAGCGGTTAGCTTTTACGAGCGTTTCGGATTTCGCGTTATTAGCCGATCCGAATATGACGACCAAGGAAGGCCTTTTCCCTTATCGCGTCTTAAAATTTAATCAGCCTTCGCGACCCACGCGCGGCGCGAGAGCCGAAACGAAAGCGGCGCGTCGCGGAGTCAGTTTTCCGCTGTTCCACGGCGCTTAAACCTCAAAGAAACGCGTCTTTTTACAATTTCGCGGAACTTTCGCTCCCTTTTTCCATTCGGGATTTTAGCGCGAGCGATAGACGCGAAAATTAACGCTCGCGGAGCGATTTAAATTAGAACCAATTTACTTTCAGCTGTCCCCCATTAGTCACCAAGATATGATCGTTAAAATATGAAGCCGTTTCCGATATTCGCGCGCGTCCGCGATAATGCTGACGCGCGGTTCGGTTGCCGCGCTATCCCTAAAATTTTCGTTTTTTTTGCGAGCCTTTCGCGTTATTGACAAAAATAGCCCGTAAACGCCAAGGAGGCGAGAGACAAAGGCCAAAATTTTCTGAAACTTGTCTCGGCCTACATTAAGCGCCAGAATCATCGTTCTATTTCATTTTTTTCATAATTTTAAAAATCAGTTCATGAAAAAGCTTAACGTCCTCATTAATTGATCCCTTCATGTACTGAACGTAAACCGCGTAGCTGTTAGCTTTCCCCAAATCGAGTTCCCAACCTTTCTCCAACGCGAGCGTCCTAATAAATTCGCGTTGAGCCCGCCCGTTCCCCTCTCGGAAGGGATGGAAAAAATTTAAGGTATCCAATATTTCAGCCAATTTTCCGGAAAGTCGCGCCTTTTCGCCATAGTCGATCGACTTGAATTCCGCGAGCAGACCATTGATGAATACCATGGCGTTATTGAAACGCGCCACGGTAAAAAAAAGCGTTCCGCCCTTATTAATTTCGACTTTCCTCGGCTCCCCGGCCCAATCGTATATCTCCTGGAAAATACGCTTATGGATGGCGAACAGGGAATCTATGTCTTTTATCGGAACTGGATTGTCGCGTAGCCGCGCGAGCCCTTTTATGGAGCAAAAAAATTCCACTTCGCGAAGCGCGTCCTTGTCCGCGATATTCAGTTTATTGCGCAATACTCCCGTTACTGGGTCTGTATAGCTTAAATCGGGATCCTCGTGGTTATAATCATTCGCCATGGGATGTATCCCCAAGCAAACCCTGGATGTCCGCCAGCGTAATAACGCCATCGAGGTAATCGCGGAGGATCTCGATTTTGCGCGTTGTCGGCTCAAACCCCTCAAACATCGCGGAACCGATAGCCGAAGCCGCGCTTTCAAGTTTATCCAAGTCAGGGAACGCGATTCCCATTATGGTTCCATTTTCGCGATCGACCCTGATAGGTTTATACGTCATGAAAATTGCGTCCCTTGTCTCGTTTCGTAAACTGAACAATAACCCATGGATTATACGCAAGGTTATTTCTTGTGAATTTTATTATAACGCTTCATGGTAAGGCTGTCAATTCTTACCGGCTCACCGCCCATCATCATTGCTAGCCATATTCCAATTTCCTCCAAGAAATAAGCCACTAACAATATTCTATCAATCAATAAAAGCCATAAGCGTCCATCGATCGCGCGCTTATTTCGAGAAAATTTCAGGCGCGTGAAAATATCGAATCGCGCGATTGTCGAAAGGACGCGTCCCAGCCAGCCACCGCGTCAGATCATCCACGCTCAAAATAGAATAGCGAGATAATAAACTTGGAAGACCGCCACGGACCCAAGGCGCGTTTTGGCCAAAAAAAGCGCCAGGACGGAATAGTCGCGGCGAGAGAGCGCGATTCAACGCTTTAGGAACGTTGATATGGATTAATAACGCCATGTCGTCCTGAAGCGCGTCATGATCCAGCGGGGTCGCGCGCGTCTTCGAGGTCTACGAAACGCGCCACGATGTCGGTTCTGCCGAGTATAGCTATGGCGAGGTAAATAACTTTGTGTCGCGCGGCCCTGTGAGGCCCAGCGTAGTCCTTGCTCCTTAACTGAGCTTCGGCTCTGTCTAGAGCGGCTGTTAGCTCCTTCTCCTTCTCCTTTGCCTTACTTTTCGCTTGTTCCAGATCAGTTTCTGTATCTTCGTACGCTTTGTAAGCGTTTTTGTCAGGATAGCTGTATTTCAGCTCAATTACGACTCTAACCCCGTTATGTAGTGACCAGACGATATCCGCTCGGCCATCGGCTCCGGAAACTTCGCTTAAAATATCAAACCCGGCTGACAAAAGAGATCCATGGAGAATACCATGATAAAATTTTTCGCTTTCATGCCGCTCTCCGGGAACGTCCCATTGTTCGTCCCGCTTGGCTGTCGGGTGTTGATGGTATGAGATTGAGACCAAAATATTACGCAACATCCTGACCACTTCTTTGGAGTTTTTTTGTAAAAGAGCGGTCGGCATATTCTCCGATAAATCGCTTATATATTTATCGCCTAAATTAAAAATATCTTGAAAAATGGTATCGTTTGAAACACTATCCACTTCCAGGTTTGGAATTTTGAAAGTGTACGCGTCTTCCGTAATTGTTTTTTGATTTTTAAGTCTTTTTATGGTAATTTTTTTGTCGATTGTTACATAGCCGCTGTGAAAGAGAACGGGAATTACGCCGATGCTTGAAAGATCGGTTTTTTTGATTTGCGATTCAGAATACGCGCCAAGGCCTGGCTGGAAAAAGTCCAGTGGATTATCCCGGATAAGGACGTAAAGGTGGGACGGTCTTCCTGAAAATGGCCAATACGCGCTAAAATGTTTTTGGTAAAAAAAGTTGATGATAGAATAAGGGTTAAGAACGCGCTCATTTCCGAGCCAGTTATAGCCGTCGTACCATTCCATGATTTTGGATTTTAGATCGTCAACGCCCGCGCTAAGAGGGAGTTCCCCGTTATCTTTAAGTTTATCGAGCGTCTCCTCGAACCTGTCTCCGAAAAGAACGTCTATCTCGCGCGGGGTGAAACCGCATATCCCCGCGAAACGCTCGTCAAGCGAGATGTCCGCAAAGTTGTTAGCGCCGGAGTCAACGGCGGTCATGGCGAACCTTGTTATTCCCGTGACGAAAGCGAAATGGACGCGCTTAACGCACTTTTTGATGGTCGCGTAAAACCATGTAGAACTTTCAGACAAGCCAAAGCTAGATTCCGGTCCGCTAATTGTTCGGTCACTGGGGCGTCGTATTCATCGACTAGGATGACCGATCTGACTCCACTCTTTTTGTAAAGGCCCTCCAGGAGTTGCTCCATCATCGCCCCGTAAGATATTCCGGTAGTTAAACTAATTTCATGCGCGTCCGCCTGCTCCCGCGCGCTAAACGCGATCGCTGAGGCGAGATCGTCCACGGTATTGATATTGGCGTAGGACATATTAAACGTCAGGACCGGATGACGCGCGAAATTATAATCGCTTTGGGTTCCGATCCACTGATCCTTGAAGAGTTCCCGATCGCCCTGAAATAATTCCGATATGGTGTCTAGTAAAAGCGTTTTGCCAAAGCGCCTAGGCCTTGACAGGAAACAGCAAACGGAATGATTCAGCATATCGTGGATATATTTTGTCTTGTCAGCGTAAAGCTGATTTTCCTCGATGATTCTCTTAAAGTCAGGATCGCCGAACGGCAGCTTTTTCCTTTCCACGCTCACTCTCCTAAAGGGCCGAACGCTTAACGGGCGGGAAACGCCGCCGCGCGCTGGACTCCGCTAAACGCGAGCGGACTCGCGTTGGCTAGCGTAGCGTTGATCAGCCATTATTTAATATCCTACCATGTATTGTCTCGGATAGCCAATAAACTTTCCCACGATTCCCGGTTAAGCCTGTCGCGAAATAGCGAAAACGCGAATTTTTCTTCGCGTCAGCGCTTTTTTAAGTCATATAGATGACTTTGAATTTGGCTCTTCTCCCAAACGCGATCCCTCGGTGGGGGAGGCCTGGGAGGCGCGCCGGGCCGACTGAAAAGAAAGCTTGACCAAGTGCCTGAAGCTTGGGTCAAGAAAGTGGTAGGTTGGCCTCTGATGGGCGTAGCCGCTTAAATGGGCGGGAGCTTGTCTGAGGACTTTGAGCTTGACCTCAAGGGCGGGAGACTTTGGCAAAAGAGCGTCTAATCCTGGCCGTTAGGGAATTCAGCGAGAAAAGACCGTCACCAAAAAAAATTTCACTTAAACGAAAAATTATAGCTCGCTTACGGTGTCCTTAAAGAATTCTTTCAGGTCAACGCTAAGAGACGCGCGTCTTTGCTCTCCGCCGCTTGGAAAAAAGTCGCCGTCCAGCCAAGATTGGCGCGCTGGAAGGCAATGGCTCAAGGTCAATATATCGCGCTTCTATGAGCGCTAAACTCGCGGAACTTCGTTAAAATTCGCTTTCGAGCTTTCACGCGGGGATTACGCCTTACAAGTCAATCTAGCTCAAAGAAACGCCTTAAATGGCATGACCTTTGCGCTGATCAGCCATAAAGCGGTCGGCCCGGGCGCCCCCAAGCCTCCCCCCAGGGGGATCGCGTTTGGGAGAAGAGATAAAAATTTCACGACGGAATATCCGTTATATCGAGTGACGCCACGCGGTGAATACTGTTTTGAAGATATAAAATTGAGGTTCGGTTTCACGGACGCAAATTTTGTTGAGGCGCTTAAGAGTCACGACGCGAGGTATTTCCGTACAAAATCGTTGTGGGAATACTGGAACTGGAAGCTAAAAATTTTTCCTTGTTTGTCATATGGAAAACCTGATATAAAAAATTATAGGATGAAATATTTTTAGAATGACGCCTCGACTGACTATCTAGGCCGGTTGTTCCTTTTGTTAGTCTTCGTTTGTTTAGCGGGCCTTATCTTGTCGAGCGCCTGACACAGCAAGTTTGTTTGCTTTTCGGTAATTTTAATTATTTTTTCATATATGTCCACGGATGGGAAGCGGATGGCGTGTTCAGACGCGATACCCGGAGAATATTCGCTGACGGATTCATAAATTTCTTCAGCCAAAGCTTTAAACCTGTGGACATCGACGCCTAGCGCTTTCGCGAGCGCTCTGAAATTCACGGAATTAATTTTACGCGTGTCAAAACTATTTCCGTAACTCATTGCCATTTCGGTATCTACTCCCCTCTCGGCGTACGACAACGTGGATATTAAGTCATAAAAAGGCGCCAGGCGGAATCCTTTGCCGTATTCGCCGAGTTCCGGAGACCAGTCGTAAAGAATCGAGAAGTTCTTGCCGTGGGCGTCCCCGTTCCCGACGATGAAATTGAAAATGGCGGATTTAGCAAAATTCTCTATAGCGTTTATGGCGTCAGAACATCGGCCGACCACTCCAATACAATCAGAGAACCCCGGGCCCTGACGCCGCTCGTGCTTCTGAGCGCTGAAAAGACCTAACGCTTGACAGATGTCCTCCTGGTGGAGTCGATGACTAACGCCGTCCTTCTCAATTCTGTCATACCTTTCGACGACAAGCGCGTCGGCCTCACCGATATTCCTAAGTTCTGTTTTTGGAACCGGCAACCCGGCGGATCGCGCGAGATCCACGCAGAACGCCTCGTTGTACCGCGAGTCAGGAAGCGCGCTGGACGGAGCCTTGATGATATGCGTAGTGGTGGCGGATGATCCGTCAGCGGAGACAAGAAGACGTTGACCGTCTAAAGTCACCGGTAGCTTGTTTTGCGCCCCCGCCAACGACACTTTTGAATTTGTCACGGCTATGAGATTTTGCCGCTCCCTGGAAGGGAGCGCGAGCTGTCCACTCACGATGTCGGTGACATCCCTATAATCCGCGGAACTTTCTTCGAACGATTCCCCGAAAGGCAGCGCGCTCAAAGCGCCCGCGCATTCGCGCCCGTAGATAGACAGGAAGCTGAAAGCGTCACCTGGCGGAATGCGCTTCATCATTTGAAACACGCCGAAGGCGTTCCCTTCAGGGAGAAAATTTTCGAAAAAATTCGTGGAAATTAGCGGATCGCGCGTTTCCGAGGACAAAGGCAAGGACAGGGAGACTGGAGGACCTTCGGAATCTAGCCAGGCTGGGTCATAAGTAAACCCAAGAAGGCCCCTTCCGCCTGGTATTTTTTCAAGACGGCCGAGAGGTGATTTTCCCCAGAAAATCGAAAGGTTTTCTAAGTTACGCGTCACGGCGTCCCTTCCTTCAGCTTCGGCGGAACTTGACACAATCATGGGTCCTCTTAGCGACCAGTCCGGAGAGGCGCCCCGCCAGGGGTTTTGGATCGCCGGCGCCGCTGGCCTTCAGCGCCTCGATATAGGCGCCCACTCCCGCGCCAGGGTCATGACCGGCGGCGGGAACCCGGCCCTGATGAATTCCACGGACGCGAGGGCCCTGGCCGCGCGTCCGTTCCCGTCTTGGCACGGGTGGATCATGATGAATTCGCGATGAAGCCAGGCGGACTGTCAACAGGCGCTCCCGCCCGCGGGCGCTCTTCGCGCGAATCACGCGGCTTCTTAATCTCATATCGCCAAAAACTCCATATTTTATGATAACGTTTGGCGCGGCGACTCCTTTTACGGTCTATCCAGACCGCGGCGTTCCACCGCGGATGGACTAGGCTTATAGCCGTCTTCCCCAGCCTGCCGTGAAGGCCGCGCGGTCGCGACGGGCCGATGTCCGCCAGCTTGGCGCGAAACCCGCTTGGCGTGACGGCCGCCATCAGCCGGGGGCTTACGGGCCTTTCCCCCCCCATGTCCCCGGGTTGGGTCCAAGATAAATCGTTAATATCAAAGAAAGTCCGTATTTCGCCCGTTAGGTTTACGCTTTAATTATCTGGTCCGTCAAGGCCATTTTGGGAATCTTCCGCAAAGATTGGCGGGCGAATTTGCGAACGGCTAAAAAATTACCCCTGAACCTAAAAAAGCCAACTAGCCACTCTTGAGGCCAGGCTTAGGTTTCAGGGGAACGGTTAAGCGAATTCAAGTTAAAATGGCGGGGACGACGGGACTCGAACCCGCGACCTCAGGCGTGACAGGCCTGCGTGATAAACCGACTACACCACATCCCCGCGCGACTTTAAACCGGACGAAAAGGACTTCGCCAAAAGGCGACGAACGAGCCTATTATAAGCGTTGGCCCCTAAAAGTCAAGCTTTTTTCCCAACGCGCCAAACCCAAGGGACCCCACGGGCGCCTTCCCCCGCCGGGAAAGGGGCGGCCTTCCGTTTGGAGGGAGGCGAACGAGCTATCCCCGCTTTTTAGGGTCAAAATACCTGCATTCCGAGCCGGAATTGCGGCGCACCTCCACGCTGGGCAGATACTGGCTCTTAAAGGACAGGGCCCGGCAGCCGTGGGGGTGGGAGGGCTCCCAGGTAATATAGTAGTGGGCGCAGGCGCGGCACGACGGCGCCGCCCCTCCCCTGGCCCCCGGTTTATTCGCGTTCGGTCGCGCCATGGGCTTACCTCGGGCCAAAGAGGGCCGTGCCGACGCGCACGACGGTCGCGCCCTCGGATATAGCCACCTGGAAGTCCCCGCTCATGCCCATGGAGAGCCCCGGCAGCCGCGGGGCGTATTTTTCCCGCGTCTCGTAGAGGGCCCGAAAATGCCTCCGGGACTCCTCGGGATCCGGGTCGTACGGGGGAATGGTCATGAGGCCCACGGGAACCACGGCCGAGAAGGGCGCCAAAGCGTCCAAAAAGCGCGGAAGCTCGTCGGGCTCCATCCCGTTTTTGCTCTCTTCCCCGGAGACGTTGACCTGGATAAAGGCGCTCACGCTAGAGTCTTGGGCTATGAGCCTCTTATGGAGCTCCGCGGCGAGCTCTAAGCTGTCCAACGCGTGGACGTGGGAGAAAAGCCTGGCCGCGTATTTGGCCTTGTTGGTCTGGAGGCGGCCGATAAAGTGCCAGTTGGCCGCGAGGGGGACCTGGGGTATCTTCTCCCGCGCCTCTTGGATATAGCTTTCGCCGAAGTCTTTTTGCCCCGCCTCCAGAAAAAGCGCGATATCCTCCGGGGGAAAGGTCTTGGAAACGGCGAGGAGGGTCACGTCCCCGGAGGCGCGACCGGAGGCGCGGGCGGCCTCGTCGATCGCGGCGCGGATTTCCATGAGGCGCCTTTGGGCTTCCTCGGGCGACAGCTTAACCGCGGCGCTCACCTTGGGTATCCTTGAGATTGAAATAATAGGAAGGGTCGAATCCGGCCTCGTGGGGCGGGATGACTTTCTGGATGTTCCAATCGGGGTGGGTATTGGGGCTGTTGAGGTCCACGAGCTTGGGGTTGGCGAAAATGCCGCCCTTGGGGTCGGCCACCACCTTGATGATGGGTTTCAGGAGGGAATCGTGGTTCACCTCGATGACCACGCCCACGTGCCCGCTCATGAGTTCCACGATGGAGCCCGGCGGGTAGATGCCCACGCTCTGGACGAAACGGTCCACCCAGGTGGGCTCAAAATGGGTCCCCCGCAGGCCATAGATAAATTTGAGGGCGTCGTGGGGCAGCATGCCCTTGTGGTAGACCCTATCGGAGGTTAAAGCGTCGTACACGTCGGAAAGGCCACAAATAGTCGCGAGCTTGGGGATTTCGTCGCCTTTGAGGTGATCCGGGTAGCCCGAGCCGTCCATGCGCTCGTGGTGGAAACGCGCGACCTTGACGATCCGCTCGTCGACGTTAAGCTTCTGCTCAATAATGATTTCTTCGCTCAAGGCCGCGTGGGAGCGCATGATCGCGAACTCCTCGTCCGTGAGCTTGCCGGGCTTGTTGAGGATCTGCGAGGGGACGCGGGTCTTCCCCAAGTCATGGAACATGGTCCCCATGCCCAAAATGCGCAGATCCTCGTGGGAAAGGCCTAAGGCTTTCCCGGCGCTGATGGAGAGCACCGAGACGTTGAGGCAGTGGGTATAGGTGTAGTCGTCAAAATGCCGCAGCTTAATCAGGGCCGTGAGGGCGTCCTGGTTGCGGGCGACGCTCTCCACGAGTTCGTCCACGTTTTCCTGGACCTCGCTCACCTCGATGCGCTTGTTCATGTAACAGGCCGCCACGATGGCTTTGGAGGTGTCGAGGGCCTTGGTGTAGGCCTTGGACGCCTGGGGCAGCTCGCTCTCCAGGGCGGAGACGACCTCGGGCTCCTTGGGACGGGGGGCCGCTCCCTGGCGGGCGACGAAGCCGGGGCGGGTAGGCGCGGCCCCGGCGCGGGCGCGGGCGTCGGGCCGCGGGGGCTTGGCGGATTTTTCGGTGTCGATATAGACCTCGTCGATACCGTAATCGATCAGTTCCTGAATTTCGGCCTTTTCCGTCAGGAGACGGCTTTTGGATTTCCAGGGATGATTGAACCAAGCTCTCCCGACGTCGGCCACGAACATGCCGACCGTCAAGTCCTTGGTAAGAATCTTTTTAAGCATCTTCTCCTCAAAATCAGCGCGTTCGCGCGCGCCCGCGCGGTCCCGCGGCCATGGGCCCTTTTTGGGGAAATTCGTCTGGCGCGCCTTATCGCCGCTTCCAGAGCGCGCCAGGCGCGCCCTTGAAGCGGCGCGCGCAACTTTTAGGGCGTCTCTTTAAGGAAAGGGAAGCGTCTCTTTAGGGATAAAGAGAGGGAGGCGCTCGCGAGCGCCAAGAGAAAAGCGCCGCGCGACGGGGAGCGGGCTTCGTTGAGGCGTTAAGCGCGTGGGGCGGCGCCGCGCGAGGGCCGCGCGCGCCTTTACTTTAAAAATATAACAAGAATCCCTAAAAATCAACCGCCCTAAGCCCTCGCGGCCTCGCCCCAAGGGGCGCGGCCGCGAGGGAAGGGGCCGCGCGCGAGGGGGAAAAAGCCTTTCAGGCGTATTTAATTTTTGCCCTTGCGCTCCACGACGTCGAAGTGGTCAAAGCTCATCAGGAAGGAGCCGCGGCCCTGGGTCTGGGAGCGGATGGCCGTGGAATACCCGAAGAGCGCGGCCAGGGGCGCCTGGGCTTTAATGAGGCTGGAGCCGCCCGGAAGGCTCGCCATGTCCTCCACCCGCCCCTGGCGGGAGGCCAAGTCGCCCATGATCTCCCCCACGAATTCCTCGGGGCTCGCGATCTCCATTTTCATGATGGGCTCCATCAGGACGGCGCTCGCGCCGCTAAGGGCCTGCCTCAGGGCCTGGCTGACGGCGATGCGCGCCGTGGGCTCGTCGGCCAAGGCCTCGCCCAATTCCAGCTCCTTTAAGGTCGCCTCGATGTCCAAAAGGGGATAGCCCCACAGCGGCCCGGCCCCCAGCCCGTCCGCGAGGGTGTCGAGGGCGGCCCGCAAAAGGGCCGCCGGGACGGGAGCGTCCGGCGCGAGAGAGGAGACGACCCGCGCGCCCTCGCCCCGCGCGAGGGGGCGGACGGACACTTTGGCGCGGGCCTGCTTGGCGCCCCCGGCCAAAGGCTTGGCGAAAGAGCCCTCGCCCTCGGCGGCGGCGGCGATGGTCTCCCTTCGCACCACCTGCGGTTTCCCGACCCGGGTAACCACGTTGTGCTCCCGGCCCAGGCGGTGGATTAAGACCTCGAGGTGGAGTTCCCCCATGCCGGAGACAATGGTCTGTCCCGTGTCCTCGTCCACTTTGATTTTAAAGGTGGGATCTTCCTCGGCGAGCTTGCCCAGGGCCTCCAAAAGCTTGGGCCCGTCGCCGGAACTCTCGGGCTCCACGGCCACGGAGATGACGGGGTCCGCCGCCTGGATGGTCTCCAAGAGGACGGGCCTTTCCTCGGCGCAGATGGTGTCCCCGGTAATGGTGGCCCGCAGGCCCACGAGCCCCACGAGATCCCCCGCGCGGGCCACGGGGACCCGGTCGCGCTTGCCCGCGTTTATCCGGAAGATCCGACCGATCTTGTCCTTCTGGCCCCGGCGGGGGTTCAAGACCTCGCCGCCCTCGGCGAGGGTCCCGCTGTAGATCCGGGTAAAACTCAGCTTGCGGCCCTGTTCCATCATCTGGATCTTGAAAACCAAGGCGGCGAGGGGGTCGCCGTCCTTGGGCTCAATTAAGACCTCCGCGCCCTCCGCCGTGGTCGCCCTGACGGGGGGCAGATCGGGGGGCGCGGGCAGAAAATCCACGATCCCGTCCAAAAGAGGCTGCACGCCCTTGTTGCGGAGGGCGGCCCCGGCGTAGACGGGGACCAGCTTGAGGGCGATGGTGGCCTCGCGGATGGCCTTCCGGAGAGTCGCGGGGTCTATCTCGGCGTCCGCCAGGTAGAGTTCCATCACCTCGTCGGAGGCCTCGGCCAGGGTCTCCAGGAACTTTTTGCGCTCCTCGGCCATTTCCGCGGCGAGCGCGGGGGGCAAAGGCCCCTCCAGCATCTCCGCGCCGAGGCTGTCGTCGTCCCAGCTGTAAAATTTAAGATCGATTAAATCCGCCACCCCCCGGAAATCATCCTCCTCGCCCACGGGCCGGGTAATGACGAGGGGCGTGGCGGCGAGTTTCGCCCGCAGTTCCCCGACGACCTTGTCGAAGTCCGCCCCGATCCGATCTATTTTGTTGACGAAGGCTATTTTGGGGACGCGGTGGCGGTCGGCCTGCCGCCAGACGGTCTCGGACTGGGGCTGGACCCCGCCCACGGCGCAGAAGACGCCCACCGCCCCGTCCAGGACCCGCAGGCTTCGCTCCACCTCGATGGTAAAATCCACGTGCCCCGGGGTGTCGATGATATTGACGGTGGCGCCCTTCCACTGGCAGGAGGTGACCGCGCTCATGATGGTGATGCCCCGGTCCTGCTCCTCGGGGAGAAAATCCATGGTGGCCTCCCCGTCGTGGACTTCCCCCAGCTTATGGGTCCTCCCGGTGTAGTAGAGGATCCTCTCGGTTAACGTGGTCTTGCCCGCGTCGATATGGGCGATTACGCCGATATTGCGGATCAGCGATTTGGGGTTCGGGGGAGTCAAGGAGAACACCGCGCGCCTCGCGGGGCGAGGCTACTCATGGGACTTGCGCAGGAGTTCGTTTTTGGCCTCGATATCCCGCTTCATTTCCTCTTTGTAATCGTCCAAGAGCCCGGAAAGACGCGCGTCCTCCAGGGCTAAAATCTGTACCGCCAAAAGGGCGGCGTTCTTGGCCCCGCCCACGGCGACCGTGGCCACGGGGACCCCCGTGGGCATCTGCACGGTGGCCAAAAGGGCGTCGAGCCCACCTAAATTGGGCCCGGCCAGGGGCACGCCAATCACCGGCAGGGTCGTGGCCGCGGCCAAAGTCCCGGCCAGGTGGGCCGCGAGGCCCGCCCCGGCGATGAGGACCTTGAGGCCCCGCTCCTTGGCCCAACGTCCGTAGGCGTGGGTTTTCTCCGGGTGACGGTGGGCCGAGGCGACGATCATTTCCCAGGCGACCCCGAATTTATCCAGGATGGCCTTGGCCTCTTCCATCGCGGGCAGATCGCTCATGGAGCCGAGCGCGATCCCCACTTGGGGTTTTTTGTCCATACTGAGCCTCGCCTTAGGGGAGCGGCGCCTAATCCCCGCCCCGCGCCGGCCCAAATATGGCCGGGCTTAAAAAATAGTCAGTTTTAGGGCGCCTGTCAAGAAGCGGCCTCGCCCCGGGGCCCGCGGCCAGCGCGTCCCGCGCCCTAAACCCCTCGCCGCGCGGCGCGGGAGCGCGCTTTTTTCCTCTCCCGCGGAAATTCCCCCGTAAAATTCGCGGGCGATCCGCGAAGATAAGCCCGGCGCGAAGGGCGGCCGCCCCGGCGCGCGCCGGGACCGAGCCCGTCGGCGCTTCGCGCGCGCCCGGAGACAATCTTGGCCCCAAAATTACGTCTCCGTCCCAACCTCCTTCAAGAATGAAAGCGAACGCGAGCGAAGGCTTTTTAAGGCGCTTGGGGCCGGCGCCTCGCCCTCCCCTTCGCTCCCGGCGCGCTCTTTAAAGCGCCCTTTGGGGGCCGCGCCCGCGCCGACCCTACCCAAACGGGGGGAAATCCTTTAAAATTTTAGCGGCGAAAAACAAGTCGCCCAAAGGAGCGCTCTTTGCGGGAAATTATCGACAACGCCTACGCCTCCCTCCAATCATCCGTCGCGGCGGCGGAAAGCCAGAAAGAGACCGTCGCGCGGGCGGCTCGCGCCATGGCCGACGCCTTAAGCGCCGGAGGCTCCATCCTTATCTGCGGCAACGGCGGCAGCGCGGCCGAGGCCCAACACTTCGCGGCCGAGCTCGTGGGCCGCTTCCTTACGGAAAGGCCTGGCCTTCCGGCCCTTTCCTTAGGCGCCGACACCGCCAAACTCACGGCCATCGGCAACGACTACGGCTTTTCCGAGGTCTTCGCCCGCCAGGTGGCCGCCCTGGGCCGCCCGGGCGACGTCCTCTGGGCCATCTCCACGAGCGGGCTTTCCCCCAATGTCCTCCGCGCCCTCGCGGTCGCCCGGGAAAGGGGCCTCGCCACCTTTTACATGTGCGGCCGCGCCTTGCCCGACCCGAGCGTCGCCGACATCGTCCTCTACTCCCCCGCGCCCAGCGTCCCCCGGATCCAGGAGCTGCACCTCTTCTACGGGCACCTTATCTGCGAGCTCATCGACGCCATCCTCTTCTCCCCGGCGAGGGCCTAAGCCATGCGCGTCCCTCCCCTCCCCGATTTAAACGCGCGGGCGGTCAAACTCGTCCCCCTCGCCGCGCGCGCCTCCAAGGTGACTTTCCGCGATTTCGGCCGGCCCCTCTCCCCGGGCGCGGGCTTTAAGGACTTCGCGGACTCCCTCCCGCGCTTTCTCGCCGCCTCCGATCTCCAGGAGGCGGCGCGGGCCATCGCCCGGGCGCGGGCGGGCGGGCGCCTCGTCGCCCTCGCCATGGGAGGCCACCCCATCAAGGTGGGCCTGGGGCCCCTCATTATTGACCTAATGGAAAAGGAAATCATAACTTCCCTTTCCGTCAACGGCTCGGTCATGGTCCACGACGCGGAAGTGGCCATGGCGGGCCAGACCTCCGAGGACGTGAGCCAGGCCATCGGGGAGGGGGCCTTTGGGGTGACGGGGGAAACCGGCGCCTTAATCAACCGGGCGGCCCAAGACGCCCTCGCGCGTGGCCGAGGCTTAGGGGAAAGCCTGGGGGACGCCCTCCTCGCGGGCTCTTTCCCCCACGCGCGCCAAAGCGTCGTCGCCCAGGCCCGGCGCCTCGGCGTTCCCTTAACCGTCCATTTGACTTTGGGGGCCGACGTTTACCATATCCACCCGGAAGCCGACGGCCAGGCCTTGGGCGCGGCCTCTTTCCGCGATTTTCATCTCTTCGCGCGCCTAGTCGCGGCCCTGGAAGGCGGGGTCTTCCTCAATTTGGGCTCGGCCGTGGTCATGCCCGAGGTCTTTTTAAAGGCCCTCTCCCTAACCCGCAATTTAGGCTTCAGTCAAAAGGGGATGACGACCGTCAACATGGATTTCGCGCGCCAGTACCGTCCCCGGGTCAACGTGGTGGAAAGGCCCACCCAAGACAGCGGGAAAGGCTATGAGCTCATCGGCCACCACGAGATCATGTTTCCCCTCCTCACGCTTCTCGCCCAGGAACGCCTGCGGGACGGGGATTTTTAAATGAGTTCCCTTACGCCACCGCGCGCCCGCCAGAAAAATCCGGCGCGCCCGCGGCGCCTTATCGCCCTCGCCCTCGCGCTCCTCGCTATCCTCGCGGCCATTCCGACCGCGCGCGCGCGCGCGGAGGCGGAAGAAGAGGCTGACGGCGCGCGCGCGGCCAAGGCCCCCGCCCTCCCCATCAGCTCCTGGAGCCTGGCCCACCTTTACGAAATCATCGACCGCGAGCCCCCTTTGAACAACTTGGACTTAGACTCCTATATCAAAGAGCTTCCCCTCATCCTCAAGCTGCGGGAAGACCCGGGCCTCATTCCCCAGATCCTCGCGGACGCCGGCTGGAGCCCCAACCGCCTGGCCTACGTCTGCGCCAAGGTGGGCGCGGGCCTCACTCTCCTTTTAAACGACCCCGCCGCCGCGGACGCCATAAAAAGTGGCGCGGACAAGGCGGCGGGCGCCGGCCCCGCGCGGGAGGGCGGGGAAGAAAGCCCCGCCCCGCCCTGGCCCTCTTTCGTCGACCCCTCCCCAGACGAGTTAAGCCTCATCGCCGAAAGGGAAGCGGAAATCGCCAAGGCCTTCCACAAAGCCATCGCCCAAGAAAAAAAACCTTAACGCCCCCGCCTCCAAACCTTAACTATTTCGCCCCGAAAGAGCGGCGCTCCCGGGGGGAGGGCGGCCCTCCCGCGAGAAAATTAATTATCATTTTCCCCACGTCTCTGCTAAAGTTCTCCCGTGACGGGCTCGCGCCCCAAAAGTTGGGCCGCGGGCTTTTCCCTTTCCCCGCCGTTTCCCCTAAAATCCAATACGCCCCGCCGAGGAATATAATGAAAAAATCGCCCCTGGCCCTTCTCGCGCTCCTCTGCGCCCTCGCCCTCTTTCTCGCCCAAGCGCCCGCCTGGGCCCAAGCGCCCGCCGCCCCCGCCCTGCCCCCGGAGGTTTTAAGCGATAAAACCCCCTTAGCGGAAAAAGATATCGATTTCTATATCGAGGTCTTAACCCTCACCGCCAGCCCCGATTTCACCGAAACCCAGTTCCGCGACCTAATCGCCCAGCGCGGCTACACCGAAACCCACGCCCTCGCCGTCTCCACCAAAATCGGCGTGGGCCTCACCCTCCTCCAATACCCGGAAACCCGGAGC
The DNA here is from genome assembly GCA_031265205.1 of Deltaproteobacteria bacterium. Classification (GTDB taxonomy): domain Bacteria; phylum Desulfobacterota; class Desulfarculia; order Adiutricales; family Adiutricaceae; genus JAISCZ01. The sequence goes on from JAISCZ010000184.1 coordinate 23,441, forward strand.
GTTTTCGTCGAGCAGTTCGGGACCGATGAGATTATCCCCTCGGACGCGGATCTCGCCCTCGTCAAAGCCCATTTGCCGCGTCTCAACCAGGCCCTGGAGAACGTCGCGTCCAGCGTGGGCGCCCTCACGCGCTAGTCCCCCCTTTCCCGCCCGCGGCGGGCGGAAGCTTCCGAACGCCAATCCTCGCTCTCCCTCTTATCCTTTCGCGCCGCCCTCGGGGCGCCCGCGGGCGGCGGGCCTTGGAGACGGAACGCTTCCCGCCCTCGCCCCCCCCAGACCCCCGCGCTCCCTCGCGAACCTTGAGGCGACGCCGCGCCCCGCCCGCGCGGCGCTCGGGGAGCGCGCGCTCCTTTCCGGCCGCCACTAGAGTCCGACGAGCGATTCGGCGCTCCGACGGGCGCTCCCGCGCCGCGAGGCTCTCCGCGAGGGCCTTCGTCCAGCCCGCGCTTATTGGAAGGCGCCTTCCTCCCACGCGCCTTTTTCTTCCCTCCCCAAAGTCGCTTTTTCCTCTTTTTTGTTTTAAGATGGCGAATCTCTCTCGCTTCCGCTCTTCCCTTAACCCCCCGAGGCCTTCCATGCGTATTTCGCGCCTTTTTTTCCTTTCCCTCGCGCTCTTGGCCCTCCTCGCGCTTTCCCAAGCTCAGCCGGCTCGCGCCCAAGCCGAGGGGCCGCTCACGGAAAACGACGTCGCTTTCTTTATCGCGGCGGGCGATATCATTGGGGCCAACAACGCGCCCTCCCGCGATCTTAAGCTGGACGCCCTGGGCCGCGACAAAGGCGTGACGCCGGAGCGGGCGCAATACGTCACCACGAAAATTTTGGTGGGCTTGACGTTTCTGGAGAGCGACGGCGTAAGCGATCAGATGCCCCCGGAGATAAGCGATTTTCTGCCCTCCGACGCCGAGGCCGCGCTTTTGCGGCGCCACTCCGAGCCTTTGGCGAAAGCCACGGCGATTATGCTCGACGCCTATAAAGACTCCGGAGAGTAGGCGCGCTCGCGCGAGGCGCGCCGCGCTTTTTTCCCCTTTCGCCTATCTTTATCTTCTTCCCAGCGCGCGCCGCGCGCGCGGCTGTCAGAGGGCTCTCGCCGCGGGACCCGCGCCAAAATTGGCGCGCCCCGCTTTGGCGCGCTGACCCTCAAGCCTTTTTTTCATCTTTTCGGAAAGGATTGTTTCCCTATGAAACAAATTCAGCTTTTATCCGTTTTAGCCTTCGCCCTGACCCTCTGTTTAGGCGTTACCCTCGCGCGGGCCCAGAACATTGACCCCACCGCCTTAGCCAACGAGCCCGCCCTGACCGAAGCCGACATTCCGATCTATCAGGCCTTCCTGAAGGTCGCCGCCACCGTCGCCGCCGATCCCTCCAAGGCCGCCGATATTTACAAGCTCGCGGCCGACTCCGCCAACACGACGGAAACCCACGCCTTTTACGTCGTTTCCAAAATTCCTTCCATCATCATGATTGTCACCAATCCCAGCATGAAGGATCAGCTTCTCGGCGCCCTCCAGGGCAACATGAAACCCACTGACGACGAAATCAAGCTGGTCACCGACCATCTCGCCGAGCTGACGCCGACCCAGTAAATTTTCGCCTTTCGCCCTTTCGCCCTTTGCCCCCCAAGGCCTCCCGGCCTTGGGGGGTTTTTTCGCGCGCGAGCCTCGCGCCTTCTTAGGCCTTGTCCGCCTTGTCCGCCACGCCCGCCACGCCCGCCTTGGACTCCGGCCCCGCGCTTTTCCGCCGGTAGCGGAACTGGCAAACGGAATCGCCCTCCATAATGGTCTTGGGGCGCTCCAGGACGAGATCCGGGGCGTAACCCTCGATAAAAGCCCCGTCCCGCGCGCAGGAAAGGATTCCCCCGAGGCTTTTCAGGCCCATTTCCGCGTACATCCGCGCGTAGGCGCAGGAGGTGACGTCGTAGTCGTAGCGCGTCTCGTCCAAGGCCCTGACCTCGATTTGGAGGGCCCCGCCCTTTTCCCAAATGGGCAAAAGAGCGGCGAGGGACTTCAGGCTCGCCGGTCCGGCCTCCTCGGCGCGTTTGCGCGCCCCGAAAGCGGCGGCGGAGCGCTTAACCGACCGGGTCAGAAGCTCCCGGGCCCTCGCCTCGCCCAGCTCTTCCTCCAAGACCGCGTGGACCTCTTTTAAAATGGCGGCCTCTATTTCCCTCCGCTCCAAAAGGCTAATTTCGCCCGCTCCCATTTTCTTTCCTCCCCTATGGATCTTTAAAAAAAGCCGCCTCCCCCCGCGGCTGGAGGCGTCTCTCCGAGCGGGGAAAAGGCGGCTTACGCGAAATTTCGCCCCTTTTTGAGGGGAAGCGAGCCCCTAGGACTTCCAAAGGCCGTGGAGGTTACAGTACTCCCGGGCCGTGGCCGGGCCGTCGCCCGTCTTGAAAAGGGCCTCCGGGGCCTCGCCGGGTTTGAGGCGCTTGAGCTGCGTCACCCCGTCGCAGGTAAGCTCAATCCATTCGATGAAGTGCTTTTCCTCCATCGGGTGGCTGACGGAGCCCACGGTCACTTTGTAGCCGCCCTCCACCCGGGTCACGACGGGGACGTGCTTTTCCTTGGCGGCGTCGACGCTGTTTTCCTTGAGGGGAATCATGGGAGCCCCGCAGCAGTCCGGCTCGCATTCGTCGGGGGTCAGGACCATGACCGTCAGGGCGCATTTGGGACACTTGTATATTTGGTTGATTTCCGACATATAATCCTCGCTTTTGGGTTTAAAAGGCGCTCGGGCGGGGCCTAGAGGCTTCCCAAGGCCTCAAAGTAGTCCCGCGCGTGAGCGCAGGCCGGGCAAAGGTCGGGGGCTTCCAAGCCGTCGTGGACATAGCCGCAGTTGCGGCAGCGCCAGGTGACGGGCTTGGATTTTTTGAAGAAAGTCCCTTCCTTGATCTCTTTGAGGTTGGCCAAAAACCTCTTCTCGTGAAATTCCTCGGCCTTGGCGATGCTTTCCATGGTCGCGGCGATCTGGGGAAAACCCTCGCTTTGGGCCACTTTGGCGAAATCGGGATACATGGTGGTCCACTCGTAGTTTTCGCCCGCGGCCGCGGCGGCTAAGTGTTCGGATATCGATCCCTTGAGCCCGGCCGGAAAAGAGGCCGTAATCGTGACCGAGCCTCCCTCGAGGAATTGAAAGAGCCTTTTGGCGTGCTCCTTTTCCTGGTCGGCGATCTCGAGAAACATATCGGAGATCTTCACGTAGCCTTCCTTTTTGGCCAAAGAGCCGGCGATGGCGTAACGGTTGCGGGCCTGGGATTCCCCGGCGAAAGCCGTCAAAAGGTTAACCTCGGTAAGCGATCCTCGCAAAGTCTTAGTCATGCCCCTTCCTCCTGGCGTGGAGTTTTGGAAAAAAATAAAGTTTTCCCCAAAATATGGAAAAGAGTGGGAAAAAATAAAACGACGGCGGTGGCGGAAAGACCGCTTTCCCCTACGCTTGCGGCGGACGGGCGGGCCTCTCCTTAATTCAAGAAAAGTATAGACAAGGGGCCGGCGCGTGTCAAACAATCCCCCTTTTTCCGGCCGCCCCGCCGCGAAAGCTTGACAAGCGCGGGGCAAAGAGGCTATATTTTTTCCGTTTTGCATTATTATCCATAAATTTCTTTGGCCCTCCCAAGCTTGTCTGGGGAGGGCCTTTTTTGTGGACGCGCGCCGCGCTTTCCCAAAGAGATCGTCCGTTTCCAGACCAGAGTTTTCTTTTAGGATTGAACAATGAAAAATACTATCTTAATTTCTATTAAAAAAATTTACGCGGATAAAATAATTTCTGGCGAAAAAATTTTTGAATACCGACGCGTAATTCCGGCGTCTAAAATTAGCGGTATCGCTTTATATTGTACATTCCCGATCCAAAAGATAGTGGCGATTGTTAATGTTGTCGCTAATTTAACAAACCACCTAGATAAATTATGGGAAATAACGCGTTTCGGTGGGGCTTTATCGAAATCCGCTTTTGACAGCTATTTTAACGGTCTAATTATTGGACACGCGTATAAATTAGGTAAAGTTAAACGCCTAAATAGTCCGCTCCCTTTAAACGCTATAAATAAATCGCTAAGATATCCACCTCAATCATTTAGATATTTAGATGATAAAGAGTTTAACATACTATTACAATAATATTTATATAGTATTAATAGTCATTATTTATTTGCAAACAGCCAAAATAAATTTTGATTGCTATTGTTCACGCTATATAATTTTATTTAATTACGCTTTTTATCTAATAAATCGATATAAACAGATTGAAATATGCATTTAAATCCAAAAAAATATGATTTAAGATATTATAAGTATTAATATATAAATATTTTATTCAATAAGATATAATTTTGTATAATAATAAAATTTTATCAATAGTTAGGTTAACAGTTTTTGGTAACCGTTCAGCCCCCTCTTTTTAGAGGAGGCGAGGTGGGATGTCGCGCCGATATCGCCGCGCCTCCCTAAAGCGCGCCGCCTTGAGAGGCCGAGAGCGCCTGAAACGATCGGGAGACCACGCGGCGGAGGGCTCCGCCAGATTGCGCTCCGCGGAGTTTCGCGAGCGACGGCGAACGCGGGCCCCCCAGTCCGCGAAGGCTTACTCCCCCCCTCCGGCTTGAGCCACCCTTGACGCGCGGCGCGAACGCCAGGCGTCTTCTTGGCCAAAAGGCGACGCCGGTTGGCCAGAGGGCATTGCCGACACGCCCGCCTTCGGGCGGGACGCGTCGAGGGGGAAGAAACCCTAACGCCTAAACCCAACGCGCCAAAGCGCCGCCGCCGTCGAGTCCCGGCCTATACGAACTTTTCAATTTCCGCGAGGCGGCGCGCGCGTTTCCCGGCTATCGCTTGGCTTCGCCCTCCGCCTTTTTCCGCGCCGCCGGATCCGCCCGGAGGCGCCCGTCACGGCGCGGACTGGGAAGACGTTTCCGCTGAGGCTCCGGGGTCTAGCCGGTCAGGAGGCGTCGCCTGGTAAGGCGGCGCTGGCGCCATCAAGACCTGACGCGTATCCTGTGACTCCCTGTACTTGGGCTGTCCATATCCCGTGAAAATCATCGTTCCAAGGGCGATCGCTATCGCCGCGATTATCGCTATTGATGTCCAGACGTAGTTGATTTTCGCGTTAAGTCCGTCCAGTTTGCCCTCGAGCCCTTCTTTGAATCCGTTAATTTCGGACTTCAGCCCGTTCAGTTCAGCCTTCAGAATGTCCTTAAATCCGTTCAATTCTCCCTTGATTCCGTCCAGCTTGCCCTCAAGTCCCCTCATGTCTCCCTTAAGTCCGTCCTTGAGTCCGCTCATTTCGCCCTTGACGCCGCTCAAGCCAATTTCAATTTTGGAATCAACGCGGTTGATTCGCGTCTTGATCTCCGTTCGCGCCGCCTGGATCTCAGACTCGAGCTTTCCCACCCTCACGGCTAGATCCATCTC
>JAISCZ010000007.1 GCA_031265205.1 Deltaproteobacteria bacterium
TATTAACGTTTGAACGCCACGACTATAACATATTTTTTACCGCGCGCGCGAGAGATTCTTTTCGAGCCATACATTCACGGAGCGAGGCGCGACGATAACGCCATATCGCTTAACAATCAAAAATATACAACTACATCGGAACACTACATCACTACGCTTGAGCCCTACGCCGCCACGACCACGCCCAGGGGCGTTTTGCGCGCTCTCCGCCGGAGGCGAACTCCCGCGCGTTCCGCGCGGGCGTGGCGCGGAGGCGCGCCTTCAGAGAGCGGCGCTCAGAAAGGAGCGCTCGGGCGCGAGCGCCGCCGCGTATTCCAGGGTCAGGCTGGGGAAGCGCCGGCGCCCCGGCGCGAATGACGCTTTTAAGGCCCGAAAGGACAATCTTCTTCTCGCGGCGCTAAGGCGCGAGCCGGCGCGAAAGCGCCGTGGAGACAAAAAGGAAGTCCCCCTTTGTTGGCCACGAGGGAGGATACGAGCCTAAAGAGGCCCAACCAGGCTGGCTCGCGTGGCTTCTGGTGGCGATGGCGGAGGCCAAGGAGAGGGGCGGGGCGACGATCCCGAAGAAAGAAAAGAGCGCCAGTGGCGCGCCTCTGGGGGGAAGCGCGAAAAAAATTTTCCCCAAGGGGGCGCGGAGAAAAAAGAGGCGCCTTTAAGCGCCAGGCGCCTTTTTCCGAAAAGAGATAGAGGGAAGCTTTACGGAGGGCCGCCGGGGGACGCGGCGGAGCGCGCGGGCGCCGCGAGGGATTATAGCTCTTTTTCGCGCGCGCCTCCCTCGGCGCTAAAATTTGCTATTATAGGGCGTTGGCGTCAGTCTCTTTCGCGCGAATTCGCGGCCCAAGACCTTCGCGCGCCCCCCAAGCCCCCCGCCGGGGGCTCCCGGAAGCTTTTTTTAAGGGGGCGGGGAAGCGCGCGAGGCGCTCGCCGCTCTCAAGGGGCGCCTCTTTTTCGCGAAAGACCCATCTATCGCTTAAGCGCTTAAGCCACAAAGGCTCGGGGACACGCGCAATGGATTTGGCCGCTTTCCTGGAACCTGGTCTCTACCCCGTCTTTCTCCTGGATTCCGACGGCGGCTTTGAGCCCTGGGGACACTTGCTGCGACGGCCGGGCCGCGCGGCGACTTTCTTGGCCTCCGCGCGGCGCCAGGCGGACGAGGCGCTGCTCCTGTCCGTGGTCTTGCCCGGATTTAGGCTGCTCCCCGACGGTTCCCTGCGGCCCGCGCGCGGCGCGACCGCCCCCATCTGCCTGGCGGGGGCGGTCTCCTCCTGCCGGGTCTGGGCGGAAAAGGAACTTTTCGTTTTAAAGCTCAAGAATTTAGCGCGGGTCATAGACTGACAAGCGGGGCGCGGGACGCCGCGAGCGGCCTCCGCTTTTGGAAAGGCATGGGTTTGTATGAGCGCGAGTCCTCCGGTGATCGGCTTTGAGTTGGGGGTGGGCGAGTTCCGTATCGTGACCCCAGAGGCCATTTATCAGATTCGGGTCCTGCCGGAGTTGGTCAAGGCCAACGTCGGGATGGGGGTCGTGAGCCCCGGCGCGCCGGCCCGCGGCGGCGCGCCGCTTTCCCCGGGAGGGGAACGCGAGGTCGCGCCGGCCCTCCCGGGGCACGAGGGGGTCTTTTTCCAGGAACTGAGCCAAGAGCTCTTTGACCGGGTCGGCCAGCTCGCGCGCCAGCTCTCCATTTCCGTCACCGAAATTCCCCAGGACGGCTCGGACGGTCTCTCCCGCACGGGGGCCGATCTGGAGGACGCCAAGGGCCAGCTGGAAGAGGTGGTGGAAATCACCGAAAAGGCCTCCCTCAAGATCATGGATCTGGCCGATCTGATCCAGGCGGACGTGGACAACCTGAACCAGCAGATGAGGCTTTTAACGAGTTTGGAGTTTTTGCTGGAGCCCTCGGCCCTCGCCGGGTCGGGAGACGCCGCCGCGGCCGAGTCCTCGGCCGAGGCCTCCCCCGCGGTTCCCTCGGAGTCCGGCGGCGACGGCGCGGCTTTTTTGGGCAAATTCGCGGAGCTTAGAAGCCTTGTCGCCGCCCTCCCGGAGGCCGGCGCGGAGGCCGCGCCCGCGGCGACCGCGGCGAACGAGCCGGCCCCGACCGCTCCCGTCCGCAAGATAGTTTTCAGCTTAGACGTGGTTTTTCAGACCCTTTACGAGTTTTGCACCAACGAGACCGTCAAGAGCCACATCAAAACGATGCGGGAGGATTGCGGCGATCCGGCGATCTTCGACATAGCCGCCATCGGCGACGAACTCTCCGCGCTCGCGGAGAGCGTGGGCGAGGACGACGGGCTCTATAATTTTCCGATCCCGGCCCTTTTGAAGATCCTCTACAACCACGCCAATTCGGAAGAGCACCGGAGCAATTTCAAAAAAATGAACCAGACCCTGGCGAGCATCTTCCTCGACGCCGTCCTGCCCTTGGAGGGAGAGATCCAGGAAGCGCCCGCGGAAGCCGCCCCGGCGGCTCCCGCTCCGGAGCCCACGGCCGCGAAGGCCCCGGGCGCGGAGCCCAATGACGGCGCGCGCCTCAAAAGCCTCGTCGCCGAGATGGGGGACTTAATCGCCCAAGGGGAGTTCCCCGGCGCGGCTCCCGCCGGGCCCGCGGCCGCCGGCGCCGCCTACACGGCGATTCTCACCAAAGACCGCGACGCGGTGGTGGCCGCGGTGGCGGCCTCGGACAAGCTCATTCAGAACACCACTTCCCACCTCACCCATATTATGGAGGCTCTGTCTTTCCAGGATCTTTCCGGCCAGCGCATCAAAAAAATAGTAAACTTAATAGGCGACATCCAGGTCCAACTCCTTTCCATGTTGGTCGCCGTGGACACCAAGATCAAAGCCCACCACGACTCCCCCGCCACCCCCAGGCCCAAGGAGGAGACGGAAAAGGTGGCCCAGGCCGAAGTCGACAAGATGCTGGAAAAACTCGCCAGCGAGCCTTCGGAGATGAAAGGCCCGGGCGCCGAGAACCGTTTGGATCAGGGCGCGGTAAACGATCTCCTCTCCCAGCTGGGCTTCTAGGAGCTGGGCTTCTAGGAGCTGGGCTTCTTGGGGCCTGACGCGCCTCCATTTTCCGCGCCGCCCCCGGAAGCGCGCTTTCCCCTTCGGCGCGAGGGGGTTTTCCTTAAAGATGAATGTATGTCGCGACGCTCGCTCTTCCCCTTAATCTTTTTTCTCCTCTTTTTGGCCTCCTGCGTGACCATCGCCACGACCCCCGGCGGCGGGGGCGTCTTGGGCGGGACCGAGTCCAGCCCCGAAAAGACTCTCGCCCAGGCCGAGGAAGCTTTCCGTAACGGCAATTTCCAGAGGGCCGAGCCCCTCTATCGCGCCTATTTGGAGGCCAACCCCCAAGGCGGCCAGAGGGAGGGGGCGCTCTTTAACGCCGCTCTCTCCTCCGAGCGCAACCGGGACTGGAACGGGGCCCTTAACTATTACGGGGCCCTCGCGCGCGACTTTCCGACGGGAACGCGCGCCCAGAGCGTCCAAGAGCGGATTCCGCTCATCTATCTGGCCGCGGGCAAACCCGAGGAAGCCTTAAATTACGCGCGCTCCCAGCCGGCCTCCCCCGCGCGCGCCCTCGCGGAGGGGAAAGCCCTCTTCTTGTCGCGCCGCTACGGCGAGGCCATCGTCGCCCTCGCGGAGGCTCGGGGCGGGTCGCCCGAACAGAAGCGGGAGGCCGAAAGCGGGGTGGAGGCTTCCTTAAATAACCTTTCCCCCGACGAGTTAAGCGCCTTGGCCCAACGTTTCGGGGCCAACTACCCCGGGCCCGAGGCGGTCTGGTATATGGCGCTCCATTCGGCCAAAAGCGGGGACCAGGCCACCTTCGCCGCCCAGCGCGAGTATTTTCGGACCTACTTTCCCCAGCACCCCTGGCTCCCCAGGCTCGACGCCCTGGCCGCCAACCCCCAGGGCGAGGGAGCGGCCCCAAGCTTCGATCCCCAAGCCCTGCCGGCCTTAAGCGGGGCCGCTTTAGGGGTTCCCACGGTAACCCCCCAGGCTATTCCCGGCGGGATCAAAGTGGCGGCGATTCTCCCCCTCTCGGGGGAGCACGCCAGGCGCTCCCAGGAGGTCCTGGCGGGTCTCCGGCTGGCCTTCGCCAATAGCGGGGCTTCCGTCGCCGTCGCCGAAATGGACACCGAGGGCAAACCCGGGACGGCGGTGCGCCTCGTCGGGGAGGCCTCGACGGACCCCGCCGTCCTCGTGGCCGTGGGGCCCCTCGTGAGCCCCGAGTCCTTGGCCGCGGCCCAGACGGCCCAGCAGGTGGGAATGCCCCTCATCGCCATCAGCCAGCGCCTGGGGCTCACCGTGGGCCGGCCCCTGGTCTTCCGTATCTTTCTGACGCCCAAGCACCAGGCCGAGGCCGCCGCCCGCTACGCCGTCCTGGACGCGGGCTTCAAGAGCCTGGGGGTCCTTTACCCCGACGACGCCTTCGGCAAGGCCATGCTGGAATACTTCCAGGCCGAGGCCCAGGCCTTAGGCGCGACGGTGACCGCGCGGGAGAGCTACAATTACGCCTCGGGCAACTGGAAGGAGGCGGTGGACCGGATCACCGGTGGCGCCTCCGTGCGGAGGGCCTCCACGAGTTACCAGGCCGCCGTCAGCTACGAGGCCCTCTACCTTCCCGACTCGGCCCCGGTGGTCTCCCAGCTCGCCCCGCAAATCGCTTTTAACGACGTGACGCGGATTCCTTACCTGGGCAGTCCCCTGTGGGTGACGGCGGATCTCCCCGCCTCCGCGGGCCGTTACCTGAACAATTCCGCGATACCCACGCCCTTCAGCTCCCTGAGCCTGAGGGCGGAGGCGCGCGCCTTCGCGGACGCGTACCGCGCCATCGCGGGAAGGGAGCCCGATCAGTTCGCGGCCTACGGCTATGACGCCGGGGTCGCCATTTTGACGGCCCTCGCCGCCGGGGCGACCGACCGCGTTTCCCTGGCGCGGGCTTTAAACGACATCAATGTCTTTCCCGGCGCCACGGGCCCCTTTACCTTTGACGCCGAGGGCGACTACTCCGTGTCCCCGGTCTTTCTGACGGTCAAAGACTCGGAGTTCGCGCTTTTGAAGGACGCCCAGGAAAAAAGGTAGCTTTTTTTTATCCCCAAAGCTCCCCGCGCCTCGCGCGGGGGGCGCCAACCGGGCCCAGAGGGGCCCTTTGAGACGAGGTTTCAATGACCATTACCGACGTGTTAGCTAGGGAGATACTCGATTCCAGGGGCAACCCCACCGTGGAGGTTGAGGTTTGGCTCCGAGACGGCTTTTGCGGCCAGGCCGCCGTGCCCTCGGGGGCTTCCACCGGGAGCCACGAGGCTTTGGAGCTGCGGGACAAGGATCCCAAGCGTTACGGAGGCTTAGGGGTTTTAAGCGCCGTCCGCAACGTGAACGAGATCATCGCGCCCGCCGTCATAGGCCAAGATCCCTTAAACCAGGCGGGAATCGACCGGCTGATGCTGGAATTGGATGGCACCGAGACCAAGTCCAAGCTGGGGGCCAACGCCATCTTGGGGGTCTCCATGGCCGTGGCCAAAGCGGCGGCCATGGCCAGCGGCCTGCCCCTCTACCGTTACCTGGGTGGGACCGGGGCCCGCGAGATCCCCCGGCCCATGATGAACATCGTGAACGGCGGCGCCCACGCCAGCAATAACATGGATCTCCAGGAATTCATGATCATGCCCCTTTTCGGGGAGACCTTCGCCGAGGCCCTCCGCTGCGGGGCCGAGGTCTTCCACGCCCTCAAAAAGAACTTGGCGGCCGCGGGCCAGTCCACGGCGGTTGGCGACGAGGGCGGGTTCGCGCCCAATTTCCCGTCCAACGAGGCGGCCCTGGAAGCGGTGGTCAAGGCCGTGGAAACGGCCGGCTACCAGCCGGGAAAAGACGTGGTGATCTGTTTGGATCCCGCCTCCTCGGAATTCTACGACGCGGCGGAGAAAAAATACGTCTTCAAAAAGTCCGACGGCTCGTCCCACACCGCCGAGGAGCTCTCGAAGATCTACGCCGGGTGGGCGGAGAAATTTCCCATCAAGTCCATTGAGGACGGCCTGGCCGAGGACGACTGGGCCGGCTGGACCCACATCACCAAAAAATTGGGGTCCAAGCTCCAGCTCGTGGGCGACGACCTCTTCGTGACCAACGGCAAGCGCCTGGCCAAGGGGATCAAGAGCGGGGCCGCCAACTCCATTTTAATCAAGGTGAACCAGATTGGGACCGTCACCGAGACCTTGGAGACCATCGAGCTGGCCCACAAGGCCGGCTACACCACGGTCATCTCCCATAGGTCCGGGGAGACCGAGGACACCTTCATCGCCGATCTGGCCGTGGCCCTCAACACCGGCCAGATTAAAACCGGGAGCCTCTCCCGCTCCGAGCGCGTCTGCAAATACAATAGGCTTCTGCGCATTTCCGAGGAGCTGGGCGCCAACGCGGTTTTCCAAAGGCCCTTTTAGCTTGAGGCCTTTACGGCTTTTTAGCCTTTAAGGCGATAGAGCCCAACGGGGCCCAGCGCGCCGCGCTGGGCCCCCCCCCTTCCCATGTTCCAAAGCGAAACGCCGGAGAGATCTCCGGCGTTTCGCGTTAAGGGGGACGCGCCTTAAGGCCCTTAAGGTCGCGGACGCTTCCCTTTGGCGGCCAAAAGCGCTATTCTTTTCTCCATATATTGAGGAAATCGGCCAGGTGGCGGGCGAGAGTTTGCGTCCGCGCCGCTCCACGGCGGCGGGGCCCGCCGCGCTCCCCCAAAGGTTTCCTCTTTAAAAGGAGCGTCCGCTTATGGCCCGCCAGATCTACGCCGACAACAGCGCCACCACCCAGGTCGCGGAAAGGGCCGTCGCGGCCATGGCGAGGAGCCTGCGGGAAGACTACGGCAATCCTTCCGCCCTTTACGATCGGGGGACGCGGGCCAAAAAAAGCGTGGAGGACGCGCGCAAGGACGTCGCCCGGGCGCTGGGCGCCTGGTCTTCCGAAATCTATTTCACCTCCGGTGGCACCGAAAGCGACAACTGGGCCCTGAGGGCGGCGGCCATGGCCAAAAAAGGCCAAGGCCGGCACCTTATCGCCACGGCCGTCGAGCATCGGGCGGTAATCGAGACTCTGCGCCAACTGGAATCCGAGGGTTTCGAGGTCACGCTCCTGGCGCCGGACCGGGAGGGCTCGGTCGCCCCCGAGGCCTTGGAGAAGGCGATTCGCCCGGACACCGTCTTAATCTCGGCGATGCTCGCCAATAACGTGGTGGGGACAATCCTGCCCGTTAAAAAACTCGCCGCCGTCGCTCGCGCGCGCAAAATCCTCTTCCACGCCGACGCGGTCCAAGCCGTGGGGCGCGTTCCCATTGACGTTCGGGACCTCGGGGTGGACCTCCTGTCCCTTTCCGCCCATAAATTCCACGGCCCCAAGGGGGTGGGCGCGCTGTACGCCAAGGCGCCCTTCAATCCCCCGCCCTTAATCCGCGGCGGCGGCCAGGAGCGGGGCGCCCGCTCGGGGACGGAAAACGTCCCGGGAATCGTGGGGCTGCGGGAGAGTCTTTTAGAGGCGCTGGAGACCATGGAGGAGACCGCGCGGCGCCTCGCTCTTTACGCGGAGCGGATTGTCGAGGGGATCGCGCGGATCCCGGGGAGCTATCTCACGGGGAGCCCTTCCCGCCGCCTTCCGGGGCACCTCTCTTTTGTTTTTGACGGGATTTTCCACGGGGCCCTTTTGATTAACGCGCTTAACGAAAGAGGGATCAGCGCGAGTTCCGGCGCGGCCTGCTCCGCCGCCTCCAAGGAAGGCTCCCACGTCCTCGCGGCTATGGGCTATTCGGAAAAAGCCTCGCTTTGCGCTCTGCGGCTCTCCCTTTCGCGCTACAACGCGGAAGAGGACGCGAGCGAGATTGTCGTCGCGGTCGCGGCCTGCGTCGCGGAGCTGCGGCGCAAGAAGAGTTTCGCGTATTAGGGGTTTTGAGGGAGAAAGTGGAGTTCATTGACGCTTTTAACGCGCGCTCTCTGGCCAGGGCGGCGCTGTGGTGGGGAACGGCGGGCGCGTGCCTGGCCCTCGCGCTTCTCTTTCTCGCGCGGAAAATGGGATTGCTGGCGAGGAAACGCGCCTTTTGGATTTTACTCGCGAGGCTTTATTTTCTTTTCGTTCCCCTGGTCTTTTTTAGCCTTTTCGCTTTCTGGGGGATCCTTTGGGGCCTGGGGAGCGAGACCCGACAGGCCGCGCGGGAGCGGGCGCCCCAATTGGGCGCGCTTATCGCCGACTCTTTCCGCCAGAGCCGACAGGCCACGCTGGCTATCGCGGAGCGGGCGCCCATCGGCCCCGAAAACATCGAAAACGTCGCGCGGATCTTCGCCGATACCCTGTGGTCTGACCTGGAGGCCGATTTGCCCAATTGGCCCTCAGGGCCGGCGGCCTTCGTCTATTATTCGCGCGGGGGGATAAAAGAAGGCTTGCGCGAGAATTTTAGCGAACTCCTTTCCCAGGGAGCGCGGCCCGGGGAAGCGCTCTCCGCGGAGCGTCTCGCGGCCCTTTTGGAGCGCGAGGTGGAGCCGCGGCTAAAAGAAGGGACGCTCCAAAGGGAAATCGGCGGGGAGGCCAATCTTTTTTTGGCGAAAAAAGCCCTCGCGGCCTTTTTATTGGCGCTCCTTTTTCTCGCGGTTCCCGCGTTGGATATAGCCATCTGGCGCCTGAGCCGTAAAATCCGAGAGAGAAGAGAAAAAGAGAAAGAGAGAGAAAAAGCGAAAGAGAGAGGGAAGAGTAAAGATATCCTGGAGTTTAAGCTCGGCGGGGGGGATAAACGGGGCTATCATTAAAAGGACGCGCTCCGGCGCGCCCCTCCCAAAGGTCGCCTCTCGCGGCGCCTCCTGGGGCGAGGCGAGAGGCGAGCGTCTTGACTTATGTCCACGCGCGAGAGGGGGGGATGATCCCGCGCGCCGGAAGCGCGAGGCGACGGGAAACGCTCGCGCCCAACGCTGACGTTTATTGGGCCACTCGTGAAGCTTCTGGGGACGCGCGGCGTTTTTGAGGGGGATTTTAAATTAAAGATTGGCGGAGTCCGCGCCTTTCCGCGCGGGCTCGAATTTATCGTAAATTTCCACGGCGATGTCGCCTTTCCCCACGATAGACGCGGCCACTTTTTTGATCGTGGGGAAATCGTAAAGATATCTGTCGGCGTAATGTTTTTCTTCTATCTGGGTTTTGGCGAGAATCAAGCCCCGCTCTAAAAGCTTCTTCTTTGTCGCGGCTATTTTGGCCGCGGCTGTTTTGGAAGTTTTTCGGCCAACCGCGCCCTTTCCGCTAACTTTATTTTTCCCGTCGCCGTCTTCGCGTTCTTTTTCCAATTTGTGGTGCTTAAGTTCTATAATGAAAGCCATCGGAGGCCATTTAACAATTATTAATAAGTCTAAATCCCCTTTTTGTTCAGGGACTTCCGCCGCCACGTCAAATCCCATAGTTTTGAGCGCGACAAAAAGAAGGCCGTGATAGTTTTTTTCAAAACTTAACAGTAGCTGACGTGGAACCCACGTAAAAATTTCCTGAAAAGCTTTTTCCAAAGACTTGGAGTCACAATTTAGGAGAGCTCCGCTTATTTCCGCGCGTAAAGAAGCGATGGATGGATACAGCTCGTCACTGATAAAATCCCGCAGAAATACCGTAAAAGACTCAGCTACTTCGTCGTTGGGGAGCCTCAAAAAATACGAGCCGTCATCGTTACGTTTGCCTAAAGTCAGATAGCCGGTTTGGAAGAGGAGGGGAATCGGTTTAATTTTCGTCAAAGTTAAGTTTAAAAGCTCGTCTGGAGTTGTTTTTTGAGTTTCGGCGATCGCGTAGTCAAAAGGGTTATTGAGGATATTTTTGACGAGGAACGTGGTTGTTCCGGATCTGAACCAAAAATTGGAAAAATTATTCAGAGAGAAGAAATTAATAATCGAATAAGGGTTAAGGATTTTGTTTTTGCCGTTAAAAGAGTATCCGTCGTACCATTTCAGAATCGCGGCTTTTAAGTTTTCTTTAGTTTTTATGGAAGGAAAAATTTTTTCTTCATTAAAACGAGAAAGTAATCTATCTTGATAATCGCCAAAATATTTATCGAATTCTCGCTCGGTAAAACCGCAAATGTTCGCGTATTCTGGATGTAACGTTAGGTCCATGAGATTATTGAAAGCCGAAAATAAAGAGACATGGGAGATTTTGGTAACCCCCGTAATAAAAAGGCAATGAATCTTGCCCGTAAGCGTGAGATTTTTAAGTTTAACGTAAAAATCGTGGAGCGTCTTAAGATTTTTTTGGGCAACTTCCATGTTGTCTAAAACGTTATTAATTGGGTAATCATACTCGTCAATGAGGACCGCGACGCCTTTTTCATTTTTTTCCGCGAGATTTTCAATTAAATTTTCCAATATTTCTCCGGGCGTCATCCCTTCGGTATCCGTAAACCCGTGACGGCCCGCGACTTTTTTGATCAGTTTATAAAGGGAATTCTTGGTCATCTCTTCAGTATCGCAATCAATAACCATTGTCAGCGAAACTGTCGGAAACTTCTCGAAATGGTAGTCGGACGCGTCTATCCATAGATCTTGGAAAAGCTCTCGCTCGCCTTGAAAGAGTTCATGGAGAGAATTTACGAGAAGAGATTTTCCGAAGCGGCGTGGCCGCGAGAGAAAATAGGCGCCCGGTTTGCGCGCGAGATGGTAAATATATTCGGTTTTATCGACATACAAAAAATTGTTTTTTCTGATTTGGGCGAACCCTTGGCCACTCGTCGGGAGGTCCAGCGGGAGCGCGCCATTGTTGTCCGGTGGAAAAGCCATACGCGTGAAATTTCTCCTTCTGATTTAAATTTTAGCGCAATTTTCGCGGAAAGGCCACGCGCGTTCTCCCGCGCGGGTGTACCGAAAAATTAGCAGTATTTTTAAGGATGTGTTATTATCTCCCAAGTTTCTTAAACTGAACTTGGGAGGTTTAATAAAATGACCGATTATGACGATAAAGATATAGGTAAAATTGGCGATTATAGCACAGATGGTGCTGATAATGATGGTAAAATATTTAAAATGCTTAAAGAAATATATCCTTTTGGCATAAATGATACATTTTTATATGAGTTAGCTCAAAATATAGCTAATGCGGTCTTGAAA
>JAISCZ010000063.1 GCA_031265205.1 Deltaproteobacteria bacterium
CGTTGTCGCTGGAACCGCGTCTTAGCGGCCGTCTTGGCAGTGTTCATCATGTCAGCCTTCATCCTCATCATGAGAGAGGTCTCTATTTCTTAAATACCTGGACATCAGCTGAAGTCACCTGTTGAGTTCGGCACACAGCATGTGGGGTAACTTGCGCTCAGGTAGCGCAAACGTCACGTTTCATGATAAATGCGCACCACATTGACTAATCCAATCCAATACTTTTTCAGGGGCAACTAATTAGGCAAATATACCATATACGGCATCATTGTCCGTCTGGCTACTTCGTGAAGGTTTTTGCACTTTCATCATTATTCTTTGCGATACGCCAAATAAATTCAGCTAAATTGCTACCTTTTTTAATCTACCCCCTTTTGTTGCGTTGTTTTCGTTGTTGTGCTACATTTATTTAGCAAGGAGATCAAGTTTTTGGTAGAGCAAATGTTAATCTTTAATACCACAATGTTTATTTACAATCCAGGCCGTGATTGTGGAGATTTCTATGCCGTTACCAAGCAATTATTTAGTAACTCAAGTCAAGCAATACACTTTGGTCACTCGCACGCTTTTGCTGACAATGAATTTAAAAAGAAACTAGACCGACAATTAACCAAGTATGTTAAGCTCATTTTAAGCTATATTGTAATTTTACTAGCTAAGAGTAAATAAATATTTTGACTAAAGAGGTTATTTGAAGGATTACATTATGATAAATAACTGCTATCCCCTTTTAGTTAGCTATTTCTTTCTGAAAGGATTTTTTTAATGAATTTGGAATCACTTAATATAGTTTTATATACCGCAATATTTTTATTGCCTGGTTTTTTTATACGTAATATTTTAACCACGCTTAATCTGACCAGAAAATTAAGCGATAACGCAACCTTTTTATCTTGCTTTATGTATAGCGTTATAAACCTCGCTATTTGGAGCTGGGCTTATATATTGGCTACAAATTTATATAATAATCAACGCATTCCATATTATGGGTATTTTGTTTTACTTGTCGCAATAAGTTTAATCGGAGGACTAATTTTATCATTTGTCATTGGCGCATTTGTCCAAAAAAGATTTATTGGATGGTTAGCAAAACGACTTCGCCTAAAAGCTGTAGATCCTGTCGATTCTACATGGGATTGGTTATTTTCACAACTTGGCACATATCGAGTAATTATAACTTTGAAAGATAATAATCAAATATATGGGTGGTACGGTAGTTATTCGTTTACATCATCTGATCCAAATGAAAGAGATATATACGTCGAATATATTTATAGGCTTGACGAAAATGGCGAATATCTTGATGATCCTGAAAATCAAGGCATATTAATTGCGAAGGATCAAGTCAAACACATTGAGTTCTGGGGCTAAGGGAGGGTTTTAAATTGAGTAAATCCTATACAACGGACGCGTCAAACAGTGACGCTTTAAACAAAATCAACAGTGCCGCGGCAAAAGATGGGAGTAATCCAAGTGAAAAGCGTGATTACAAACCAGCTAAAATTGGTTCAAATTTTAAAATTAACGCAAGAGGCTATTCTCCAGGTTTGATAGATAATAAACCAGCCGTTCCACAACCACCGCCAAAATCTGGTTCAAATGTCTCAAAACCATCAACTAAAACCTAGGTAAACATCGGCCTCTGCCACATGCCTGTTTCCTCCAATGATGACATACGCGAACGCAAGGAGTTTAGCGTGATTCTAGCTGGAAACCACGAACTCGTCGACTGCGCTATTCGGAAGGAAGCTGAAACCGTGATTATGTAGAGTGTCTGCGTGTACTGGAGACCTTCCACAAGGCTCTCGCCAGCGTCGCGTGATGAACAGCAATGTCAATCAAATCTGCGCTAAAAAGCTTCACGGTCGCGAGACCGCCATAAACGACTGCCCGTGGATGGACCAACTTGGCCGCTTCTGGCTCTCGTGGGCCAGCTTCGTCAATCCCCCGAACTCGGTCACGCCCACCTCTTGTTGGGTCTCAACCAAGAGGTAATGCTAGATTTTGCATAATCCGAAACAGAAGCAAAAACGCCTTACTGAGCGCAGCTTGTGACTCGACCTTATCGCGAGCGATATCATTAGGTAAGCGCGCTAGATCTACGCTCCATCCCCGGCGAGTTCCAGTTGAAAGCCGTCAAACGCAACTACGCGTGGCTCAAGCAGGGCAATTCATTAATTACGTACTATCCCTGAACCCTTGGAAGGCGTTGGATTGGCGGGAGCGCGTAATGTGTTTGAGGCTCGGGGGCGCCTACGGGATTGTGGCGTTTGGTTGGCGTTTTGGTCATAGCGTCTCCGAAATAAGCCGCGCGGCGGCTCGTTTTTGTCTTTTGGGTTGGGCCCAAGAGGCGCGCCGACGTGGCCTCCTGAAATAAGCTCCCAGACCGTCCTTTTCAAAAGCGCTGATTTGCGCGACGCTCGATGGGATGGAAGCCAGCCTCTCGCTTCCGCGACTCGGGCGCCAAGTCGAGACGGCGGACGCGCGAAAGGCGCGTTGGCTAGCCGATTGGACGGATGGCCCTAATCAAATCCAAAGCTTAGGCCAAGGCCATGACCGAGGGTTCCCGCGTCTGAAAGGCGCCTCGCGCGGCGACGCTATCCGTTTGGTTTTTGGCCGCGAGTGTCAGCTTTTCTTCCTGGCCCGCTCCAGAGCCCTAAAATCCGGCGCCTTTGGGTGGCTTCCCGCCCATGGGCCGCGAAAAGATTTTTTTTGCGGGCGCTCCGTCAAGCCGCCCTCAAGAGCTCAAGAGCTTGTCTTTTCGCTAAGATTTTTCGGTTGGACCAATATAGGCCATCCCGATTATCTATGCCTTTTCCCGATAAATGAGGCAATTATCCTTTTTCGCGGCGTTCGCGGGACTGGCTGACGGGAGAAAGGGAGACTAATACGCGACGCGCTTGGCTTAAGGGCTCTTCTTCGGGGCTAATATGGCCTTGTCCGCGAGGATTCCCTTTAAGTCCCCTCCGTGGCGAGGGGCCGGAGGAAGGCCTGGGCTGGGCGCGGACGCGCGCCTGGCTTGGTCCTGGGCTTAGGTCCGCGTTTAGCCACGCCGGGCGCGCGGGAGCGCGCGGGAAAAATATTTTTCTGGGGGCGACTCCCTGGGGCTCGGAGCGGAGGCGGGCCGGTAGCGAAGCGACGCGAAAGTTCTCGCGCCTCGTTAATTAGCCTTGCAATTTTGATTAAGATACTATATATAGGGACAAATAAAGATTGGCGCGAGAGCCTCTCGGACTATTCGACTTCCTTACCCCCCGAGGGACGGCGACCCCCGTCGCGGGGTTTTTCCGTCCTTTTTTCCCCTCGCGGCCGACGCGCCACGGGGAGGGCGAGGCTCTCGTCTTCAAGGCCAGACATCCCCCGGATAATTTCGCGGCTCGCGGCCTCCTTGCCCGCGCCGCGAATTAACCCCCTTAAGAGAATTAACCCCTAAGAGAATTTACCTCGAAAAGGAATTGCCGTTTATGGAGCCCCAAGACTCCCCGCGCGAAAACGATCCCCACCTCAAGAGCGTCTTTGAGGCCTGGGAAACTTTTGACAAATACCTTACCACCACCCGCTACGCCGTCCGCGACCCCTTAAGCGGACAGCCTCAGGAGAGCGATTACCAGGATATCATCGCCCGCAGGATAGTCCCCAAGCTCGCGTCGATCCAAAGTCCCATCGCCGACGAGGGCTTAACCGAGGATTTGGTCATCGCCCTTTTGACGAGGCAGCTTATCCCCGCTTCTCCGCTCCTTATGTCCTTTGGCAATCCCCACACCCGCAGGCCCGGGTACTTTTCCTGCTATCCCTTGGGATTCGTGGGGGACAGCCTCCAGGAGATCGAGGAGATGCGCCATAAGATGCGCACCATCTATATGGCCGGGGGCGGCGCGGGAGTCGACATCTCCAAGCTGCGCCCGAAAGGCTCGGCCGTGGACATGGGCCAGGGAGTCGCCTCAGGGCCCGTGGGCTTTCTGCAGGACTTTGACGCGGTGACCGGGACCACCAACCAGGGCGGTCGCAGGCGCGGGGCCCTTTTAGTGCAGATGGACTGGGATCACAAGGATATCCGCGATTTTATCCAGGCCAAGAATTTCAACTCCAAACTCAACAAGTTTATCCAAACCTTGCCCCCGGAGGAAAGGCCGGCCCAGAGCCCCCACCTTTCCAACATGAATATCTCGGTGAACGCCTTTGGGGAATTCTGGAACGAGCCCGAGATTATCGACCTCGTGGCGCGGAACATGTGGGCCACGGGAGACCCGGGGCTCCTTTTCGTCGATAATATGCTCAAATATTCGCCCCTAAGGGCCTCCGACGAGCCGCGCTTTTCCAACCCCTGCGGGGAGTACCTGGCCTCCAGCGGCACGGCCTGCAACCTCATTACCGTAAACGCCGCGAGGCTCGCGCGGATTACCCATAACCAGCTGACGGCGGAGGGGCTTTCCCCCCAGCTCGACCTTAAGGGCTGGACGCGGGCTTTTGGGCCTAAGTTTTGGAGTTATCTGGGGAGAATGGCCTCTTTGGCCACGTATCTGGGGAACCTCATCTTAGAGTTTGACGAGGGTTATCCCCTCCCGGAAATTCGGGAGAAAACCCAGGAGAAAAAGCCCGTGGGCGTGGGGCTTTCGGGTTTCCACACGGCTCTGCTCCTGGCCTATTGGGGGGAAGCGCCCTACGGCTCGACCGAGGCCGTCTCCTTCGCCCAGGCCACCCAGGCCTCCCTGACCTTGGGAACCTTGGGGATGTCGGCCACCTTGGCCCGGAAAACCGGCTGGGTTTACGAGAACGCCCCCTACTGGACGGGGCATCTCGCGGAGTTGGGGGAAACTTTTTCGGCGAGCGGGCTCGCGGATGTCGCCGAGCCCATTCTCGCGGATCTGCGCCATCTCGTGGAGGAAAAGGGCGGTTTTTTCAACTGCCTCACCACCAGCCAGGCCCCCACGGGGAGCGTTTCGGCCTTTTTACGGAATATCGACACCGGAATTGAGCCCTATTACGCGCTGGCCGTGGAGAGGAGAGTCCGCGACGCCGACGCGGGCTGGCTCAACTTTACCCTCAGGCCCGCCGAGCTTTCCGATCTCTTCCGCCAATATCCGGATTTTCACGCGCGGGCCGAGGAGCAGACCGCCCTCAAACTCTCGCCCGCCGAGCAGCTCGCCATGCTCGCGGCCTTCCAGCGCCACAATCACACGGGGGTCTCCAAGACCGTGAACCTCCCGGCCAGCGCCACGGTCGAGGACGTCAAAGAGCTGATAACGCTTTCGCGGGACATGCGCCTTAAGGGTTTCACGGTCTACCGGGACACGAGCCTCGAGGGCGTTATCTCGGTCGTTTCCCCCCAGCCGGAGCAAGCCCCCGACGGGCCCGACCGCCAGGTCGAGCGCGACGAGGCGAGCGACGAGGACATCGGCGACGACCGTCCCGGGCGCATCTACAAGGCCCGCAGTTCTTCTTTAAACGCCCACATCACCTTAAGCCACGACTCCCACAATAATATCCGGGAGGTCTTCGTCTCGGCCGGGGACGTGGGGGCGGACGTCAACGCCATCTTCACCGCCTTTGGCATGATTCTCTCGGTGGCTCTCCGCAAAGCGCCCTTCCTTTTCGAGTCTCTGGTGAAGGTCCTTTCCAAGGTGAAGATGGACCAGAGGGTCATCATCCGCACCAAAATGAGCGAGGAGCCCATCGTGGGCAACAGCCTCCCCCAAGCCATCGGCTTTCTGATGCGTCTGCGGAAAGATTACCTGGACAAGGGCTGCCCGGTCCCCGTCCCCCACGCCCTCGGGGCCTACGATCTCTGCCCCGAGTGCCAGAAGCTCTCCTTAAGGCGGGAGGGAAGCTGCCGCAAATGCGACAACTGCGGTTACTCCACCTGTTAGGGGGAGCGCCTTTCGAGGTCGGGCGCGCTTTTTTTAATTAGGCGCGCCCTCCGGCGCGAGAGCCGTCGGTTTCAGGCGAAGGAGAGCTAAGGCGCTGAGGGCGGGCGGCGCCGCCCAGCGGCGAGCGGGGGTAAGGTTCTTTCCCTCGAGTCTCGCCGCGAGGGCGGCCAGGCGCCATCGCGGCGCCGCGCGCGGAAAGCGCGCGGAAAACGCGAGGAGGCGCGCGAAAAACTCGAGGAGGGCGCGCGAAAGGCGCCGCGCGTGGGAAAGGCGGTAAGGCGCGCCCTCCAACGGCCTTCCCTTTGAGGGAAGGGCTAAAGGGAAGGGGCAAAAAGGGCAAGCTCGCGCCCGGGCCTTACAAAAGAGCGAAAGTTAACGCGCGCCGGCGGGCGCCTCCCAAGTTTAAGCGCGGAAGGCGAACCCACTAAAATTTTCCCGCGCGCCCTCCGCTAACGGAGGGCGAATTGGATGGGCGCGGTCAAGGTGAGCGTGCTATCGGGGAGTTCGTCGGGAAATTTGGGGAAGGGATTGACCCTCCGGAGCAAGGCTTCCACCTCGTCGTCCAAAATGGGCTGGCCGGAGCTCTTGACCACGGAAGCGCTTACCACCTCGCCCTGGCGGTTAAGGGTAAACCTGATGGTAACCAAGCCCTCGATGCGATCCGCGCGGGCTCGGGGCGGGTATTTTTTATACCTTTCCAGTTTCCGCTTGACCTTGGTTTTATAGGCGGCCAAAGCGTCCGCGTTGCCCCGGCCCGTGCCGCCGCCAACTCCGCCTTGGCCGTCGCCGGGACCTCCGCCGGGACCGGCTCCGGGAAGGGCGTCTGGGGGCCCTGGGGGACCGGGAGGCGCCGCGGGTGGCTTGGGTTTGGGTTTAGGCTTGGGTTTGGGCTTGGGTTTCGGGGGCTCGGGAGGAGGCGGGGGCGGGAGAGGCGCCACTTCGGCCTCTTCGGCGACGCTTTCTATGATCTGCGGAGGCTCTTCCTCAGGCTCAGGCTCTGGCTCGGGCTCCGGTTCCGGCTCGGGAACCGGCTCCGGCTCAGGCTCTGGTTCCGGTTGGGTTTCCTCGGGACCGGCGGCGGACTCGTCGCCGCCTCCGGGGGAACCGCCCAAAGGATCGTATAGCTCAAATTCCATCACCGCCAGGGGCTTCCAACTGGATTTAGCCCCGGGAACTAACAGAAAGAGGAGGATAACGGCGTGAAAAATCGCCGCCGTGATAAGGGCGCGGCGAAAGATCAGTTTTTCGGCGTTGGGCGGGGAAGGATCCATGGGCGGCGAATGCTATGTATCGAAACGATACCTTTGATTAGTAACAGGCCAAGGAGATCCAGATTTGAAAATCTTGGGAATTAAGGCGAAAGGCTAAAGGCTTAGGCTCCCGGAGAGCCCGCGGCCGGGGCCGGGGCGGGCCCGCTCGGGGGAGCGGGAGCGTTGGGGGGAGCGTCCGAGGCCAAGGGAGCGCTGGGGGCCGGGGCGGGCGCCGCGGCTTGGGCGGTGCTGGGCCTGAGGTCAGGGGCCGGGCCCGGAGTCGGGGCCGGGGCGCCCGCCGGCGGGGTCAGCTGGGGGGAAGGCCCAGTCTGGACATTGGTGACCAAAGTCACTCGGGCGAAGCCGGCCTGCCCCAGTTCGCTCATGAGGTCAATCATTCGGGCGTATTTGACCTCGCCGTCGCCCCGCACGAAGACCTCGCCGGACTCGGACTCCACGGCGAGCTGGTGGAAGACTTCCTTGCGGCTACTCGCGTCCACGGGCTCCTTGTCCACGTAAGCCACGTTTTCGGCGTCGAGGCTGACAATGAGGGGGTGATCGGGGCGGGGCATGGGGTTCCCGTCCACGCGGGGGAGGTTGATTTTAACCCCGCCCATCATGAGAGGCGCGGTAACCATAAAAATGATTAGTAGCACCAGCATGACGTCAATGAAAGGCGTCACGTTAATATCGGAAATAGCGCTGACTTCCGACTGTCCAGGGATGAGCTCGTCGCGTCGCTCCATGATAGTTACCCTTGGTTTTCAGCTTTAGCGAGGAGAACGGGGCTGGGCTCTGGTTGACGCCGGGGTCTGGGCGCCGCCTCCTCAGGCGAAAAGCGAAGCCTGGCCAAGTTATTGCCCACGACGCCGATGGCGGCTAAGGCTTCCTTAGTCATCTTCTTAATGGTGTTGTTGATCTTGTTGTAGGCGATGACCGCCGGAATGGCGGCGACCAGGCCCATGGCCGTGGCGAAGAGGGCTTCGGCGATGCCTGGGGCCACGACGGCCAGGGTGGTTTCCCCGGAGGCGGCGATGCCGATGAAGCTGTGCATGATGCCCCAGACGGTGCCGAACAGGCCCACAAAGGGGCTGGTGGCGCCGACCGTGGCCAAGAGGTTAACGCGCGCGTCGACGCGATCCAGCCGTCCCGAGAGGATGGCGCGCATGGACCTTTCGGATCTTTCCCGAAAGTCGGCCCTGGTTTCCCCTCCCGCCGTGTCTTGGCTCTCGCGGAGGCCAGCCTCGACGATTTTGGAGGTGAAGCCTGGAAAATCCGCCGGATCCACGCGGCGATCAATCTCGTAAGCGGCGCGCTTGAACATCCAAATGGCCTTGGAGGCCCTTTTGAGAATGGCGGTCTTTTCGAGAATGACGACCCAGGACGCGAGAGACGCGATGAGGAGCAGGATCATAACTCCCTGAACCATGGGGTCGGCGTTGAGGAACATGTTTTTAATGGAATAATTACCCAAGTTTGGTTACCAATAGTAATGTGGCTGAGGGACAAATGGCCAAAAAAAACCCGAATCACCGAACTAGTCGCGTGATCCGGGACGCCCATGATCCTGGAAAGACGTTGATTTTTACGGGGAGTGTCGTCTGGACCCCAAACGAGTCGTCCCGGAGAATACTTCAGGCAGGTCTTCTGACTTATCCCATTTCCGTTCGGCCTTCCCAACCTGGCTGGAGTAGATTAGTGGCGGAAAAAGAACGGAAACGCCAAAGGGGTTTGGCGAGGAAACACAGCGATGGGCTCGTCCCTGAATTGCACAGGATTCCCTATTAAGCCTTCATGGCGCCTAGTATTGAGGCATTCTAAGGTTTTTGCGGAAAGGTTGTCAAGAAAAGATTTCAGCGCCCTTCGCTAAAGCTAAATTCAGGGAATAATTGAAAAAAATGGCGGCGCCGCCAGTGACGGCCCGGCCCAAGGGCCCAAGGCCAAAGGGGAAAAGTTTTTCTTTTTGGAAGGGCGCTCGCCAATCTTAGGGGAAAAAAGAAGGCGGCGCCATGGGGCGCCCAGAAAGGGCGCGAGGGGGTTCCCTCAATCTTGGGGAAAGAAAAATTCGGGGCGCCATGGAGAGGGGAGGGGAGAGCGGCGAGAGGGGAGAGTTGAGGGGACGGGGGAAGAGGTGGGGGCGAAAAAGGCCTCTCGGGAAGGCCAAAGGGTGGCGCGCGCGCTTTTTCCCACGTCGGGGAGAGGCCCCTCGCGCGTTTAAATTTTTTGAGCGCGCGAAATTGGAGGGGAAATTATTTAAGTTCGTAAGAGGAAAAAATATTCTTAAAAGCGCGCAATGCGCGCGAAAAAACGAAAGAGAAAATAATAAGAATTAAGAGAATAGAAATTAGCCGAATTGTGACGCTTTGCGCGAGATTAAGGCTTGGAGCGAATGGATGCCGCTCGCTTTAGCGCCGTGATGCCGCTCATCGCAGTGGCGCGCGCGCGCGAGAGAGAGAGAGATGGAGATAGAGAGAGAAAGACCGAGAGAGAAGAAAAGAAAGAAAAAGAGAAAGGCTGTGAGAGAAGAAAAAAGAGAGACAGAGCGCGAGAGAAGAAAAAAAAGAGAGAGTGGAAGAGCGCGAGAGAATAAAAGAGAAAGGGCAAGAAAGAGAGATGCCGCGCGGATTGCGCCGCGCGCGAAAAAAAACCGGCCCTCCCCTGGAAAGGAGAGGGCCGGTTTGGGGCGTTTGAAGGTTTAGATAGACCGTTAAGAGAAAGTTTTACCCGTTCAGGAGAGAGAGAGCCATCTGCGGCAGGGAGTTGGCCTGGCTCAACATGGACACCGCGGCTTGCGCGAGGACTTGGTTGCGCACGAACTCGGTCATTTCGGTCGCC
>JAISCZ010000098.1 GCA_031265205.1 Deltaproteobacteria bacterium
CGGGACGGTGAAACGGCCCGTTTCCTTGTCGGCCAGGAAGTTGGTCATAAACTCTATAAAAATCGGGGCGGCGGTCCGGCCTCCCTGCTCGCCGTTCCCCAGGGAAACGCGCGTCTCCCCGCCCACCCAGACCCCGCAGGTGTACTCAGGGGTGAAACCCACGAAGAGGGCGTCCGCCTGGGAATTGGTGGTGCCGGTTTTCCCGGCCACCGGGACCTTTAAGGCGGCGCCCACCCGCGCGGCCGTCCCCCGGGTGGCCACCCCCGTGAGCATGTCGATCATGATGTAAGCGGTCTGGGGGGAAATGGCCTCCGTAAAATAGGGCTGAGGCGCCAAAATGGGCCTCCCGAAACGGTCGTCCACCCGCTGGATGAAAGTGGGCCAGACCCAGGAGCCTAAGTTGGGGAAAGTGGTGTAGGCCTTGGTGAGATCGATTAAAGTCACCTCCGAGGCGCCCAGGGCCAAAGCCAAGGTTGGCGTCAGGGCCGTGGTAATGCCCATTTTATGGGCGTATTCCACCACGGTGGCGGGACCCACGGCCTCGCAGATTTTGACGGCCACCACGTTGACCGAGCGCTTGATGGCGTCATAGAGAGTCATGGCCCCGGAATGGCCCCCGCCGTAGTTGCGGGGACTCCAGATCTTCCCCGGGCCGTCCGGGTAGCTGATAGGAACGTCATAGACGACCGAGGCCTCGGTGTAACCGTGATCCAAGGCCGCGGTGTACACGAAGGGCTTAAAGGAGCTGCCCGGCTGTCTTAAGGCCAAAATGGCCCGGTTAAAGTCGCTGTTGCCGACCCCCTCAATCCCAAAATCCCGGCCTCCCACCATGGCGATGACCTTGCCCGTGGCGTTTTCCATAAGGACTAGGGCCCCTTGGATCTCGGGTGGCGGGGCGGTCTCGAAAAGCCAATACCCCGAGACGGGATCCTTGGCGACGGCCCGGACCATGACTAAGTCGTTAATCTTAAAAAGATCGGTAATTTTCCGTTTGCCCAGCCAGGCGACGGCTTCCCCGGGGAGAAAGCCTTCCTCCGTGCCGACCGAGAGAAAGACGCCCGGCCTTTCCGGGTCCTCGCTAAAGCCCCGCGCCAAGGCCGCGGGCTCCTGGTTCGGCAGGAGTGGACGCGCCGCCACGCTCGCGGAGCTGCGCTGGAGATAGAGTTTGACCTGGGGCTCGTTAAGGTGGGCGATGATGGGGCTCATGCGCTGGCGGCGGGCGAGACTGTTGAGGCCGTTGCGCACCGCCTCCTCGGCCAGGGCCTGGACCTTCAGGTCCAAAGTCGTGTGGATCCGGAGACCCTCGTTTAGGATAGCGTCGGAGCCGTACTCGGCGACAATCTGCTGGCGGGCCACTTCCGAAAATTGCGGGCTCACCTCCCGGTAGAGGTTGGGCCTCCGGGCGATAAAACGCAAAGGGGTATTTAAGGCCGCCAGGCCCTCGTCTTGGGTGATGTAGCCGTCGGCGAGCATGCGGTTTAAAACGTACCTTTGCCTGTCGCGGCTGGCCTCGGTGCGCTCGTGGGCCCGCAGTTTGCCGGGGGCTTTCACGAGGCCCGCGAGCATGGAGGCCTCCGCCAGATTGAGATCCCGGACGCTTTTCCCGAAATACATGCGCGAGGCGGACTCCACCCCGTAGGCGCCTCTCCCCAGATAGATCCGGTTCAGATAAAGATAGAGGATCTCCTCTTTGCTTAAAAGCCTTTCCACGCGCCAGGCCAGGATCATTTCTTTGAGTTTACGGTCAAAGGTCTTTTCGTTGGTGAGGAGAAAGGTCCGGATCATCTGCTGGGTGATGGTCGAGGCCCCCTGGACCGTGTGCCCGGCTTTGTAGTTGGCGATGACCGCCCGGGCGATCCCGAAGAGGTCCACGCCCTGGTGCTGCATAAAGGAGCTATCTTCCGCCGCTAAAAAAGCCTGGACGACCATTTCCGGGATGTAACTGAGAGGGACGACCAGGCGGTGCTCATTGTAGATCTCGGCCATGGGGGTCCCGTCCGCGGCCAAAATGAAGGAGACCGTGGGGGGATTGTAGTCGCGCAGCTGGCTTAAGGGGACTCCGTCCAGGTCCTGGCTGTAGGTTTGGAGGATCATCGAAACGACAAAAATGGGCCAGAAAAAGAAAGGGGCTAAAAAGAAATAAAAACTTATTTCCGTGGGCACCCAGGCCTGGGGATGGCGCCAAGGCGTGGCCTTGGACGGGTGAGCGAGACTCCCGCGCAAAGTTGACGCGGAAATAATTTTTCCCCCCTTGGAGGGAGGCGCGACGACTTTTCCGACAGACACGTAAGGGACCTAAATATTGCCAAAGCGGAAGGCGGCTATTCCGAATTTGGGGATCTTTTGGGTTTCTTTAAAGCGAGCCGCGAGACAAGGAGGCCAAAAGAGCCTCAAAGCTACCTCGCGCGAGAGAGAACGCTCCTCTTGGGGAAACTTTGCCCGCGCGAAAAAAGTGTCCCAAAGCGTTAAGAGCATTATACGCTTAACTTTAACGCGTCTCTAGACTTCCGCGGCGACCCTTTTTCCAGAGACTCGCGCCTCGCGTGGCTAAATAAGGGCGAAAAGCGTCTATCGCGCGCGATTTAGAAGAAAAAAATAAAGTGTTTCTTCGCGCGAAAGCCCACTTATCGCCTTAGAAAGTCGCGTTCCGAATTACGCAAAGTCGCTCTTATTTACATATATTTAAGCGCTTTTGCGTTTAATTAGCGTCTTTTAATTTAGCTTCCGCCTCTTAAAAAATTATTCGGCTCGGCCGCGCGCCCTGAGACGCTTTTTTAAAGGGAAACTTCAAATAATCATCCTAAACAACTTCGGTAAACGCGCGTGACGCGTTTAAAATGAGTAAAAACCGAGGCTACGCGAAAGCCCAATAGAAGACGGTTCATCCCGCGGACGCTCGCGGGCGCTCGCGCCGCCTAACGGCGCCGCGTCCCTTCCCATGCCCCTCGTCTTCCTCCTCGCGATTTTGGCGGTAACGCGTAATTTTAGCGGTAATTTTACGCAAAAGCGGGCCTTCGGGAATTTTTGGCGCGATAATTCCCTATTGCGCGCTAATCCCTTATTAAGGGGTCCCGCGCGAAGAGCTTGGAGCGCGACCCCTCGGGAAGCGAAATTACGGCGCGGCCAAGCCCCCCGCGCGCGAGGCGGGCGGTCGCGCGAAAATTATAGGAAAAAATCCGCCTAATTCTAGGGGCTCGGAAAAGACCTCCAGCGAACGGTGGCCCGGGGGAGGGTCGGGGACTCCCGCCAAAGCGCGTAAGGGAGACGATAAACCCCGGAAATCCGGCGGTATAAAGCGCCCGAGCGCGAAGG
Organism: Deltaproteobacteria bacterium; assembly: GCA_031265205.1. GTDB lineage: Bacteria > Desulfobacterota > Desulfarculia > Adiutricales > Adiutricaceae > JAISCZ01. Next base: position 3,313 of record JAISCZ010000098.1, read on the forward strand.
CCGTCCCGGCGATAGTCCTGGCCACGCGCCGCGAAAAAACCATGACAATGAGCCGCGGGCGTTTGGCGCTCGGGCGCGGGGCTCTGGCTCCAACCCCGCGAAATCTCGGGGGCTGGGGCTTTTCGACTTTTCTTGGGTCCCCAAACTCCGAAGGTTCGCGAAATCCTTTTCCCCCGCCTGACGAGAAAGGCGCTCCTCGGCCCTGTCCCTGCGCGAACGGGCGCCGACCCACCGGCGCTTCGAGGGCCTGGGCGAGGCCGCCGGATAGATGACGCCTTGAAAACGCGGAGGCGTTATTTGGCCAGCGGCGCCGAAACGGGCGCGCGCTTCGGGGGGAGCTTCCCCGGCTTTAGGGGACGCGATTTTAACGGGGAACGGGCAGTTGGGGCAAAAGATCATTTGACGGGAGGTCCGCGTGGAATTAGCGCCGCGGGAGGCGACTTGGCCGGGCGACTGAACCGGGCGCTTGGCCTCCCCATGTCCGCGCGCCCGTTTAACCAGGCGTCGCGCGGCGAATTTTTCCAAGGCCTCTTTCTTCTTTCAGAAGTACCAGGATGTCTTTCAGGAGCTCCAGGATAGCGGCCCAGTTTTTCTGGCGTCGTTATCCGGAGAGGCAACGCGTATTACAAAAATTCCGGGAGGTCGCTAAACGAATTTCCGCGACATTCGGCGAGAAAACGGCTTAAATGGCTTTAAGGGGGGGTTATTCCTCCCTCCGCGAGGCTTTTTCGCCGCTTTTGTCCACGAGGCGGAAATCCTAATCCTCGTCACTGTCCCCTCATTGCCCGCTTTTTCTTCAAGGTAGCTACAAGGGTCCCTGGCCTGCCGCCGAAGGGGCCTCCGCCTTACGCGGTTTCCTGGGTCAAGACAATGGCGCCGCCGCTGGCGAAGATCCCGTAAACGTCCCGCTGACGGCGATCCGCCACGCGCGGAGGGGCTTGTTATAGCTCTGGAAGAACGTGGCCAAGGAGTCAAAACGGCGTTCCCGCGAACAGGCGATCGCCCGGTCAATAAGTCTTTGAGGGCGGATGGGGCTGGCCCCTGGAGGATAGCCGCTATATCTCCCCCAAAAGGCTTGGGGCCGTGGGAGAGCGCCTCGCGACTTAAAGCGCCGCGCTTCGCGGCGAGCCCGGCGGGCCGCGCCCGCGCCTTGGCTCCCTCGTTTTATTCGGCGCGCGGGGTATCGCCGCCTTCCGTGGAAAAGCGAAGGCGTCCAGTCGCCAGGCATCTAAGGAATCCTTAATGGCCCAGCAAAGGAGGGGCGCCCTCGCGAAAGTTTGACGACTTGGCGCGGAACGTCATTTGCCTTCCGGGCCGGGACTCGGGTCGAAAAATCATAAATCGCTCAATCGTTCCTTACGAAAAGGCCCCAAAATTCCCAATAAAGCGTCCAGGCTTAAGCGGAGAGGAGCCGCGACCGCGACGAGGGTCTTTACCCCGGGAGAGCCATCAGCGCTGGATTTTGAGGAAAGCGCGGCTCTATCTTTCCGCCGCGCCGTCGCCGAAGCGAGAAATACGGAGCGAATAAACTTCAGGGACGCGCTCACGCGCTTCAAGGCGGGAAGCCCTAGCGGCGTCTTCCGCTTTGTGGCCACTCGCGGCGCCAAAGCGCGTCCGTGGGTTAGGGCCGCGCCTCGCGAAAAAGCGTTCCCCAAAAGTTCGCGATAAAGAAAACTCGCGTTTCGTTGGCGAGTTGGAAGCGCGTGACAAGAGAAACGCGAGTTTTTGACGCGCGCGCGGGATTTATGAGGCGAGGGATAATTGAAACGCCGCGGATAACGCTTACGCGTTATTTTTAATTTTTTTTATAGTTTACTGACTCGCGGCATCGCGTTCCATTTCCTTGCTATTTGTTGAGGCGTAACCTTATAATAATGATGTCCGTCTCTCTTTTGAGCGTAAGGGTCATTCCTTGGAATAAAAGTTAGCCGCGCCGATAAAGCCAACGCGCGCGACCAACCAAGATTATTTTGTGGTTAAATTGGCGCGATTATTACTTGATTCTTGTCGGCTCCTCGGAAAATGACGCGACTTTACTAAAAGGCAAATAAGCCCGCTTTAACGCGAAATCAGAAGCGACACGCCTAACTCTGACAATGGGTAGCGATAAATTTGCGTCGAAACCCGCCGCGCGCGATAAAAGGCGTTTTAACTATAATTTTAACTTTTCTCAAGTTTAAGGAGGTTAGGCGATGATGGAACTCCCCATTAGTGGAGAGACATTCCCCATGATTATTAACGGCAATTTGCTTTACGTCGATAAAACTGAATTAATACATAAAATTGTCACTAGACCGGGTTGCTATCTTCTCTCTAGACCTCGACGGTTTGGAAAATCTCTCCTGTTATCGGCAATTTACGAACTTTATATGGGTAATAAGGATTTGTTCAAAGATCTTGGATAGCTTCCAAAGCCGCTGACTACAAATTTGAAAAATTTCCCGTGATTAGTATCTCAATGACAGGGGACTCTTGCGATAAAAATGAATTAAACAACTCCATATCCACGCAATTGATTGAAATCGCCAAAGACTTTGGCCTCAAAGAAATAAATGGAGAAATACCGGCCGACATCGTCACAAAACTCATTTGGTCTCTTAACAGAGAAAGCGGGAAGCCTGTCGCGTTTCTCATCGATGAGTATGACGCTCCTATACTCTCGCATATTAATAATGTCATTCAAGCGAAAATTAACCGCGAGGTTCTTCATACTTTCTATTCTTCATTAAAAACGGCTATGGATAAAAATAAGATAAGGTTACTATTCGTTACCGGAGTTACTAAATTCGCGAAAGCATCTATTTTCTCGGTGTTTAATAATCTTCGCGATATTTCTATGGATCCTGATTACCATAATATTTGCGGGTTTACCTTGGATGAATTTGACCGCTATTTCGACAGTTACCTTCCAGCGATATTGGAGTACAATAAATCGATGAAATTTCTTCCAGCTTCCTTAAAATTAAGCGCTTTTAAAAATTTGGTTCTTAAACAATATTACGGTTATTCCTGGGATGGAAAGCGGAGAGTTATTAATCCCTACACATTGATGAATTTCTTTCAACGAAAAGAATTAAAAAATTATTGGTTTTCGTCAGGCTCCATTTCATTTCTTTTAAAATACATCAAAAAGCGTCCTCTTGAATTAACCGATTCCGATTTGTTTCATTTAAATAATAAACAATTGGACGCGATTGACGTGAATAAATTACGGCTATCGCCACTTCTTTTTCAGACAGGATACCTGACGGTCGCGAAGCGTACTAGCGCTGAATCATTTTTATTGAAATTTCCAAATAAGGAAGTCGAAGATGGTTTTAATTACCATCTTCTCAGTTATTTAACTAATAAAGATGAAGATAATAAGGAAATTTTGGATTTAAAAAAACAAATTACAGACGCTCTTATGAATTTTGACGCTGACCAATTATCGGACGCTTTTACGCGAATTTTATCGTGGTTAACTTACTTTGAACAATCGGAAAGAGAAGGATTCCATCACGCTATCATTTTCGCGGTCCTGAAAAGTATGTCTTTTAAAGTAACTTCACAGGTTGTTTCCCCGGAAGGAGTTATTGATTTTTTAATTAAAACGCCAAAAAATACGAGTTTTGTTGGCGAATTTAAATATGAAAAATTAGAAAAGGATCCCAAAGACGACATCGAAACGCGTAGACGCGATAAACTTCAAAAAGCAATCGCTCTTGGCGAGGCTCAAATAGCGAAAAGGCGCTACTATAAAGGTTTATTCACGAAAGGCGCGACAGTAAAATGTTTAGCGGTGGGAATCGTTGGGAAAAATGACGTGGCGGCTAAAATTTTTGATCCTCCGCCAACCTGGTTTCCACTTCCATGAAACGGGAAAATCGAGGTTGGGCTAGCGGCGGTTGGGATTGAGCAATCGCGCCTGGTTTGATATCTTTTCAAATAACTGAGAAAAAGGCATGAAAATCCAGAAGAGAGAACGGCGCTAACCTTCTCTTTCGCGTAAAGTTCCATGATGGAAAGCGCGTTCTTTGGGCGAAAATTAATTATTATGACAGAGTCGCCCCGGAAAACCGCGTCCCAGGCTTTAACTTTTGGGTTACGCGCGGCGTCAGCGGGCCCGCCTTATGGAGCGAGGCTATCTTCGGGCGCGTCTCGCCGGTCCGGATCTAGGCCGTTCGACTATTGGGCGCGACTTCGCCGAGTCCCCCTTCTAAATGTTCCCTTCTTCGCGCGCGTTAAGCTCTTGTATACAAAGATTCACGTTGTAACATGAGAGGATGCTGAGTGACGCGGACTCGCGCCACTAAGCTCGCTCCAAGGCGTTCCCTGAAGCGCTGGAAATTAAGGATGAACCCGTTTGGAATATAATTGAACGCGCCAAAGCGGGCGAAAATGTCCAGCCACCTTCGCGCGAGTACCGCGATCGCGCAAATTTTTTCCCACGGCGCCTAAAGCCATTTTGCCTACGCGAAAGCGTAAACTGACCATTAAGCCAACGCGCGACGCCGTCCCCAAATCAGCGACTCCGCTAAACCCTCCAAGAGAGTCAATCCACCAGAGCCAAAGAAACCGCCAAAAGAGACAAGGAAAATGACCTCCCCACGTCGGCGCGTGGAAAGAACCCTCACTCGCCGCCACCACCGCTTTTCGCGGGGTTTTGAGGCTCTTCCCGACGGAACTCTCGCTCCCCTCAAAACGGCCCGAACAAACTACCCACGGCCCACGCTCCGCGTCGCTGGGCCAAAGCGGCCCATAGCCTGACCGGCAATTAACGCGCGAGCGCGCGTGGCCATCGCGCGACAGGGAGTTGGGAAATGGGGAGAGAAGGCTGGCGTAGGCGGACATGAGCGTAATTGGCTGATAATCCTCTGGCGCGGGCGGAAAAAGGCGGAAAAGCCGGAAATGACCGGAAAAGGCCGGAAATGGGGGGAAATGGGCGAAGATAAGCGAAAAAGGGCGGAGACGCGCGGGCGCGAGAGATGAAGGGCGCGCTGGAGCTGTCTTATGGAGTCTTCGCGTCGCCTCGTACGCGGACGGAACCCATTACGCCGGGAAACGCGAGGGTGACATATTGCCCTTTCGCGACGGCCTTGCCGCTGGATATGAGCGAATCGCGAATAATTTTTCCCTGGCCCGCCTCCAAGTTTGCGTCAATCCTGACAAAACAGGGTAACTCCAGCCAGACCGATCTTCTTTCCCACGAAACGCGGCGTTTAATGTAACCAATTTCTCCAAATTTTGTTAAAATTCCGCAAATTGTCCGCTATTTTTCCGTAAAAAATATGAATAATATTTTGTGAAATTATTTGCGTTATCCGTTAAATAACAAACTTAAAAATGTAAAACTCCGCTTTTAAAAATCAACGCTCGCGACTCTCTCGTCAGACAATAATCAATATTTTTTCCTTTATTCCTTAAAATTTACAGCCAGTTAACGCGCTTGCGAAAACAAACCGCAAATCTTAGGCGTTTCAAGCGTCACCGCGTTCATAACCTCGGTTAATATTTCTTTAAATCTTCTATTTTAGCCGTTAACAATTTCTCAATCCATTATTCGCTTCGCCACGCGCCAATTCAATTATATTTTCAAGCGTATTAAGAGACATATTTTGAGCGCGTTTACGCTTAAATATTCCTTCCATAATTTATTTTTCCATCGTTTTCGCGTAACCGTAAATAACCATAATTATTTTGCCGACTTTACCTATCGCGCCTCAACAATTTTCAAATATTTAATTTACATTAATTTTAAAATCTTTCCAGTAACTTTCTTTAAGAGCTTGTTATACCGCTTTTGATTTCATATGCTGGCGACGTTTTATCAAACTGTTTGATTTTCTTCGCAAAAATCGTTCTTGTTTGATAAACAATAAAACGCTTTAAATAATTGACGTTTATCGCGTTTTGTAATCGCCGTATCCAGTTTAATATTAAGTTTGGGCTAAAGAATTATTCTGGATACTGACTTTAATGACTCTTCGAAGTCAGAAGGAAAGATCCTGTCGCTTCACGCGCTCTTCCAGCTTCTTCAGGCGCTTCGTTTTACGCTTGTAATCCAGCGCGCTAAGGCCGCGAGACCCTTTCCCTTCGGCGCCTCGCGTCACTCCTCCCTATCGGCCTTTGACCCTCTCGCTTTCGATGAAACAGCTCGTTTTTCACAAGGAGAAACAATTGAAAAAACTATCAGCTTTAGCCCTCGCGGCCATTTTGGCCGCCATGGCGATTCCCGCTTTCGCCGCCTCCCCAGTCGAGTTTAAGGGCTATTTAAAAGTTTTTCACGAATCTCTCTCTAACTTTACCAAATCGGATAACGCCGGTTTCGGAGGGAGGGTTCCTGGATTTGGCCTTGACCGCGATAATTTCTTTGAGAATAAGTTCCAAATCGCCATAACCTTTCGGCCCAACGATCAAGTCTCCGTATTTTGGCAATTGCGCGGGCCAAATTATCAAAGGTGGGGCAACGTCGTGGACGGCAGAGCGGCCTTTAATATCTACACGCGCGCGCTCTACGGCGAAGCGATATTCCCTTGGGGAACCCTTCGCGCCGGGCGTATAGTCAACGGTTTGGCCGGCACCGGCAACGGGCTCACCACTTTAGGATACACCCCCTACTGGGGAAGCGAATTTCTTTACGCCAAACCCTTTGACGGTCCCTCCCCCGTTGATTCCCTGACCTACACAAACAAGTGGGACAACGGCTTTGGGCTAGCGGCGTATTACGTTAAGCAGAACTCCTATTATGGAGTCGGCGCGGGCAATTATCCCTCCAACTCTTTCGCCTTCCCAACTTATTATTTCAAGGATAACGATAACGACATCTTTGGAATTGAAGGCTCATACGAGTGGGAAGGCGGCGGAGGCGTTCTGGGCGTTTCCTATCAGCGCGACATGACCAATCCCAGCGTGGATTCCTCTTACGCCATTTTCCTCAACCCCGCTCTCGTTCAGGCTTGGGGACCTTTCGCCATCCACTTTGAGGGAAAGATTGGTTGGGGCTCGCAAACCATCAGCCGCGATTTTAGTTCTATCGGCCCCACCGCCGACAATAAATTTAAATCCAACGGACTTGGCCTCTATCTCGACGGCGTGTATTCCTACGAGACCGGTGATATCGCTTTCGCCTCTTTCTACGTGAGCGGCACCGGGTTTAACGGGGATGGGACGGTCAAGCGCGAGAGGCGCGATTTGGTGTCTCTTGGCGATTTCGCGCCTTTTCTCGTCGCCTTTAACCGCGTGACTCTGGGAAACGGCGTTTTTACCAACAATATCCGCCCCATCTCCGTTTTGGGAACCGCTGACGACCGTTTCCGGGCCAATACCTCCAACAATGGCCTCGACAATGTCTGGGGACTTTCCCTCCTGGGAAACCACGCGATTACCCCGGAAATCAAACTTAACTACGGCTTGGGTTTCTTCCGCTTAGTCGAGCCTGGCTGGCAAGCGGCCGCCGGAAGCGATCTCAACGGCCGGACCGTGGGCGAGAAAGATCTCGGCTGGGAAATCGATCTTGGCGCCACCTTCAAGATCTTAGACAACCTCACCTTTGAAACCCAATTTGGCTACATGTTTAACGGCGGCGCCTTCGATATCCCGCTCGCGAACGGCGACGGCTGGAATAGCGCTAAGGACTCCTTCGCTTGGGCCAACGTCCTGGCCTTCACCTTCTAGGCCATTATTCCCGCTGTCCGGCGCTCCCACGCGCCGCGAAATTCCGCCTATCCCCCGGCGCGCCACGGCGCGCCGGGGGATTTTTTGTCGAGGGAGCCAATCGTGGCGACCGCGCCGTCCCGCCGGCGCCGCGCGGACCGCGCCTTCGCCCCACCGCCTCCAGAGTTTGCCCCCAATCGCTCGCCGATCGCGAGTAGCGCCGCCAAACTTTCCCCAGGTATTTTTTCCCGCGTTATTCTTGATAGTATTTCTATAAATTTTAATTTTTTGCCTATACGCGCTAAATAGTTATAATTATAATTTCTTTATTTTTACCTACATAAGCGCCTTCTCCGCGCTTTCTCCCCACTTTGACGATGGGCGACGGCGCGAACTTTCGACGCGCGGTTCGCAAAATTTCCGGCGAGCGCCAGGCGAGATCGCTATCGCGCGCGTTTAGCTCCCTCGGCCGCCCTCAGCTCGTTCTAAATCCTCCGCGAGCCTTGGAAGCGAGCGACCACGCCGGAAACGTCATCTCGCCGCGGAAGCGACAGCCAGAGCGCGAGCGTCCGCGCGCGCTGAAGCGGACGCGCGAAAACTCTTCTTCCGCCAACGCGAGCGAGCCGCGGGCCTTGCCCTTAGCCAATATCCCACCATTAAGCCCCACAGCTTTTGCGATTCCAAACCCCGCCCACCAAAAGTCATTCCATCCGCCGCTGGCGCGCGCCAAACGGACCTCGAGGATCATTTGACTTTCGCCCGACCGCCGCCTTCTCCCTCAAGGACGCTTTATCCGCGCCGCGCTCCCCGCGAATCCCAGCGCGCGAGCGCCTCACGGCGGCGCTTAAACCCGCGCCCGAATTGCTTCGGCGCCTCCGCGCCGCTCCCGCCCCGTAAATTGCCTCGCGCTCCCACCGGTTTGGAAAACTGTCTGAGCCAGTCGCGAAAGAGTGGGACCCAGGCGCGGAAAAGCGCCTTCAGGCTCGGGGCGTCTGGGAGAACTCTCCCGGAGGGCTCAAAATACGGAAAGAGCCTGACACGCCAGCGTGGCGCTTTTTGCCCTCTGAACGAGTGATTTTGAGAACGCTCCTCGCGCCGATTCCGCGAAAAGGGAGATGCTCGCGTTCCTCCCCTTTTATTCCGAGGGAGCGCCGCCCAGACTTAAAAAGCCCCTCGCGGGGCTTTTTAAAGTCATTAAACTGTCGCGCGGGCGCCTCTTCGCGTCACCCGCCGTTAGGAAAGCGGGAGCGACCGCTTTTCACCAACGCCGCCGAGTTGGAGTTGGGGTAGCGCTCCAAAAGGACCCTTAAGGTCTCCATCGCCCCCGGCCCGTCCCCCAATTTGCTTAAGGAATAGGACATCTTTAAAAGACAGTCCGGGGCCTTGGCCGACTGGGGATAATCGTTGAAACCTTGGCGAAATTCCCTTAAAGCCCCTTGGAAGTCCCCCCGGGCGTAGTAAGTTTCCCCGAGCCAGTAGCGGGCGTTAGGCGCGAGCTTCCCACCTGGAAAATCGCTTAAAAAACTCGCGAAAGAATTGGCCGCCGCCTGGTAGTCGCGCCGCCGCAAAAGGGACATCGCCTGGTTATAGCGGGCGCGCTCGTCGCGGGAGGCCTGGGGCGCCGCGTTTACGGACGTGGGAGTCGGGGCGCCGGGCGCCCCACCGGGTCCCCAGGTCTCGCCGCCGGCCCGGCGGCTGATAACGATGTCCTCGATGGTGGAGACCCTTCCGGAGAGATCGTCAAACTCCGGCCTTTTGACTGTCTCCGCCCCCCCGCAGCCATAAAGGCCCAGCCCGAGAAAAAAGAAGAGGAGCCCCCAGAGGGTCAAAGGCGCGCGCCGAAGCGTAAAGTTTAGGGGTTTGGCCACCTGAGCGCGCCTCCCTACGGGGTTACTCGCTTAAAGGGGAAGGGTGTTAAGCCGCTCCTAAAAAGAAGCTCTTTTCAAAATATGAAATGAAATTAGCAAAATAGCTTTTAATTCTCAAGGCGCGTTAAGGAGAAAGAAGCGGGAAAAAACGACGTGGAGCGCCTTGAAGGCTGGCCCTGGAGGGAACGCGAGGGGGAAGCGGGCGCGGAAAAGCGCGCGCGGAAGGGGCTTTCCCTTAAAGCTCGCTCCCTTTGTGAGCTTAAGCTCTCTTAAAGCTTGAGCGTAAAGAAAAAGGGCGGGGCGCCCCATTTGACGCCCCACCCTACGAAACCCAGGAGTCTCTCGCCAAAAAATGAAGAAGGTCTAGATCACGCTGGAAATGCCTTTGCGGATAAGGGAATCCGCCACGTCTAGGGAACTCACTTTATAGTTTCCGGAGGCGATCTTGGCCGTGAGGTCAGCCACCTTTTCCGAGCGGATATCGGGCGCCAAGATGGCCAGTTCAGTGGCTTTGGCGACCAGCCGGGACTTATCGGACAGATTTACCGTGTCCCCGGCCTTAGCCTTGGGGGCGTCGCCGACGACCAAATTGCCTTTGCTCGCGGCGGCTCCTTTCGCGGAGTCTTTTTTCTGAATGAGAAAGGGATTGTTGACATTATCAATTTTCATCTTCTTCCACCAGTTCTTCGGGTAAATCCGTCTCCTCGGGTGATTTTATCGGAAGCGAGGGCGCCAGCATAGTCCTGTCCACTTTCAGGGAGGATAGGTGTTTGAGTTGACGCCAGAGGTTGCGGTTCTGTCTCGGCTCCACGTAGGGGCCGCCGTTTTGGCGCGCCGTTTCGGGGTCCATCTCCATATCCAGAAAGCTAATCTCTCCGGTTTCGTTGCGGAGCCCTAAGGCCAAACCCGGTTTGCCCATGAGGTCAGCCAGTTCGGCGAGGGCCACGTAGGCGGGGTTGGCGGACGAGGAGTCCCCCCTCTGGGGGTGATTGCGGGCTTGATTGACCAGCTCGGCCACGGCGTTGCGGCTGACTTTAGCCACGACCGCCGCTCGGGGAGTGCGGTAGGGTTCCAAATCCTTAGAGCCTTGTCCCAGGGAACTAGAAAGAGCTTCCTTCAACTGGGAGCCGAGGGTTCGCACTAACTGACCGAATTGCCCGATTTTCGCGGCCACTTAGTTCCCCCTACCTGAGTTATTTATCGGCCTAAAGGCCCTCGGACTTAAAAAAAAAACAGAGGTTTTTTAATAAAAAAGTTCCGGGAGCGCGCGAGCTTTTAGGAAAGCTCTTTCTCTAAGACGGGAGAGAGGGCGGGTAAAAGAAACCGTTTGCTAAAATGCAAGAAAGGAGCCAAAAACCATTAAGGAAAAATATTCCAAGCGGGCCCGCGCTGGCCACAGCGCGCCCCGTTGGCCAGCCGCCGCCTCCAGCGTCTTTCCGCCAGGCGGCGCGCTCCACTAAGAGGCCCGCGGGCGACCTCAAGGGCCCTCTCAACGCCTTGGCAAAACCTTACCATCATTTAAGCCCTCTTTAAAGGAAAAAGGTGACTAAAAGCGCCCGCTTCGCCAAAAGGCGCGACAGAAGGCCTAAGAAACGTCAAGCGCTTAACCGTCAGGGCATTTTGAACGCGGTTCTCTCTAAGTCTCAGCCATTGGGGGTTTTCCGTCGGGCTCCGCGGCTCCGCCATCGCCGCTTTCCCAATGCCTCAATATTAATTGACCACGTCAATTTAATAATATAATATATTATAATCAAAAATTATACGAATTCTCTATCGTCTCGGCCTCCGATTTCCCCTCCTCGGAAAGCGAACCGCGCTCGCCCAGCGTTCAACTCCTTTTAGAGCGAATCTGTCGATTACACGAACCTTTGCTTGAAATGGCGTATTTACGCCACATTTTTGTTAAAACACCGCGTTTCGACGCGTCGAAATGGCATGAATTTAAATTCGCGTATCAAATATAAAGGACCTTTTGACAATTTAAGATCGGCGTTCAAATCCCGTCCATCATGAAATATCAAAAATTAATATAAAATTGATGAAAGCGCAAAAACCCTTCACCGAAGTAGCCAGACGGACAACGATACCTTATATGCTATATTTACCTAATTAGTAGTCTTTATTTGGCATTAAGAGATGACCGATTGTCAGTTCCG
>JAISCZ010000120.1 GCA_031265205.1 Deltaproteobacteria bacterium
CCATCTAGTTGCCTCCATGGCTGCCACGATTGCTTCTGACTGTCGCAATCATGAGTCGTCAGGCGAGGGTCTCGCACCCTCGCGGGAAATATGGCACCTTTTCACGGCGCACATTTAACCAAAGTAGTCAAGTCAACAATATACTTCCAATTAAACGCGCAGTCATCTATATGACTATCCTCTCCTCCCGGCCAGGGAATCCAAGTAATCGGCCCATTTTTACATCATGTCTCGCCTCTGGAGGAGGTAATCGGCGTGGTTATAGGCCGCCCTTACCCCGTTACGTTCCTGGCGCCCTAGCTGGCGCTCAATCCAGTCCGGTGGGAAACCTTGCTCGTTTAGGAGGGTTGAGGCCATGGCCCTGAACCCGTGGGGACAGATTTCTCCTTGCCGATACCCCCACAGGTACCGGAGCGCCGCGATTAAAGCTACGTCCGAAATCGGCCTTTCAGCCGTCCTCTGGCCTGGGAAGAGCTACTTCCCGAACATGGTGACTCCTTTTAAGCCCTCTAGAATACTTAAGACTTGGGTTGACAAGGGCGCTAGCGTAGCAATCCATTAAATTTATAGCATATTATTGGCAATTTATAGCCAATAATGAAATTTTATACTTCTTCTACATAATTTGCTCCTAAAGAATAATAATTTTTGGTAAAGTCACTCTTTTACTAAATATTTCAACTAAAACGCAAAGAATATTTTAGGTAAATAATTATAACAATATTTCGTTTTGTTAGATATCAGTCATGGCATATTTAGTAACATTTTCATTCTTGACTCGGTACTAGCTAAATTTCCTTAAATTTTTTCCTTTGTTTGCCTCCTCAATCATAGCGGTTGAGGAGGCTTTTTTTTGGGGGCGGCCTCGGGGTTCTCTCTCGCTTCCCGCGCCGCCGCGCTTCGGTCGAGCCGCCCGGCGCGGGCGCGACTTTCCCCTTCGCGGCCGTCGCCCCTCTCGCGGAACTCGCGCGAGAGGCGCTTCTGGCGAGCCCCGCGCTCCCGGCCCCAAGCGAGAGCGGCCCAAGGGCCATTTTTTGAAAGCCTTAGGCGGAAGAGTGGGGGCAAAACGCTCCAAACGCTTTGACGGGCCTTTGACGGAAAATAAGCGCGGCTCGTGGGCTTAAAGACCCGTCAACTTTTCCATAAACCTCGCCGGACTCCCCGCTCAAAGCCCGGTTTCAAGCGAGCGAGGACCACTTCCAAGAGAACGCGGAGGCGATTTTAAGCTCTTTTTTAAGCGTCCATCGCCCTTAGGCCGCTCTCCAGCGGCTCGCCGCGCGGCTTTTAGCGAGACAAATTTTTTTCTTGACAAAGCCCCTCGTTTTCGCGATAATTTGACCATAACAATTAACTATCTAACAAGGTTTTGAAAAGTTTCATTTCACTATTTGCCTCCTCAATCATAATGGTTGAGGAGGCTTTTTTTGGGGGACGGCCTCGGGATCCCCTCTCGCTTCCCGCGCCGCCGCGCGTCGGCCGAGCCGCCCGGCGCGGACGCGACTTTCCCGTTCGCGGTCGTCGCGCCTCTCGCGGAACTCGCGCGAGAGGCGCTTCTGGCGAGCCCCGCGCTCCCGCCCCAAAACGAGAGCGGCCTTAATGGCCGCTTTTCGTGGGGGGAAAACGCTTAAGACGCTCTGGCGAGCCTTTGACGGGAAAAGGCGCGTTCGCGCGAGGCGCGGCGCGTAGGCTTTAAACGCCCCTTTTTTCACGGTTCCCCGCCGGGTCTCCCGGTTCCAAGCCCGGCGCCGCGCGTTCGCGGACCGGTTCCAAGCGAGCGCGGAGACGATTTTAAGCTCTTTTTTTAAGCGGCCCTAGCCCTTAGGCCGCTCTCCAGCGACTCGCGGCGGGATAAAAGCGAGACAATTTTTTTCCTTGACAAAGCCCATCTTTTTCGCGATAATTTAAACATAACATTTGATTTTTCGTATTCATCTTTGTTCATTTTGCCTCCTCAATCGTAGCGGTTGAGGAGGCTTTTTTTGGGGGGCGGCCTTAGGAGCCCCCCTCGCTTCCCACGCCGCCGCGCGTCGGCCGAGCCGCCCGGCGCGGACGCGACTCTCCCGTTCGCGGCCCGTCGCGCCTCTCGCGGAACTCGCGCGAGAGGCGCGCCTGACGCGCCCCGCGCTCCCGCTCCAAAGCGAGAGCGGCCTTAATGGCCGCTTTTTTAACGCCTCGGCTCAAGCGAGGGTGAAAACGTTCCCGGCGCTTTGGCTAGCCTTTGACGAAGAGAAAAACGCGCGCTCGCGCGTCCCTTCGGCGCGAGGGCTTTAAGACGCGCTTTTACAAAAAACTTTTGGCGTCTCCCCGCTTCCAAGCAAGGCTCCAAGCGAGCGCGAAAGAAAAATTAAGCGTTTTTTCGCCTCCGCGCCCGGGACCGCCCCCCCGACGGCTCGCGGCGCGGCTTTTGGCGCGACAAATTTTTCCCTTGACAAGGTTTTGTTTTTAAGCGTTAATAAAAGTCGCTTGTTAAAACAAACGGTAACATTGGCGCCTTCCCAAGCCTTCGCGCTTGGGGAGGCATTTTTTGGGGGGAAGAGCGGAGAGCGCGCCGTCGCGGGCTTTTCGCGCGACTATCCAAGCCTGACCGTCGCGGATATCCTCCAGGCTTCGCGTCGCGGCGCCCGCCGAACCGAAAGGCCCGAAACCCTTCTGGCCGTCGCCCGAAGACTCTTTCGGGAAAAGAAATCGGAAACGGGACGCCGGCGCGCTTTATGGCCATCTCCCTGAAACGGGCCCTGGAACGCGCCCTGGAGCCATGGAGCGCGCCCCGGCGAGGCGACAGGAGCCGCGTTCGCGCTAATGGCTCCAGGTCTTCAAGCCTTCCGCGCTTTGGGCCGCTCCGCGCGGCTCGCGTCTCCCGCTTTTCCTTAAAGGGCCCCCAAGCCGAAACCGTTTCCGGCCTGGTCGCGCTCTGGCGCGCTTTCTCCCCGCGCTTCTATTTTGTCCCTCATTTCTTCCTCGTTTCTCCCTCGCCTCTATTTTATTCCGGTTTATTCCGGGCCTCGGCCTAACGCGCGGGAGCGCCTTCAAGGCGAGGCTTCACGCGAGCCAAGAGGCCCGAAACGGGCCGCCCGGGAGGAGCCGTCGCCCGGAATAAGGGCGCGCCTAAAACGCGAAAGTAACCTCCGGGGCGCGAGCGTCAAATTTTTCCGCGCCGGAGACTTTTACCTTTTTCCCTTCAAGCGCGAGCGCGGCGGGCGCGAAGCGTTTGGCGGCGAACGCCTGGGGGCCGCCCTAAGCCGCCCACGCGGGGGAGATTGACCCTTCGCGAGACGGCGCGGGCGCCCAGAGAGGCGCGCCCGCGCGTCCGGGCCGAAAAGACGAAAGCGCCTTAAGGGAGCCTCGCCGGAAATGCCCCCGTCAAAGAGTCGCGAACGGAAAAGGCGCTCAGCGCTATGTTCTTTTTCGCGAAGGGGGCCTAATCCAATTAACGCCAGGAGAGGGCGAGTTTTAGGCGGCTCCCTCCCACGCCAGCGACCGCGCCGCTGGCGACGCTTTGGCGCGCGCGCCCTTTCTCTCGAGTCGGCTTGGAGGGGCCGCGCTCTCCCCGGGCGCCCTCGCGGCTCTCGCCCCTTTCGCGCGCGGGCGGACCCGGGCGCCGCCCCAAGGGCCTCGCGCTTTCGGCGTGGGCCGGAAGGCGCCCAAGCGCTTGAGCCGCCGCCGCGCGGCCTTCGCCCGCCGAGATCGCGCGCGGCTCCGCGCCTTACTGGCGGCGGCAGGGGCGGCGCGCGTCTCCGCAGCCGCGCCACTCACGCGAAAGAAGCCTCACGCCGCCAAGGCGCCGGAAGCACCGCGCGCGCCGCGAGGCGCGCGCGGGCGGCCCTTCCCCCAAGCCTCCGACCCCAAGGCCTACTTGAATTGGATCCCCAATCCCAGGGAAGCTTTATGATCGATGTATTTGCTGCCTAAATTAAAATCGTAGTTAATAAAAAGGTCAATGTTGTTTGGCGCCTGAATCTTAAAGCCCAAACCTCCGTGAAAGTAATTGCGCCGCGGTTTGGCCCCGAAAATCTGGGTTTTTCCGGGTCCCCAGGTAAAACCGGCGTTAACGACGTTGTCATGGGTTTTGGCGACTAAAGTCCAGCCAAGGCGCAGCTCCGGAGTAATGATCGCCTCGCCGCTGACCGGGTTGTCGGCGTTTTTAGTGGTGGCGATCTTGAGTTCCAGGGGGATCTCCAAAACGCTGTCGCTCGTCGCGCCGAAAACGTTGCCCGGAAAAGCCCCGCGAGAGACGGTTTCGCGCCACTCCTCCATCTGGAAACGGTGATATCTGAGGCCAACGGTGGGGGTCAGGAGATAAGCGCCTTTCTCGATCATAAGGCCGCCGCGCGCGCCGAGCTGGTAGCTGTTGATCAGGAAAGAGCCGTCTTTTATCCCACCGGCCAGGAGAGCCACGGTGGACTCGTTGTCGCTGACGGCGTAGGCGAAAGAAACGTCGAAGAAATATTTGGAGGGCAAGGTGTAGCTACCGTAAATCCCAATTCCCACCGTCTTAATGTCCACGTCGGTAAGGGTGTCGTTGGAATCAAGGTTGCCCACGGAATAAGAAAAGGAACCGCCTACCACCAGGCCCGCGACGCGCTCGACCATACGGTCGTAGCCGATGGCCGCCCCGCCGCTTTTGAAAGAGAAGCCGTAGATTCCGTCCGCGTCTTTCTGCTTGGCCCAATTCCCAAAGCCGCCGGCCCAGACCCGGTTCCTACCGATGTCGCCTTCGCCCGCCGAGGGGGGCGTGATGGTTTCCCCGGAACGTATCTTGTCCAGCCTATTATAGACAACGCCCAAGGTTTTCAAGGCGATATCGTTCACGGCGCTGGCGACGTAAACCGCGGGCTCCCCGATGAGCTGCTTGAAAGCGTCCTCCGCCTTCCCCGGCCCCAGCGAGTCAATCAGATCCAAGGCCACTTCCATCTGATCGCGCCTGGACAAGGTCGGGTCTGACGCGTCAAGGGCGTTCATGAGCGCGCTCGCGGCGCGATAGTTGCGGGTCATCCGAAAAGAGTGGTCTCCCGCGAGCCTATCGACGGCCAAGGCCGGCCCCCCGTAAGCCAAAACCCGTAAATCGCCAGAGGAGTCCCACAGCAACTGGTGCCATTTGGCCCGCAGATCGCCCCCGCCGGTCAGGTGCCCGCCGTTAAAGTCCACGATGAGGTCATTGGCGACGTAATTGGCGCTCAAATCAAGGTAAACGGGGGCGCTCGCCACGATATCGCTCCCCGTTGCCATGACCAAGCGGCCGTATTGAGTCGCCCCGGGTGCCTTGTCCAATGTTATTTTAGCCGCGGGATCGATTTCGAGATCGCCGTCGACGGTCAAGGTTTTCTCGCCGACATTGATGAAACCTTTGCTGGAAACGGCAATCCCGCTAGTGGCGACGACGCTCGCCGAGTTGTTGGCGCCGTTAAGCTCAAGGCCGCCTGGGTTCGCGGCGTCTCCGATCCTAATGGAGTTCGCGCTTAAAACGGGCGTTCCCAAATCGGTGTTGAGAGTCAACACCGGGCTTCCCGTCCCCGCGACGGTTACCATTGAGTTTGTGGCGCTGAAATTGCCGCCGACGCTGTTTTCGCCCGCGCTGAAATTTACGGCGGCCGATGATGTCACGTTAAAATCGCCGATAAACGAGTTTGCGCCGTTATTGACATTCAAGGCGAGAGTTGAGGCGTAATTGAACTGCCCACCGAAATTGGTAACAGATCCGGCGCCAAAAGCGATTCCGCCTCCAGCAGACGATATATTCACGGTCCCGTCAAAATTTACCGGATTCGTCGCCTGATTGAGCTGAAGTCCATAGCTATTACCGGAGATATCCAAAACGCTCGTGTTCGCGAAATAAACGTCCGCGGTTCCCGAAATTACAAAAGGGGTATACATGCCGTTAACCACAATATCGCCGTAAAACTTGCTGGTTCCCCCGGAAATTGTAACACTCGCGAACATCGCGCTCGCCAAAAGAGTCTTCCCCGCCGCGAAATTGTTGACTCCCCCGCTAATTGTCAAAGCCGCCATAGTCGTTACCGAGACATTTTCGGAAAAAGTATTCGTCCCTCCCCCGATCGTCATCGCCACCGAGCTGTTGACGGCACCCAGGAATTGATTGGTGGCGGATCCCGTAATTTGGAAGGTCCCGCCCGTGGCGTTAACCGCGCCCAAAAAATCGTTGGTGGCGCCGCCGCTCACGGTAAATCCAGCGGTGGCGGTCACGGCGGCCGCGATGGTGTTTTGGCTCGTTCCGTAACCAATATTGAAAGCGCCCACGCTAATTGTGTCCGCCGTGGCGTTGTCTCCCAGTCTATTGACACCGCCACTGATGGTAAGGGTATTGGCGCCTCCAATATTGCCCTTTACGGTATTGTCCCCGTTCGTAAACGTTATCGCGTTTCCTGTCCCAAGAGTAGCGCTTCCCCCAATTTTAGCGGCGTAGAGATCCCCGGTGACGACATTCGTCGAATTCATGCGAAACGTAATACTGTTTCCGCTGGCGACACCGGCCATCGCCTGTCCCGCGATAGCGTCATTGTTGACCGTCGCCCCGTCAAAATAAATAATGTTGTTCGTCACGGCGCCGCCGGATCCGGCTGGCGAAACGTACCCGTCTTCATGTCTTCCGCCGTAGGCGTATCCGACCACGCTACCCCCGCCGATTCTTAACTGGTTGCCGGTAACCGTCGTGGAATTGACGTTTCCCTCGGCGGAGGCTCCGGCGGCAACGCCGGTGATAGTCGCTCCCCAAACAGTCAAGACGTTGCTTTGGAGATTCCCGTAGCTATATCTGTCGGAAACGGCTCCATTGCCGGAACCCGCGATATAGCCCGCCACGGCGAATTCGGCGCCGTGCGCGCTCGTGTCCGAGCCGTAGACTGTCACGTTATTGCTCGCCATGTTGGCGACGTTTATACCGGTAGAGTCGGAAACGCCAAGATAAGCGCCTATTACCTCCTCAACCTTGACGTAATAGGCTTGGATGGTATTGGAACTGACCGCGCTGGTTCCGTTTCCCCTCTCCAAATAACCCCCGAAGACGCTTCTGTCGCTCATATTGGACAAAGTAGTGACGGCGTCGCCTTTAATTTCCACCCGGTTGCTATTAACTTGAAGGCCGCTTAAAGGCCCACCCACGCTGGTCGCGCCGCTCGCGTATCCGCCCCGAATCATGTCCGTTCCCGCGAAATCGCCGCCGTGGATATAAATAGCGTTGGAGGTGACGTTTCCTTGGGTGGAAGAGCCGCCCGTGACTGGTCCCCCAATCGTCCCGCCGTTTATCCAGACCTGGTTACTTTGAGCTATCCCGCCGCAAGAAATTCCTTCCGTCACGCAGAGATCGGTGTCCGACATTCCGCCGAAGACCGCGTTAACCGAGCCATCAAAAATGACGACTTTATTCTGGCTCACTAGCGCTGTCGCCGGAGCGATAGAGCTATTGCTGGTCCGGCCGCCGATAACCGCCCCCCGCGCCATTCCAGCGGCCATGACCACGGTATTGCCGGTAACTGTCGCGACCTCGCTCGCTCCCCCGATGATCGCGCCGTTAGCCGTCCCGGGGTAAGCATCACCTAAGTTTCCGTAGCCAAAATCGCCGGAGCTTACCCAAATGAGATTACTGGTAACCGAGGTCCCCACGGTAAGGCTCCTACCCCCGAGAAAATTGTAGTTACCGTTTAGCGCCGACGTTAACTCCAGAATGTTTCCCGTCGCGACCGGAGTTCCAACGTTATCGTCGTAATAGGTGTTCGCCGTTCCGGTGCCAAAATCCCAGACGCTGGTTGACGCGTCAAATGCTCCCGTCGCTGCCGGAGGCGAGGACGGGTTGTAACCGGGGTTAAAAGCCGTCGAGGGCTGCGGGCTCGGCGCCGACTGCGCCGCCGCCACCGCGCTCCAGGAGAGCGCTATCAGCGGAATGGCCAAAAAAACACAAGCGATGAGGACGATATCGCCCCAAAAATTCCGAATAGAAGCTTTCCTATTCCGTACGACGCTTTTCATTTGTTTCTTCCTTAAGGGCGCCCCGCCTCTCGGCCGCGCGCGGGATAGAGCGAATGGAGGTAACGCTCGCGTTTGAGGTTATCTCCCTTAAATAGTTTCTGAATCGTTCGCGCGTTTCAGAAAACTATTCCCTTAAAAGCGTGGAGAGCCAAATATATTTTCTCCGCGTATTCGGGATAATAAACGCCGAGGGATAAGGTGGGACTACCCCCGTGGATAACGCGTCCTGACAATATCTATTTCCAAACAATTCAAATTACCGTTTAAAACCCGAAAATAGGCG
>JAISCZ010000126.1 GCA_031265205.1 Deltaproteobacteria bacterium
CTCCGTTATGGGGGTGGGCGGTCGCGGGAGAAAAACGGGCCCGGCTTGAGGAAAAGCGGGGCTTGGGGGGCTTTAGAGATT
The DNA here is from genome assembly GCA_031265205.1 of Deltaproteobacteria bacterium. Classification (GTDB taxonomy): domain Bacteria; phylum Desulfobacterota; class Desulfarculia; order Adiutricales; family Adiutricaceae; genus JAISCZ01. The sequence continues at coordinate 82 of JAISCZ010000126.1, forward strand.
TTATCGCGATAAATTAGAACAAAATAAATTTTAAAAAAATTCTTTGCGGCTACATTGAAGTTTAATCTCAAATTTTAGCTATCTCGCGCGTAAAGAATAAAAGATAGATCGCGATAAAACCTTTTAGCCCACTGGCGACTTTAAAAGTATATTAAGGGAGCTGTATTTTGTCAAACTTTTTCTTATTTTCTCTTATTTTCCCGTAAATCTCTAAATAGCGTCTTATTTTGACATAAATAGGCGTAATATCCTCAAGATATGGAAATTGACGCTTTATAAGGCAAAGCGCCGCCCTTCCCAAGGCGCGCCGCGCGCTCCTTGAGTTTCAAGGAAAGTCTCCCTTTTTTCGTTTTTTTTCTATAAAACGGTTTTTTTTAAAAAGAGTCGCCGAAAGAACTTGACCGCGCGGTCAATCGCGTTTAAAAAGGTTCAATTTGAGCCTAAGTTAAGTTTTCCTTGAGCAAATTCTCGCGAAACGCTTGAGGTTTTGGGGATGGTGACGGAAACGGCGTTATTTTGGGACCCGCCCAAGGGTGGCGCGGCCTCGGCGCGGCGCGGATCATTTGAAAAGCGCGGGTGAATTAAGGATTTTGAGATATTGGGTTAAAATTCACGGTAAATGGCATAGGAATATATGTCGCGCGTCATTTTAGGATATGAAATATAATCTTTCCCAGGCAAAATACGCCGCGAATATTTTTTACGCGAGCCTCGTCTCGCGCGAAACCGTGAAAAAGCGGCCGGGAAAAGAAAACGGCGCGCGCGGACGCGCTAATAAGTTTCTTTTAAGGCTCTTGGCGATTGGGAGCGAAGGACGAACAAGACGCGCGTCGCGGGGATTTAGGTTAACTACCCTCGGCGCGCGCCTGAAAAAAAGCCCAGGGTCTCCCGAAAGAGACCCTGGGCTCGGGGCGAGCGTAAAGGCTCGCGCGCCGTTAAGGTTGTGTTAGAAGCTGAAACGCAAAGAGGCCGCGCCGCCTCCGCCGCGCCGCTCTCCGGCCCACCCGAAAGCGCCTAAGGAAAGGCTAACGCTCTCCGCGGGATTAACGTTGAGGCCCAATTCCCCAAAGGCGCTGTTCCCGCTCATGTCGACTCCGTGGGCGAAGCGGTCCGGCCCGTTGGCGCCGGAAAGAGAGCCGCTAAACTCCCGCTCGCCGGCCAGACCAGCGTAGAAGCTAACCGAAGTTTCGCTGATTTGCCGGGTTAAGCGCGCGCCCAGGCGGATTTTGGAGGAGTTGAAGGAGTCGATGGAAATGGAGTCGCCCGCCCCGGTGACGAAGCCGTCCCCGGGGGTATGGGTCCAGAAATACTTCCCGTAGGCGTCGAGGGAAGTTTCGCGGTTAAGGTCGAACTTTTGCCCCACGCCCAAGTGGGCGCCCCAATAGGAAGAATGGGACTTGGCGGAATGGATCCCCGGGCGCGCGGTCCAAGGGTCGCGCGTCAGGCGGAAATCGTTGCGGACGTTTCCGGCCCGCGCCGAGGCTTCCACGAAGGTATTTTGGTTAAAAAGGGTCTTGAGGAAAAAGCCGCCACCGAAGGATCTGACGTCGCCGTCGCCGGTCACGTTCCCGTAGCGGGGGATAAAGGCGTGGGTATCGTAGTCGCCGGTTCCGAACTCCGTGAAAAGGCCCAAGGCGGTGACGCCAGAGCGATGCTCGAGCTTGGTGGAGACGGCGAGGGCCCCGGACCAGCCGCTCACGTCCACGTGGCTACCGGTGTCCACCCTTAAATGGCTTCCCCCGAAAACGGCGTTGACCGAGACCTTGCCCACGTTCCCGCGCGCGAAGGCGGTCTCGATCGTCTCCAAAGTGGACTGGAAGGTCTGGGTCGCGGCCACGGCGGCCGCCGCGGCTGACTCCGCGTAAATATGACTGGCGTCCGCCGTGTAATAGTTATGGGCGATCAGGGCTTGTCTCGCGCCTCCTGGCGCCTCCTGATAAACGTCGAAATAGTAACGCCTGAGGCCAGCGGTGAACGCGAAATCGTTATAGAGAGAGCCTAAGGAGGAATTGCCGCTGACGTAGTGGATGTTTTTGGCGCCGTCGAGGTAAGAAACGCTGGCGTCGGGCGCCCCGGAGGTTTTTTCCAGGAGCGTGAGCCTTCCCAAGCTCAGTCTTAGGGTCCGATAGGGCGAGGTCAGGAAGGCCGGGGCGTCGAAGGAGTCTTTATAGGTCCGGTAGGCCGGGTCGTCGGCGTAAAGGGGCTTGTTGGGGCTCTTGAGATAGGCCTCGTGCTGGGCCATGGGGTAAAACTCGTCGAGGGACACGGTCCCGGCGCCGGCTTGGGTCAAAAGACGCGCGTTCGGGGCGACGCCTTGGAGATCAAAGCGGATGTAGCCGGTTTTTGGGGTCATGGGCGCGAAAGTCCCGGCCATGTTCCAAGAGGCGCCGCCGATGATATCAAGGCTGTCCACCCGATAGAAACTCGCGGCGACGGGGACGTTGGCGCCGGAGAAAACCTCCGCGCTTCCGCTTGTCAAAGCGCTTCCCGCGCGCAAAAAGAGGGTCGGGAAAACGATGGCGTCGGCGCCAGCGGCCATGGGGCCGGAGGCTAAGTTGTCCAGCGTGACGCTTTGGCCCGAGGCGATTTCCAGGTTGCGCCCGACCGTAAAGCGGAGGGCGCCGGCTCCGCCGTCATTGGCGAGGCCTTTGGAAAAATCGAGAGTCGCGCTTTGGGTTACCAAAAAATCCCTCGCGACGGTTCCCGTGGCGGCCCCGCCGGCGGCGGCCAGACCCCCAGCGGCCGGATTGGCGCCCGTCCCAGCGGCGCCCGAGGTTCCCCCGCTCCCGGAGGAAAAGCTAAAGAGCGTCGCGTTCAGGACCAGATCGTTGGCGACGTCAAAGGACATGGCGCCGCCGGCCCCGGCCGCGCCGCCGTCTCCCGCGGCGTTCGCGCTATAAGCGTTATTTCCGCCCACGCCGCCGTTTCCGCCAAGGCCAGCGGCGATGGCGACGGCGGAGTTGGCCACGAGTCCCTGATTAAAGGAGACGCTTAAGGCCCCGCCGACGCCCGCCGCGCCGCCGTTACCGGCCCCCAGGGCGAAATCTCGGTTGGCGCCGCCATCCCCGCCCGCGCCACCGTTTCCGGATTGGAGCGAGACGCTATTGTTAACGGTTACCCGCGCGCCGAAAAGCGCCACCGCCGCGCCGCCGTCGCCGCCCGCCGCGCCTTGGCCGCCCTTGCCGCCGAGGCCGCCCGCGCCGCCAAGGCTGCTCGCGTGATGAGTTGTCCCCGCGAGTCCAAGGTTGCCGCTGTCGCCGCCGTCGCCGCCCCAGCCCCCGCCGCCGGCGCTAATCGCCAGGGCGTCGCTCACCAGGGTCACTTGGGCGAAATCATAGCGCAGGCCGTCGCCGGCGGTTCCGGCGACGCCGTCGCCGCCGCTGTTTCCGCTCGCGCCCGCGAGGGCGTTCGCCCCCACCGTCCAAATGTTCAAGTTGCCCGAAGGCAAGGCCGCCGTGGCGCCCTCGCCGCCCTGGCCGCCGCCCGAGCCTTGGCCGCCGCCGCCGCCGGAGCCGCCCAGGCCCGCGCCCAATTTAATGGTTACGAGGGTGGCGTCGGAGTTGGAGTAACCGTTTTGGGCGCCGGCGCCTTTGTTGACGCTATCCGGACTGGCCACGCTGGGGAGACTCCCGCCGCCGCTCTGGCCGCCTTTGGGGTTAGCGGCGTGCGTTAAAAGGCCATTGACGAGGACGGGGGACTGCCCCGTTTGGCCCGCCTCTCCCAGGAAGGCGCTGGAAGATCCGGCGGCGCCCGCGTCGCCGTTGTTCGCGGCGTTGCCCGCCTCGTGGTTGTAACCGGCGGCGCCTCCCAGCGCGGCGGCGGTGGCGCCGCTTCCGCCGAGACCGCCCGTTCCGTGCTCTTCTTGGACGGTAACGCTACTTTGCGCGAAAAGCGTTTCCGACCCGGTCAAGAATAAGGCCAGGGCCGCGCCGAGGGCCAGGGTCCCCAGCAGCGGAAATCTTAGCCTTAAGCGTTTAAGGCTTGGAAGGCCTCTATAATCGTCGCGTGACATTCGTATGCTCCTCTAAAATCCCCCGCGGCGAGGCGGGGAATAAATGGTCGCCCAGCCCACGAAGGGAGGGCGGTTATCCCGGACAGCCGCGCTGGCCGGGGGCGATGGCGAAAAGAAAGCGAGGGGCCCCCAAGCCCCTCGCGAACGGGTCCTTTCCTAAAAATTACGGCCACGGCGGGAGCGCGCGGTGAGAAATCATTAAATAAAAGGCGCTCGCCAAAATGATCACGTTGGATGAAACGCCCCAAAAAACGCGAATAGAATATGACGCCGTCACGACTCGATTGTTTCGGAGTCGGCGCAACTAATGGGCGCGCGAAGCGTACGCCATTCTATTTATGGCGAATGCCATGTCGCGTGGATAGAAGAATTATTGGAGGAATCGTGGCGCGGAGTCTCTGGCCCCTTAATCTTGACTTGTGTCAAAGGGGCGGAAATATAAGAAAGACAGAGAAAAAATAATTTTGGCATTTCGCGAACCCGTCATTGGAAACTTAAGACAATAATTTGTGGTTAATGGTCAAAATCGAAAATAGGTAAATATTGGCCAAGAGGAAAGCGACGATGAGTTAACTTTTGGGGAAAGTCTATTTTTGAAATAGCGTCCAGATTAAGAAAATTGTTGAAGACGGCGCGGAAAACGATAAAATTTGAGAATTTAGTCCTTAAGGATAAATTAGAAGCGTTCTCATGACTAAAAAACAAAGAGACTTAAGGGCAAAATGGAAAAGGATAACGTGACTGAAACATGGAACTAAAGAGGTATTTTTAATAGAAAATCGGTGTTGTAAAAATAAAAATTAATAACGCTTAACAAACAATAATGAAATAACATTATTAAAAATGCCAATTAATGAGCTTGAATGGCATTTTGTATATTTAACTCTTTGATGGCAAGCTTTAAGCATGATAATTATCGAGCAAGAGGAAATTTTTTAGTATGTAAATAATTCTTTGAAAAAACAAATAATTGGCAAAAAAATAGATACATTATGGGAAAATGCATGAGACGCATTAGGGTTATAAAATTACGATTAAAAAAAATTGAAATATAATTAGCGCGTTGAAATAAAAATATCATCATCGCGAGCGTAATACTTGTAAGAAATAAATGGATTTTTTGAATTTCTAAGGTTGTGCTATTATTTTAAGTAGTTAACATTTATATTGTCTATGGCCTTTATATATGACGAATCCGCATTAAGTCGGCGCGACTGCCCCGAGTTGTTTACGTCTTTCGGTTGTTAGCCTTAGGTTGGCTGGGAGGGAGATATAATGTGCTATATATTGAGTCATTAGTGTTCAGCGCGCCTGTTTCTTTAGGCAATGCCCTGCCCAGATCTTCATCGCGAACCATCTCGTTGACTTTTTGCGGTTTCGTCATGTATGTAGTATTTTTGAGGTTGGGAAGCGTAAAATAGTAATTATAAATCAACAATATGGAACATAATTTTATCAATTATAATTATGTATTTTATTAAAATACGTGATAGGAAAGAGTTTTGACTGTTTTATTTGTATCGTCTCAATAGCTAACGGGACGCATTGATTCCAAATGCCCAACAGTTTTCGGTCAATTAAGCGAGATATAAGCGAGATATTAGTAAAGGCGCTGTATTCGTCACGAGAAGAAATGGGCAAGGCTATAATCTGACCAATCCGGACCATCCAACCGCGTGAGTTATCATTGTGGGAATGTCAAATCACTCCCCTTGAACGGATATTCTCTTCCTTAACTCTGTTGGGCGATGGGGCGTGGCCCTTCCTACCACCCAAGACAGGATCATTCAGTCTCACTAATGAAATTGATACTTATTATTATTTTAAAGATTTTTAACATTTAAATATTGACTCTTAAGCCGTCAGCCTCAAAACATGATTCAATAAAGTCAGCGGCGTCAATTAGAATATCTGTATCAATATACAGTGAATATTTATACTAAGTATCTGTATATAGCGCTTGCGTTGCTTTTATTTTTGTGGCGTGCTAATAAATATATGAGAAAGAATCTGTTGTTTTACAACTTTAGCGCTCGAAGGTTTATCGTGCAGAAACTCCCAAGCAGTAGTGAATCTTTTCCGGAAATAATAAAGCAAAACTTGCTTTACGTGGATAAGACTGAATATATATATAATTTGATAAAACCCACAAGATGTCTTTTTCTTTCGAGGCCTCGACGTTTTGGTAAATCTATTCTTCTTGGCACCATGGTGGAACTTTTTAAAGATAATAGAGACCTTTTTAAGGGTTTATGGATAGATTCTTCTGACTACAAATTCGAAAAATTTCCAGTTGTGCACCTTAATATGTCTGGAAATTTTGAAACAGTTGAATTAACGAGAAACGCCATAGTCACTGAACTGAAAACGGCCGCTATTAGTAATGGGTTGCCTGATATTGGGGGCTCAACGCCAGCTGAAATTCTTAAAATGCTAGTCACCACCCTCGTTCAAAAAACAGGCAAAAACGTCGTAGTTCTCATAGATGAATATGACGAGCCGATTCGCTCTGAAATAAATAACCTTGACCAAGCCCAAAGAAACCGTAAAGAACTACACGCCTTTTATTCCGCTTTAAAATCACTTTCGGATAAATCTTTTCTTCATTTTTTATTTGTAACTGGCGTTACTAAATTTGCCCAAACTTCTGTATTTTCTGTTTTTAATAATCTTTACGATATAACAATGACCGCAAAATATAACGGAATTTGTGGTTTTACCCTAGAAGAATTCGATTCTTATTTTGAAGACCATCTTCATCAAATTCTTGAAATATTCAAGAACGAATCAATCTTTCCAAAATATTCAACAATAGATGAACTTAAAACGATGGTTCTTAAGTACTATGACGGCTATTCTTGGGATGGGTTAGATAGAGTTTTAAATCCGTTCTCGCTTATTCAATTTTTTGAACAGAAAAAATTTGCTAAATTTTGGTTTAACTCAGCCACGCCAACTTTCCTTTACGAATATATTATTAGACATCCTGAAGATTTCACAACCGCTAAAGAATATATTTTTACTGAGGAAATGTTTTCACCCGTTGAGGTGGGGCAACTTGACCTGGTAAACCTCTTCTTTCAGACTGGATACTTAACAATTGATCACGCGATTGAAGGCGAGACAATTAATGTGAAAAATTTAGATCAAATTGATCCAGAAAGATCAAATAAAAAATTTCTTCTTAAAATTCCTAATCTAGAGGTTGAAAACGCGTTAAATAGTCAACTTCTAAAGTATTTGACAGGAAAAACAAGATATAATTTAAATTCTTTGGTGCCATTTATTAGAAAAGCGCTCGCTGATTATGACTCAACACTGCTCGCGAGCGCCTTATCGCAAATTTTAACTTGGGTCTCCTATCAAGAACAACCTAAAACGGAAAAATACCACCACGCAATAATTGCTATAGCCCTCAAAGCCATGAATTTTAATTTTACGTCTGAGATATCATCGCCGGAGGCCATTTTTGATTTTAAGCTTGAATTTCCGCCTGATACCATTATCGTTGGCGAATTTAAATACGCTAAACTTAATGCCGCTCCCGTTAAAACCATTGAACAACGTCGGCAAAGACAACTTAAAAATACGGTAAAACTCGCTGAATCACAGATAATCAATAGACGCTACGCTAAAATATATTTTGGAAAAGACACTAAAGTTAAATGTTTGGCAATTGGAATCGTTGGAAGAACGGACGTGGCGGTTAAATTTTTTGATCGACCTAATGAATGGGAATTTCAATATAAAAACGATATTTAATTTCGCGCGTTTTTAGCGAGAAATAAAGGACTTTACGCGAGGCTAATAATATTACGCGTGCCGCGCGCGGTGTCACTAATCGTTGGAAAAGGAAACGTTACGACGCGTTCCAAAGCGCCGTTTTTCCTTAAAATCGTAGGGCGCTAAAATTTTGAAACAATAAAGATCTTTAGCCCTCAAAAAGCCCCCTGGCCGCGAGGCCAGGGGGCTTGAGGTCCCGGATAGCGAGGGAAAATTTCCCAAAGGGAAAAAGCTATTCCTTTTCCTCCTGGGGTTTGTACTCGGAGATCACCTTGTCCTTGACGGGGGCCGGGGCCTCGTCGTAGTGGGCGAACTCCAGGGAGAAGGAGCCCCGACCGCCGGTCATGGAGGTGAGGACGGGGGAATAGGTCAAGAGTTCCATCTGGGGCACGTGGGCGTTAATAACCTGCTTCTTGCCGTGGCTCTCGGTGCCGAGAAGCTTGCCGCGGCGGCTGGAGATGTCGCCCATGACGTCGCCCATAAATTCGTCGGGCACGGTCACGGTCAGGAGCATGATAGGCTCCAAGATAGTGGGCTTGCACTCCACGAAGGCTTTTTTGAAGGCCATGGAGCCAGCGATCTTAAAGGCCATTTCCGACGAGTCCACGTCGTGGTAGCTGCCGAACACTAACGCCACCTTGCAGTCCACCACGGGGTTGCCGCTCACGACGCCCCCGGCCATGGCTTCCACGATGCCCTTTTCCACGGCGGGAATGAACTGCCTGGGGATCACGCCGCCCACGATTTTGTCCTCAAAGATAAAACCCTCGCCGCGGGGCAGGGGCTCAAGCTCAATGACAGCGTCGCCGTATTGGCCTTTGCCGCCCGTCTGTTTTTTGTATTTGCCCTGGACCTTGGCTTTGCCCTTGATGGTCTCTTTGAAGGCCACCTTGGGGGCCTTAAGAACCACCTCCACGTTGTACTTACGCCTGATTTTCTCCAAAGTGGCGTCCAAGTGGACCTGGCCCATGCCCGAGAGAATCATCTCTTTGGTCTGGTTGTTGCGGGTGAGGCGCAAGGTCACGTCCTCAATGGTCATTTTATTGATGGAAGCGAAGACCTTTTCCTCGTCGCCCTTGTTTTTGGCTTCCACCGCGAAGGAGACCACGGGCTCCAAGGGAGACACGGCGGGGATGATTAAGGGATTGTTTTCCTCGGAGATGGTGTCCCCGGTTTGGGTGGATTTCAGCTTGGAGACGGCGATGATGTCGCCGGGCCCCACTTCCTCAATGGCTTTTTGGCCCTTGCCTTCCAGGGTGAGCAACTGGCCGAAGCGCTCTTTCTGGCCGCGAGTGACGTTTAGAAAGCCGCCGTCCGGGGCGAGGGAGCCGGAAAAAACCCGGAAAATGGTGAGCTGCCCCGCGAAGGGGTCCACCATGGTTTTGATGACCAGGCCCGCGAAGGGGGCCTGGGGCTCGGGAGCGCGCTCCGCGGGAGTCGCGGGGTCCTGGGGGGCGTTCCCCATAATGGAGCCGCGCGCGACGGGGGAGGGCAGGAATTTGACGATGGAGTCCAATAGGAAGGAGAGCCCCGTGAGCTTTAAGGCCCCGGCGGGCATGATAGGGGCGATTCTGGCCTCCAGAACGGCCTTTTTTAAGGCGTTGTCCAGTTCCTCGGGCCCGATTTCCTGGCCTTCCAGGAACTTTTCGATGAGAACGTCGTCGGTCTCGCTGATGGCCTCCACGAGTTTTTCCCGCCACTCGGCGACGGCGCCCTCGAGGTCCCCGGGGATTGCCCCTTCGGTGGCCTTGCCTTTGTCGTCGTAGAAATAGGCTTTTTGGCTCAGGAGGTCAACGAGGCCCGCGAAGGAGTCTTCCGCGCCGATGGGGATGGCCACGGGGATGGGCTTGGGGGCGGCGAAGTTTTCGACGACGCTTTCCACGGCTTTGAGGAAGTCGGCCCTTTCCTTGTCCATTTTATTGATGACGACCAGGCGTGGGAGCTTGAAACCGTCGGCGAAGGACCAGCCTTTTTCCGTGGAGACTTTTACCAAGTCCACGGCGTCCACGAGGACCACGGCCGCGTCCGTGCCTTCCATCACCGTCCGGGTGTCGTTTAAGAAATTTTCCCCGCCGGGAGTGTCGGCGAAGGTGATATTGTGTCCCTTCCAGGGAAGAGAGTGGAAAGAAGTGGAAAGCGAGCTTTTCCGCTTCACCTCTTCCGGCTCGAAGTCCAGACAGCTGGAGCCGTCGGCCACGGAGCCGAGCCTGGTCGTGACCTTGGCGAGATAGAGAAAGGCCTCGGCCAAACTGGTCTTGCCGGCCCCGCCGTGGGAAATCAAACTGATAGTTCTCTGCTTAGGGACGTCTTTCATAAAAAAATCCAAAAAACCCTGTGGATTCGCCGCGCGCCAAGGGTCTCCTTGGCTTTGCCGGGGCGGTATTTCGCGCGAAGGGAGGAGTTATGGTTAAGGCAAAAACATAGCCTCGGGAAAAGGCGGCGAGGGAAAAGGGTTTTATATTTTCCCTCTTCGCGAAAAGGCCTTTCCGAGGCTGGAAGGGAAAAATGGAGGTATCGCCTCTTTGGGAAAAAAGAAAGGATTAAATACCCTTAATTTTTCATTTTCGTAAAAAAGGCCCAGGCGCCCCCTTGACGACTTAATTATTAGATAACCAAGATAATTTTCAATTATGATTGTTCGCGCTCTTTAAGTCAAGGTTCGCCCAAGGCTCCGAGGCTCCAGAGCGCCTATTTCTCCCCATGTCTTCCCGCGTCTCCCCTGGGCTCTCCATGTCTTCCCAAGGCTCCCCGAGAAGCGGCCCCCGGTTCCCCAGGCCTTCCCGAGGCTCTCCCCCGTGGCTCTCGGGAGCGCGCGGCCCCAAGGGCGACGGCGCGAGCCGTCACGCGCTTTTCCGTTTTTTCTTTCGCTGGCCTCAGCTAGCGTCTCCCAACAAGCCCTCCCGGAACTCGCGCGCGGATCCGCGCGCGGTCCGCGAGGGGTCCGCGAAGGGTTTAGTCCGCGCTTCGGCCCCATCCCTCCCCAAGGGCGACGCGCGGGGCCAAGAGGGGCTAATCGCGTCCTCTCGCGCCTTGAGACGGGGGAGGATGTCGCGAAAGAGGCCGGAAAGCCTGGAAAGGCCAAGAGAGGCCCTTGAGAAGCGCTCGAGAGGTTCTTGGGACGCCCTTGAGGACGCGCTGGAGAGGCTCTGAATAGGCCCTGGATAGGCTGAATGGCCCTGGATAGGCTGAAATGGCCCTGGATAGGCTGAAATGGCCCTTGGATAGGCTGAAATGGCCTTTGGATAGGCAGGATAGGCTCTGGACAGGCTTTGGAAGCCAGGGGAGCGGGTCTAAACGGGCGAAATGGAATCGCGCTTTTGGGTTACGGCTCGCGCCGCGCTAAAAAAGCCGCCCAAGGCCCTTTAAACGACAAAGGCGGGAAAGGCCTTTGAGGTCTTTCCCGCCTTTGGCGAAAGTTGAAGAGTCGCTAAGGAAACGGAAATTAAGAAGCCAACGCCACGGCGGCCACGCTCGGGAGAGGCAAGTCGAAGCTTTGGGGCTCGCTCTGGGGCGTGGGCTCGTGTTTTTCCAAAAGGGCCGGGGCGCTTAAAAGGGCGCGCAAGAACTTCTGGTTGAGGGTGTGCCCGGTCTTGTGGGTGGTAAAATGGCCAAGGATGGGGTATTGGGCGAGGGTCAGATCCCCGATAAAATCAAGAATCTTATGCCGCACCAGCTCGTCGGGGAACCTTAAGCCGTCGGGATTGAGGATCTGTCCGTCGTTGTCGATGACGACCGCGTTATCCAGCCCGCCGCCCAAAGCCCGGTTATGGCTCTTCATGAGTTCCACGTCTTTGAGGAGACAGAAAGTCCGGGAGGGGCAGATCTCGGAGACGAAGCCCGCTTCGGAGAACTTAAAGAAGAGTCTCTGGGGTTTGACGAAGCCGGGAAACTCAATGGTGGCTTCCACGGAAAAGCGGTCGCTGGGCTCGACCTTGAGGATCTTGTCCCCTTCGGTCAGGGTAAAGGCTTTTTTGAGGCTGTAGAAGGCCCGGGGGGAATTGAGGGTTTTTACTCCCGCTTTGCGCAGCAAACTCGCCCAAGGCGCGGCGCTGCCGTCCAGGATGGGGAGCTCGGGTCCGTTCACCTCGACTTTGAGGTTGGAGATCCCAAGGCCTCCCACGGTCGCCAGAAAATGCTCAAGGGTGCTGATGGCCGCGTCGCCGTGGCCGATGGTGGTGGCCAGGCTGGTGTCCGTCACGTTTTCGCTCGTCGCCAAGAGGGCCGGCGCCCCAGGGGTATCGGTCCGCTGAAACCAAACGCCGGAATTGACGGGAAGAGGGTAAATCGCCACGTCAATAGTTTTGCCGGTGTGGAGGCCGACCCCGCTGAGTTTTAACGGCTGGCAAACTGTTTTTTGAAAACGGAACATTTCCTTACCTCGAATCTTCTGGCCTTTGGGAGATCTCCCTGAAGCCGACGGCCTAATGAAGCAATTAATAGGCCAAGGCTAAAATCGTTTAATAATGTATAAATTTGCTTCTTTAAGACCGCTAATGGGGGTAAAAGATACTATTCTAGACGAGGGAAAATCGCCCTAGTGGTTTTTAGGCGACGCCTCTGACGAAACATTACCACAGAGATTTCCCCTGAGGCTTGGCTGGGGCTAGATATTAAGGAAAAACGGCGCTTTTCCCTCAAATATAATTTATGGGAGACTAAAAATGCCGAAGACGCGGAGATTCAAAAATTTTCTCATCCTCCGTCAAAAGCCAATCTTCGCGAATATTATTCAAAACAGCGCTGGCGCGCGAGGAAAGGGCGCGCGCGGCGCGTATTCCCAGCCTAATTAACGCTCCGTATGGAAACGTTATCTTAAGGGTAAAAAGTCAAATCTTGAGCGCGGGCGAGACGCTCAAGGAGAGCGTTCGCGTTGGGTTAAACGCTCGCTCCGCGCCCCCAATGAGGCGCCCCCTTGGGGAATAGCTCGCGCGCGCCTGGCTTGGGTCGCTCGCGTCCTTCGCGTCGTTCGCGTCGCCCCCGTCTTTCGCCGGGGCGTCGGGGGACTGGCGCGCGGTTGGCGCGCGGGAGCCAAGGGTGGGAGGCGAGGGGGCTATTGAGCCGCGCGTAAGTCCCGGGACTTGGGGCGTGGCCCGGAGGGGGAGCGTGGGCGGAAGGGGCCTTAAGGCGGGGCTTGAGCTTCCCGCGCCCTCGCGCGAGGGAGCGGGAAGCGCGGAGGCGGGCTCGCTTGGGTGAAAAGGCGCGGGGAGAGGGAAGAAAGTAGCCGGGGGGCGTCGGGGAGAAGGGTGGGATAATTGGCTTAACGGAGCTTTTAAATAAGGCTTCATTCTTGCTAAGATAAGAAATTAGGTAGCTTAGGGGAAAATTTCTGTTTCCCCGGGGGGGAGTCGTTATGCCTCTGTATTTCCGCGCGTCGCTTTGGGCTTTCCTTGCCTTCTGGCTCTTTCCCCTCACCCTGGGGGCGGATGACCGCGACCGCGACCGCCCCCAGGGCCCGCCCCCGGCGGCGGGGCCCCGCCACGACGGGGACCGGGGCCCTCGCCCGGGCGCCCGCGGCGAAGCGGGGATAGGCTTTGACAGTCGCGGCGGCGTTCACGGAGGACTTTCCATTCAGTTGGGGACTCCCCCCAGCCAATCTTGGGGGCGGCGCGGCGAGGGAGGAGGGCGCGGCGAGCGTGGCCGCGGCGGTTGGGGCCCGGACAGGCGGCGCGGGGGATACCCCTACGCCCAGGGTTACGAGCTTTACGAGTATCACCGCTGGCGGGACCAGAACGCGCGGGAGAGAAATTTTGAGACGGGCCAAGGCGCCCCAGCGGGGACCCAATACTATCACCGCGACGATCCGGTCAAATGGCCGGAGATCCGCGGGCGTTTTACCGACGGCCTCTTTTGGGAGTTCGAGCGTTGGCGGGAGAGCCCTGGCGCGAGTTACGCCGAGGCTTCTTTGGAAACCCTTTTTCTCGGCGTGGACCAAAGGCTGACCGCGCGCTTTCAGGGGTGGCTCAACGTCTCGGAGACCGAGGTGAGCCGGGAGGCTTTGAGCCTCATCGGGGGAGCCGTCGACGACAGCGTCGTCTCCGTGGCCATCAGCGACGGCGCCTTTTACGTGATGTTCGACTCCGGAATTCCCGGGGAAGGCGAATGGGTCAAGACTCCCATCACTTACGCCTCGGTCCAGGCCGGGCGCGACTATTTTAACGGGGACGCCGGCGCGGCCCCCAGCGCGGGCGCCGGGGCGAATGGGGGAGCGCCCTTCGCCGGCTCCGCGCCCCTGGTCTACGACGCGCCCCCCAACCCTCCGGAAAAGGCCCCGCTCCCCGAGGGCGAGCCGAGCGATAGCCACAAGGCCCGCTTTGACGCCGCGACCCGGGCCTGGCAAAAATAGAAAGGCGCGCTTTCGCGCTTCCGTCTTCCGGCTTTTCCCGAGGGATAAAGCCCTTAACGTTTAACCCCCTCTTTCCGACAAGAAAGAAAGAGGGCCGCGCCCCTCGCCGCGCGTCAGAGAGCCTTTCGGCTAAAAAAGGCGCGGGGCGCTCATCGAGCTTAAGTTTCAAAAAGGTATTTCATGCTAATCGACTGTAAACCACGGGCCAAAGATTTAAACGACCGCCTCTCCGCCCTCCGGGGGTATCTTTGACCTGGACTCGCTAAACGGCCGGCTTCTGGAGCTTAACCGGATCATGGGCGAGAAGGGCTTTTGGGACGAGCCTCAACAGGCCCAGAAGGTGGGTCAGGAAAGGACCCGGATCGAGGAAAAACTGCGGACCCTTTCCGCCTTGGAGGACCAAGCCGAGGAGCTGACCTTGCTTTTGGACATGGCCCTCGCCGAGTCCGACGAAGGCCAGCTGAAGGATATCGAGGCCCGGCTCCAGACCCTGGGCGCGGACTTGGATTCCTACGAAATCCGCCGCACCCTCGCGGGCCCCATGGATTTTAACGACGCGATCATGGACATCCACGCGGGGGCCGGGGGAACCGAGGCTCAGGATTGGACGCAGATGCTCCTCCGTATGTATCTGCGCTACGCCGAGCGCAACAACTTCAAGACGCGGCTGGTGGATAGGCAGGAAGGGGAAGAGGCCGGCTTGAAGAGCGTGACCCTCACCATCGCGGGGCCCTACGCTTACGGGCTTTTGAGGACGGAGGCGGGGATCCACCGCTTGGTGCGCATTTCCCCCTTTGACTCCAACTCCCGCAGGCACACTTCCTTCGCCTCGGTCTTCGTGACCCCGGAACTGAACGAGGACATCGTCATCGAAATCAACGACAAGGATCTGCGCGTGGACACCTACCGGGCCAGCGGTTCCGGGGGCCAGCACGTCAACAAAACCAGCTCGGCCGTGCGGCTTACCCACCTCCCCACGGGGATCGTGGTCCAGTGCCAGGACGAAAAGAGCCAGCACCGCAACAAGGACACGGCCATGAAGGTTTTAAAGGCCAGGCTCTACCAGCTGGAGGAGGAGAAAAAGGCCAAGGAGATCAAGATAGCGCACGACAACAAAAAGGATATCGCCTGGGGTAGCCAGATCCGCTCCTACGTCCTCCAGCCCTACCGTATGGTGAAGGATCACCGCACCTCCTTTGCCAGTGGGAACGTGGACGCGGTCTTGGACGGGGATATCGGGGTCTTCATCAAAGAGAGCCTTCACTGGCGGACGGACGGCGTGACCGCGTAGTTTTTAGTTTTTGGGGTTTTCTTTTCATTTTTGGGGGAGTTTCTATTTTTTTATGAAGTCTTGGCTTCCATTTTTGGTGAGCGAGCTCTCCGAAGGCGCCGAGCCGGTTCTCGCCCAATCCTTAAGCGGCCGCGACGCCCGCGCGGCCGTTTTGGACAGCTCCGGCAAGGTTTTGGCCGGGGACTTTCAGGGCTCGAGCCTCTTTCGGGGCGCCCAAAAAGTCATCGGGGAGATGCTCCCCGGAAAACCCTTGGTGGCGGTGGCCGGCGACAAGCGGCGCTTTCTGTTGGAAAGGCAGGCGGGGGAGGTCAGCCTCAATTTTTGGAAAGAGGCCCTGGAAGGCCAAGAGGACGCCTGGGCTTCCTGGCTTCTCACCCTAGCCGAGCCCAACGGTAAGAGCCTCAAGGTAACAAGGCATGTCCTGGCCGCCCAGGGTCCCTGGACTACCCCCAGGCTCCCCGCGGACTCCGCCAACTGGACCTTAACGCCCCTGAACGCGGGCCTCGGACGGCTTTTTGTCTTCGGCGACGACGAGCTGGCCTTGGAGAGCGCGGCCTTGGGCGGTCGGGTGGGCTTAAAAGTGACTCTCGTGACCATTAAGCCCCGCGACGTGGAGGCGGAATCCATCCAGAACGTGGGCAGCTTTAAAGTAATAAGTTTTCCGAGTTGGGCGGATCTTAACGCCGACGCCTGCGCTCTCTTGGGCCTTAGGACCGGGGTCTACGTCCTGGTGACCTTGGAGGACAACGCGCCCCTGATGGCGGAAATAGCCAAAGTCGCCGTGGGCTGGTTAGGCCTCGCGGGCGCCGCCGCTCCCCCGGACGCGCAGCCCGGACTCTTTCCGACGGCCCTGACCCCGGCCCAAAAGGCCTTGGGCCTCATCACGGAGATGTTGGGCAACTGAAGCGTTGGGGCGGGGAAACTGGAGAACGAGGCGCGCGGGGCGCGGGGCTTTAACCCCGCGCCCCGCGGAAAGCCCTCGGAATTGGAGAGTTTGGGGTTTATGGATTCCCGTCGATATCGCCCAGTCTTGGGCGGGGAGCGTCCCCGCGCGGGGCGCGCCGGGTATTTCCTCGGCTTATAATTTTCAAGGCGATTTAAGGCTCTTGCCGTTTTAGTCGGGCCAAAATAGCGATGGTCGTTTAATTTTTCTATAAATTTTAGGGCCTTAGCGATTTGAGGGCGACGGCGGAAAGGAAGGGCGGCGTATTTTTTCTATATATTCGCTAGCTTTAGCTCTGGCGATGGGATTGACGCGCGGGGTTATCTAAAATTTTTCTATAAATTAAACCAGTTTACGGACTTGCGGCGGCGCGATTGAGCGTTTGTCCGTAATTTTTTCATTATATTTTAAACGTTTACGGATTACTCCAATATTTCTGTCTTCGCCTTAGCCCCGGAGGCGATCGCGCTCAATGGGGGAAAGCGGGGGCGCTAAGGCGCCGCCGCGAAAATGTTTCCCATAGTCATTACGGCTCCGTAAGTTGAAAGGCGCCCTAAATAAATTTTTTCAATTTCCCGACGCTTTCGTTTTAAACGGTAACAGTTTCCGTTAATTATTTGTTCACGGCAAGGCTATTAATATTTTGAATTAATAGATGGCGCTCATCGTGACGCTCGGATTCGCGATGATGGAACTGTATTTTTAAATTAAATATCCAATTTGTTCAACAAATTTTGTATTGTCATTGAATGGCGGTTCCGTTTATTCGCCTTAATATTCGTGAATATTAAATCTTGAGATATCGCCTGGAAAATAAGTAATATATCTTTTAAATATATGGATCGTAATTACGCTTATTATTTAAGTGATTTTTGGCGTCGATCCGCTCGCGTTTTTATCTGTTTTTTATGTTTTATTACGCGCGATATATTCTAAAATATAGATTTTGCCTTCTCGCGGCGTCTTTTTGACTTTATTTTTAGACTCGGCGCGTATTCGCTCAAATTCGTCAATACCGCCCACAAATTTTTGTTCGCGAAAATTTGCCAATTCTGATTCATATTCCGCGAATAAGGCGGTTAACTCGTCAATCTGGCTTATTATATGATCGTTAAGTGTGCGCCGTGAAAAGGTGCCATATTTCCCGCGAGGGTGCGAGACCCTCGCCTGACGACTCATGATTGCGACAGTCAGAAGCAATCGTGGCAGCCATGGAGGCAACTAGATGG
>JAISCZ010000159.1 GCA_031265205.1 Deltaproteobacteria bacterium
GGGGCCGCTTTGCGGGCCGCGGGTTTGCGCGGGGTCGGCGCCTTGCGGGCGGCGGGGTTGCGCGGCGTAGCCGCATTGCGGGCGGCGGGTTTGCGCGTCGTAGCCGCCTTGCGGGCGGCGGGTTTGCGCGTCGCGGCCGCTTTGCGGGCGGCGGGTTTGCGCGTCGCGGCCGCTTTGCGGGCGGCGGGTTTGCGGGAGGAGGCGGCCTTGCGAGCGGCGGGTTTTTTAGCCCCGGAGGCTTTGCCTCTCTTGCTCGGCGTTTTCTTGGCGGGTTTGGCCTTGGGTTTGGCCTTCCGCCGCGAACTTGAGCGGGACTTGTCGCCGCCTTCGTAGATCGCCATTATGTCGTCGATGTCGTCATCGTCGAGGTCGTCGATGTCGTCATCGTCCTCGCTCTCCTCTTCGTAGATGTCGTCGTCGTCGTCCTCGTCGTCGTCGGCGAAGCTCTGGGAGGAAACGTACACGTACCCACCCTCGTCCTCGTCGTCCTCCTCGTCCTCGTCGCCGTCGATGAAGCCGTCCGAACTTTCGCCCAGGATCAATTCGTCTTCATAGACGGAACCGATTCCGGAAGATTTCGAGCTTAATTCGTCCTGAAACATGGCATTCCTTTCACAAGCTAACCATCTGAGCCCTCGGCGGCCCTCCAATGGGTTCCGTGTTTAAGCCTTCCCTCCAAAAAAGAAGGCGGTCCCGGGATAAACGGTCTTTATCGCCGGGGAAAAATTATATCCGCGCCGGGCTTGGGGTGGCGTTGGTCTTCCACTGACGTTTAATAGGCAAAGAAATAACGCGAAAAGGGATAAAAGCGGAAAAAAAGCCAGCGCGCGACGTTCCGTCTCCCCTCCCGCTTATTTTTTCCGGAAAGATAATTCTTAACGGCAACCTTCCTGAAAGGATTTTCGCCAAATTGCCCGGAGCTTTAAGCCCAATCGGCCTTAGCGCCGAGAGGGAAGAGTTTTGAGGGCTCTTAAGTTTTACGCGCGTGGCCTTAAAGAGCCGCGAACGCCATTTTATGGAAATGCCCTCAAAAGCGTCAGCCAGAAAAAACCCCGCCAAGGTTCCGCCGCGGGGCGGACGCCTTATCGTCGCGCGAGCGGCGGGAGCGCGCCTGTTACCAAACTGAGCCCCAAGAGGCTTTCGCCCGGCTAACGAAAATAATTAAAACACACTCAATAATCTTCTTGCAAGCCTTTTTTTTCTTATCCGACGATCTTCGCGCGGAAATATTCCGTCTCGCGCGCTTTTTCCCAAGCTCAAAAAGCTCCGGCGGGCGACCCCTCTCGTTCCAAAAGTCCTTATATTTACGCGCTAAACGGGTTCCCGCGGGGATTTCGCGAAAGCTCCGCGCGCGGCTCCCATGGGGATCTTTTTCCGCTCCGGGAAAAATTCGACGCGCGCGCTTTTTTTTTCTCTCGCCCTTTTTTCCCGCTCTCCACGCGAGCGCCATCCCCCACGCGGCGCCTCTCGCGCGAGAGGCGCCGCGCGCCAGAGAGAGAAGCCTCTGACGCGAAAATCCCCGGAAAGCCTTAAAAAATCAGCGTTTCGCCCGAACTTCCCTTGATTTTCCGACGCCGCCTCGCGACGGGGCGACTTTTGGGAATCGGCGCCGCCTTCTTGTCGCTCGCCCTCGCTCCCTTTCCCCTCTTCCTTCTAATTAGAATAACGCCTCCCCTCGCGCCGCGCGCGCCGTCAGCGAGGAAAGCGAAAACTCTCCCCCTTAGGCAAGCTCGCTAAAATTTTCCCCCGCCCCGCGCGAAAGCGCGAAAGGCCAAAAGCCTTCGCTTTTTGCCCCGCGACAAGAATTGACCCCTCTTCCGAGAATTCGGCTCCCCCAATCCTTCCCTCGCGAGCGAGCGAGCGAGCGAGCCCCTCGCGCTTTTTAAGGGAGAGCCGCCTTTCTCCAGCGAGGCTTGGGCTCGCGGGCCCGCGCGGGAGAAACCTCTCCTCTCTCTTCCGCCTACGAAAGCTTGACTCCTCCTTCCCGCGCCCTTCGTCTCTCTTGTCTTGAAGCCCACGGCCAGCCCAAGGATAGGACGATCGTCGGCCGAACGTTAGGCGCTCGTTGGCCGCCCGTTGGCGGATCGTTGGCCGCCCGTTAGCCGATCGTCGCCCGCTTGTTGGCGGATCGCTTGGGAAGCGGTCGGAAAGCCTTCAGGCGAAAAATCCCGCGCGCTTCGTCTCTCGCTTCCCAGGCGCCACGAAATACAAACTCTCCCGTCCTTCCCGCCCACGCTTTTGTCCTCCAATCGGAGAAAGACGCGCGCCCCCCTTGGATTAGCGCGGCGACGCCCTTTAAAGCGGATGGCCTCCGCGCGCTTCGCCTCCCCCTCGCGCGCCCCATATCCGTCCCTATCCGCCCAACTCCTCTCGCGCCCGACCACGGCGCGCGTCCTTGGCGAACGGGACTGATGGCGACGCTCGCCCCGCCCTCTCGCGCGCGTCCTTCTCAAAGCGACGGCGCGCGTTTTCTTTCTTTTCGCCGCCTTCAGCCTTTCCGCGGGAGCGCCCACGCCCAAAGAATAAGCGCCCCTTACCTCGCCGGCGCTCTTCTTTTCCCCACCGAGCCCGCGACGCCTTTCGGGAAGGCGTCCTTATTTGTCATTCGTCAAATATTTTTGTTTTTTCGCCATAAAAGAGCGCCGTGAAACGCCACGCGATCCGTTTCCCTTATCCTTCCCTATCGCCTTTCCAGAGGCGAGAGAGGCGGCTTTCGCGCGCCCTACGCGCGCGAAAGCCGCCCTCAAGGCTCTCCCTCGCGCGCGAAAATTGACCTCCGTCAGACGCCTCGGGCGCGTTCCCCTCAACCGTTACGCCTCCGACGCGTCGGAGGCGCGCGCGCCCTATCGCCCCCATTCCCCTTGAGGCCCCCCACGGCTTAAAGGAGAGTCCTTTTCGCGAGGGAACGCTTTGGCGTGGAGGACTTGTGGCGCGGAAGCCATTCCCGCTCCCCAAGATCTCCCCCTCTTCCCCGAGGAGCGCGCTCGTCCGTAGGTCTTAAGAGCGGCGCGGCCCGCGTCGCGAGGGTTTACCGCGCGCGACCCGCGTGACGGCGACGGCGCGCGAAAATCGCGCCGATTGTGGCCTTTTTTCGCGCGACCCGCCGCGAAATTCGCGAGCGCTCCCCTTCTCGCGAAGAAACGCGTGGGCCCCTCGCCATCGCCTCCAAGCGAAGCCCTTCGGCGCCAAGAAACGCCAGCGCGTGGCGCGCGCCTTGGACGCGGCGCGCCGGATAGCCCTCCCGGGCGCCGTTCGCGAGCGTATCGCCTTACCCGTAAAGCCGACCCGTCGGACGCGTCAACGCTCCTTTCGCGATAATTCTTCCACCCAAGGCCCCGCGCCCGCGCGGTCGCGCGCTCCAAAGCCTTCCGTCCCCAGCCGTTTCCGTAAGCGGCGAGAGGATCGCGTCCATCGCGCGCCAAGGCGTCCCCCGCGCGGTTCCACGGCGGGGAACGGCGCGAGCGCCCCGCCGGCTAGCTTAGAGCGGACCCAGACGGGAAAAGACGTATCCCAAAAAAAAGCCCACGGTCGTGGCCAGGTTAAGGCTCCGAACTTCCGCGCGCAACGGCACGCTATACGTTTCCGACAAAGTGGCCAAAAATTCCGGGGACAGGCCCGTGGACTCGGGGCCAAAGACGAGCCCATCGTTCGCCCGGGGCTCGTATTCCGCGAAAGACGCGCCGCTCCGCGCCGACGTTCCGATGAGCCTTCCCACTCCGCGGCTTTCCCTAAAAGTTTCCCAATCCGGCCACGCGCGAACGTTGACGTATGGCCAGTAATCCAAGCCAGCCCTTTTTAAATATCGGTCGGAGAGGGAAAAACCCAACGGCGATATCAGATGCAGCGGGAGAGAAAATCCCGCGCAAAGCCTGGCGACATTGCCGGCGTTGGGTGGAATCTCGGGGTGGTAAAGTATTATGTCCATAGAAGGGGAGCTTTCGCGCGCGAGCGTAATAGCGATAGGGGCCCCAAGCGGCCCCTAAGTCCCCCAAAGTATACTCCCCGCGCGCCCTTTCGCCAACGCGCCTTATCGCCCTCGCCCCCCGAAAGGACGCGCCGCCCGCCGCGCTTCCCTTTCCCCCACGCTCTTCCGCTCGCGCCAACCATAAGCGCGCGAGCCTTCCCGTCAGCCATGGATCCGCTTGGACGCGCGCTGACTTGAGTCCGACATAGCGGCGCCTCTCTTATAATGATAAGAGGACGCGCCCGCTCCGGCGGCTTGATAACGCGCGCCTCAATAAAGAGAAATAGGCCCAAGACTCCGCGCCCCCGGAGAGCGCGCCGAGCCTCTTCCCTTAAGGCCGCTCCCTCAAGGCCGCTCTCTCAAGGCCGCTCCCGAGACGCGCCAAAAAGAGAGAAAGAGCGCCGCTTCTCCCGCGCCGCCCCCCCCCAAAAGCCGGCGCGAAGGACCGTCTCCGCCCGCGCTGACGGGAGCCCGACATAGCGGCGTCTCTCTTAATAACGATAAGAGGGCGCGCCCATTCCGGCGGCTCGATAACGAACTCCTCAATAAAGAGAATAAGGCCAAAACTCCGCGGCCCCCGGAGAGCGCGCCAAGGCGCTTCCCAAAGGCCGCTCCCGATACGCGCCAAAAGAGAAAAAGAGCGCCGCTACTCCCGGGCTGGCGATACCCCCGCGGAACCGACGCGAACGACCGTCTCCGCCCGCGCTGGCGGGAGTCCGACATAGCGGCGCCTCTCTTATAATGATAAGAGGGCGCGCCCGCTCCGGCGGCTCGACAACGCGCGCCTCAATAAAAAGATATAGGGCCCAAACTCCGCGCCCCCCGGAGAGCGCGCCGAGCCCCTTCCCTTAAGGCCGCTACCGCGAGGCCGCTCCCGAGACGCGCCAAAAAGAAAGAAAGAGCGCCCCTTCTCCAACGCTGGCGATACCCCCGCGGAACCGACGCGAACGCCCGTCTCCGCCCGCGCTGACGGGAGTCCGACATAGCGGCGCCTCTCTTATAATGATAAGAGGGCGCGCCCGCTCCGGCGGCTTTAACAATCGCTCTTTTGGCGCGCGCGCCTTTTAGATAACCGTCGTGAGGAGGGAAAACGACCCTACCGTCGTCGCTCTGGAATTGGTCGCGGTCACGCGCCCCTCGACGTAGTTTTTCTCCTCCGTCCGCGACGATTCCCAATAGAAGCCGGACGCGACCAGGGAACCTCCGCCAAACGCGCCCGTCGCGACGGAAGCGCCGATCTTAATGGACTGGGAAACGCTGGCCTCAATCTTGGAGTCCGCCCCGATGGTAAGGGATATCTCGCGCTCAAAGCCAATGGAAACGGAAACCGCCGTAAAACTCCCCGCGAGGCCCGGCCAGCCGGAGAGGGAAAGCCCGGTCACGCTGGAGACGGCGGTTCCCAAGCTCGCGCTCGCGACTGACAGGAAGCGCTCCCGGACTCCCTCTTTCTCCTCGATGAGTTTGTTGACTTGGCTCGCGAGATAAGTATTTAAAAAATCGTCAAAAAGAGCCTTCCGCGCGTCGCCTTCCGTAACCTCTCGCCCCGCGCCCGCGGCCTCCCCCGCCGCCGTCTCGCCCTCCCGCCCTTCTTCGACCGACAGACGCTCGCGGATCTTCCCGATCGCCGCGAAGACGTCGGCGTCGTCCTCAAGTTCGCTGATAATCCACGCGGCCTCGGCGCTCGCCAAAGTTCCCGCGAGATACGCGGCGGTGGCCGCCACGGCCTCCTCGCCCAACTCGGCCTTGGTGATAATGAAATCCAACTTGGCCTGGGCCGCCTTTTGGGCCTCTTCCGCCGCGGCCAATTCCGCGTCCGAGACAAACTGAAAATCGCTCCGAAAGATCCGGCGCTCTTCCTCCGGCTTCTCGCCCCGGCCAAAATACCCGTTTATGGCGTCGCTCAGGTTCGTCTTCCGGCCCTCGCCGTCGTCGGTCGCGCCGTAATTCATGAAGGCGATCATTTCCTCGAGTTCGCCCAAAACCCGATCGGCCTCCTTGAGGCTTTCCTCCGAGGCTTCATGGCGCTGGAGGGTAGCCATAGCCGAGTCTTTGACGCCGAGGAAAAAGGTCGAGAGCGCCGCGACCAACCGTTCTTCGGTAAAATCGCTCTCCACGGCGCTTAAAACGGTGGCCATGAGGCGCGTGGCCTCTTTGGACCCGAATTTCTCTTTGACCTCCGCGACGACGCCCACGATCTCGCTCGCGAGCGCTTCTTTTTCCTCCTCGGAGCGCTTCCTTTTCTCGTCCAGCTTATTGTTGGCGTCGGTCATTTGTTGGAGAAGGGACGTCGCGAAATTTTTCTCCAAATTGCCGATCTTTTTCTCTTCAACCTCTTTGGAGGAAGTGACGGCGCCGATGTCGCCGTTTTCAATCTTCAGCGCGCTCCTATCCATTTTGCCCTGTAATTTACTGGCGCGGCTGGCGCCGTAAAGATTTTGGCCGTTAATGTTTAAAACGCCGATAGGTATCTGATAACTGAGCATAGAGTCACCCGCGAGTCTTCTTCGCCTTAAATTACGCGTTAAGACGTTTGGCTTTTTGTCCGGGGAAAGTCCTTTGAGGTTTCCTTCTCATCTATATTATCGGCGACAAAGGGCCCAATGTAAAAGCTAAACGCGCTAATTTATTGATTAAATACGCCTTAAGCGAAGCGCGAAAGATATTGTCCGAAAGCCTTTAATCCTTCCAGCGCCGCGCCGCTTTTTCCTCCGCGCTTCCCTCGGGAAAAGCTTGAGCCCCGCGCGACCTTAAATCCTTTTAAGGGCGCCTTTTCCTCCCGCGGGGACGCGGCCCAAGCTCAGGGCGGTTCCCCTCGCTAGTGGCGCGGCGCCGGATAGCGGCCAATCCTGGAAAAGGCGCCGTTTTTCCCGCGCGAATTCCCCGCGCCGGCGCGTCCCGCTCCCGCCCCCTCAAACGCGCCTTTTCCCACCGCTTTTTTCGCGCTTCCCTCGAAGCGAAGCTCTCGCTCCCCGCGCGCTTACGCTCTCGCGTCGCGCGCGTTTAAGCTCCTTTTGGGGCCTTCGGGCGCCCTAAAAAAAATTTTCCCCCAAGGCGATAAATTTACGCGGACGTTCCCCGGAAACCCGCTTCCTAGGCCGCCAACGCCTTTTTCAGGGGCCGCTGGCCGAAGGCGCCGCCCTCTATTTTTCACTTCATTTATTAACTGTGGCATACCCCGGGCTAAAGCCCAGGGGCTTCCCGTTCAAGGCTTCTCGGGCCCGCCAGTTTAGCGTCCGGGCTAACCCCGCGCGCGGTTCTTGTCGATGACCAAGCCGAGCGCGCGCGGGCCCTCGGCGCGTATGTTCAGCGCGGCGTTCAAGTCCCGGTCCCGCGTATGTCCGCGGCTCTCGCGGGCGCAAACGCGATCGGCGAGACCTAAGGCCGGTCGCGCGGCCCCGCGGGCCGAACGGGTCTCGCTCGAAAGATTGAACCTGTCTATGAGCGCGAACTTTTTGCCCCGCCCTTCGAGCTTCCGG
>JAISCZ010000161.1 GCA_031265205.1 Deltaproteobacteria bacterium
GCGAATGGCTGTACCACTCTAATCTTTTATCCTTTCTTGTTGGGGCTGGCGTAAACGCGCGCGCGGAAAAACACACAAGCAAGGGCCAGTCCGACTTGGTGGCGATCCACGCGGGAAAAGTTTGGGTCATCGAGCTTAAAATGACCCGCGGCGACAACGACGAGACGGTGGCCAAAAGCGCGTTAAAACAGATTAGGGAAAAAGGCTACGCCGAACCCTACGACAACCCGATCCTTTTAGGAATCGCCATTAACGAGTCGAAGAGGGCCATTGGCGCCTGGGAAGTCGGGTATAAGACTGATTCCTTAAAGTAGCTAAGTTTTTTTTACGCTCCGGTGAAGCCACCCGCCGCCTGGCCGCGAGGGAACGGGCGGGCGCCGTTTTTTTCAAAACGGCGAGCGCTTGCCGTTCGCGCCAAGCTTTGGGCCGGGCTTTTTTTAATATCGCCTCGGAAATAAGCCGCGCGCGTAAGCGTCGCGGGCGCGTGGGGGCGGCCGTCGCGAGAATCAGGGCTCTTTTATCCCTCCAGGGAGCCACCCGAAAGAAGCTTTTTGACGTACTCCCGTTCCGCTTCGACGCCGCGGATCACCCCGTCGAGGCGGGCTTTTCTTAAGGACTCCAAGGCCTCGCGCAGGGCCGGTCCCGGCGCGAAGCCCATGGAGATAAGATCGTCTCCGTCCAGCTCGCTTTTAACCCGGCGGTAGGTGGTGAGAAAGGAAGCCCCTGCCCTCGCCATGGGGCCCGTGCCGACCCGGGCCATTATGTAGAGAACGCCCGGCCAGGAGACGTTCCCGAAAACCTCGTCGGCCTCGCTGGGGAGGATGGGGGCGTCGCTCTCGTTTTTTTTGTTCGCGGCGATGACCCTCTCCAGAAAGGGACGCTCGGAAATCAGGGCCCGGACCATTTTCCGGGATTCTTCCATATTGTCTGAGAGCCGGTACAGGGACTCCTGATCCAACTCAAAGGTCAGCGCCAAAAAATAGACGAGCCACAGCGGGGAAAAGCGCGAGGAAAAAGTGAGCCGATACCAGTCGCGAACCCGGTCCACCTTGCGGAAGAGTTCAAGGTGTTTTTTGCCGATCTTGAGATTGGGGTCCACGCTCTTTAAGAGCCCGAACGCGCCGAGCCGCTCAAAGGCGCTCCCCGGTTCGTCTTCCTGGCAGGTGAGCTTGATCTCCGCGAGGATCCGGCGGGCGGAGAGATTTTTTAGAAAGCCCCCCGCGACCGCCCCGGAAATGAGGTTCGCGGTCATGCGGCTAATCCGAAAGCCCAGGCGGTTTTCAAAGCGGACGGCCCGAAAGGCGCGGGTGGGGTCCTCGACGAAGCTTAAGCTGTGGAGCACCCTAATTAAGCCGTCGCGGATGTCCTGATAGCCCCTGTAATAGTCCAAAAGTTTCCCGAACTCGGCGGGGTTGAGGCCAATCGCGAGGGTATTGACCGTAAAGTCCCTTCTTTGGAGGTCGAGTTGGATGGAGGCGCGCCGGACCACGGGAAGAGCCCCGGGGTACTCGTAGTACTCGACCCGGGCGCTTGAGAAATCAAGCTTATAGCCCTCCGGCAAAATCAGGGTGGCGGTCTTGAAGCGGGGGTGCGTCCGGAGTTCACCGCCCGGGCGGGCCTTGACGAGGGCTCGGGTAAACCCCGAAAGCTCCCCGGTCACGGTAAAATCAAGGTCATGGATGGGCTTGAGCATAATCAGATCGCGCACGGTCCCGCCCACGAGATATAAAGAGACTCCCATCTTCGCGGCGATCTCGCCCATTTCCCGGAGCAGGGCGAAGGCCGGGGCGGAAAGCCTGGATTCCATCATCGCCGCGAGGTTGCGGTCGAAGGGGGTTTTCGAGGACGTTTTGCCCTCCTCGCCTCCGGCCTCGGAGGCGAGGACGTGGAGGAGATCGGTGCGGGTTATGACCCCCAGGGCTTTCCCCTCTTGGTCCACCACGGGCAGGATCCTCTGGCGGTGTTCCACGATGATCTTCTGAATATCGTAAAAACTCGTGTCCAAAGACGCGGTCACGAAATCGCTCTGCATAAACTCTTTGACGGGATAGGAGGTGAGGCCGTGGTAGATAGCCTTGGTGACGCTCCTTTCGGTGACTATTCCCGAAACTTTCCCCTCCCGATCCTCGGCCAAAAGCACGTGGAGGCCATAGCGGGACATCATGTCCATAGCCTCGGAGAGGGGCTCGGTTTCCGCGACGCATAAAGGCGGGTGGACCATGACGTTTCCCGCCGCGAAAAGGGCGCCCACGTAATCCCGGAGGACATCCTCCAGCGCGCGCCGGGACTCGTCCAAAGAAAGCCCCTTGAGGGCCGCGGCGGCGGCCCCCTGGTGGCCGCCGCCGCCCAGGGCTTGGGCGATCTTCCCCACGTCGAAGCCGCCTTTTTTGGAGCGCGCCACCATCTGGACCAGGTTTTCCATCTGGACGAGGATAAAGAGGGTATCCAAATCCAGAACCTCGAGCATCTTGGGCGCCAGGACCGCGACGTCGTCGATGTGCCTCTCCCGGCTGGCCATGGCGATGGCCAGGGCCTTGCCGCGAATCTCCCGGGACTCGACGGCCCCGATGAGCTCGTTTAAGAGGGAGATCTGCTCGACGCTCATTTCGCGGGAGGAAACGGACGCTACCGTCTTCAAATCGGCTCCGCTCTCCAAAAGATGGCGCGCGACCGCGAGATCCCTGGGGGTCGTCGAAAAATAGGTAAAATTGCCCGTGTCCTCGTACAGGCCCAGCGCCAAAAGGGTGGCCTCGTCCGGGCTTAAGGCTATCCCCTTCTCCCGCAAAATTTCCGTTAAAATGGTGACCGTGGCCCCGACGATGTCGACGCGGGAAACCTCCCCCGCCAGATCCCCTTCCGCGTCGGGATGGTGATCGTAGAGATGGATGGCGAGCTTGGGGGACGCCGTCAGCACCGGGGCGACTAAGCCCAGGCGCTCCGGGCTGCGCGTGTCCACCGCCACGAGGGTCCTCACCGTCCGAAAATCCATGTCCTTGGCTTTGACCAGGTTCAGGCCGCCCAGCAATCTCTCGACGAGTTCGTTGTTTAAGTGCCGGGGCTTGCCGCCGGGCAGGACGATGGCCGCGCCTGGGTAAAGTTTTTCCGCGGCGACCAAAGAGGCCACGGCGTCAAAATCGGGATTGACGTGGCAGGTTATTAAGACGTCGGAAAGCGGAAAATTGCGCGAGGGCATCTGTCTAACTCCCGGAACGCGGGTGGCGCAGGGCGTGAACTTTTTGGAGCCGCGCGGAACCCACCTTGAGGTAGATTTCCGTGGTCCCGATATTGGCGTGGCCGAGCATGGCCTGGACGGAGCGCAAATCGGCTCCCCCCTCCACGAGATGGGTCGCGAAGGAGTGCCGGAGCGAATGGGGACTGACTCCGGTCAGCCCCAAAAGCGCCGCCTGTCTCTTTAAATAGGCCCAAATATACTGGCGGGAGAGCTTTCCTCCCCGGCGGTTGAGAAAAATATAGCCCCCGCCGTCCCCGCCGCGGGAAAAGCGCGGCCTCTCCTTGGCGAGATATTCTCGGAGCCAATAAACGGCCATCTCCCCGATGGGCACCAGACGATCCTTGGAGCCTTTGCCCCTGACCCTTAAATAAGCGTCGGCGACGGAGGCCTGTCCCAGGGAGAGGCCAACCAGTTCGGAGACCCTCAGGCCCCCGGCGTAGAGGAGTTCCAGCATGGCCCGGTCGCGGAGCCCTCCCGGGACCCTTAAGTCGGGGGACTCCACGAGCCTTAAAACGTCTTCCGGGGCCAAGGCCTTGGGAAGGCTCTGGGGAAGTTTGGGCCCCTCCACCCCGCTCGCGGGGGAGAGCGGTATAATTCCGTCCTTTTCCAAAAAGGCGAGATAAGATTTCGCCGCCGCGAGCCTCCGGGCCCTGGAACTCGCGGCCAAGGGCTTTTCTCCCCCGGCGAGGGCGAGAAGCCAGCCTAAGACGTCGCCCCGCTTGATTTGGGCGGGCTCCTGGATATCCCGCTCCGCCAAAAAAAGGAAAAAGGACCGCAGATCCCTCCGGTAAGCGTCCACCGTGTGGGGGCTACGGCCGAGTTCCACCCGCAGGCTCCCGAGAAAAAGATCCAGCGAGAGCTCAAAAGTGGCGGAATATGGCTGCGTTTCTGGCATACGCGCTCCCAGCGCGGAAAAACGAGGGCGTGGCGATTAAGGAAGGCGGGAGTTTGGCCGCGGAATCGCCCCTCAATTCCGCCGCGACCCTCCACCGCGCGAAGATCTTAGGCATTATTAAATTTTTGGCCCCTAAAAAGCTAGTTTTCGCCTTTCTCGGCGAGGAGCGGAAAAAATCTCCCCATAGAGGGCCCGCGCCGGAACCAGGGGGCGCCTGGACCGCGCCATCCGGAGGGCTTTTGAGCCGCGCGAGAGAGGCGTCGAGCGCTACGCGATCCCCCGTCTCCCCGGGCGCGACTTTTTAGTTTTTCCGCTCCGCGCGAGCCGCGAGGATTAAACCGTGGCGCCCAGGGGGAGAGCGTGGCGGGAGAGCGCGCGAGGGGTTGCGACTTTCTCCCAGGCTCACCGGCTCGCGGGAAAGAGGGGGCGCGAGGGTAAAAGGGGCTCCGCCCGTTCGGGGGAGAACTCCAAGACAGCCTGGCCGGGGAAGCGCCGGGCCGAACAATGGGAGCGCGGAAAAATGGCTCGGAGCGGGGAGTTGGAAGCGCGGCTGGAAAGCCGCGTCTTTATCCCTAGCGCTTTATAACGCCCGGCGGCTTTGCCGTCGGGCGCCATAAAGCGCGTCCTTCCTCGGCCCCGGCGCGACCGCTCGCGCGCGGGAACGCCAAGTCGCGTTATTTGGGCCGTTCGCCACGCGACTCTCAGTGACGCCGCGCGCTCAGGCGAAAACCCGCGCCCGCCAGCGCGTGGGCGCGGGCGCGACGGCGGCGCCCAATCCGCCGGAGGCGGGCTGAGACCTTTGGGGCCTCGCGCGCCTCCGTCGCCCTTCGCGAGGGGACGAAGGGCGCCGGCGAAGGGCTTAAAAGCGATCGCGCCTTCTCCCTGGCGGCGAGCCTCCGCGCCAGGACCGCGCGAAACGCGCTGAAGGCTCGCGCGCGGCTTTGGTCGGGATTGTCGAGCCGCGAGCCTCAGTGACGCCGCGACGGGCGCTCGCCCCTGGAGAAGAGCGCGCTAAGCCCTCGAAGGCCTAGTCACGGTGGCGTAGGTCATAAATGTAGTGATATAAAATGTTGCCGTAGCGTTATTAGCGTTAAAATTGTCGTTAAAAAGTGGTCATGGGATACCCTCTTGCGTTTTAACGCCAAAATAGAATATAGTTCAAACGTCATTTAGATGACGCTTCTCCACTGGCTCCGGGCCCGGAACCGGTATCGCCCAATGTCCCTATATCCGCGAGACGGGGTACTAAAACCAAATTTAAGATGACGATCGCCTTATTAATAATTTTGATGGTTGGGCTGACGTGGGTGACGCGCGCTCCGTGTTGGGCGGACGAAAAGAAAGCCCCTAAGACCGACGGGGAAGCCTCGGAGCCAGGCGACCGCCCTACGCAAGGCAAGGACGCCTTTTTTAAACGCTTAATGGCGACTTATACCGTCGGCGCGCTGATGACTTTTGGCGTCAAAGCCGCCAACGCGGTGAACGTCACGCCGCTAAACCCGGAATACGCCTTATCCGATATGACTATAAGGCGGGGAGACTTCGCGGTCAAGTTGGCCGATGGCTCTATTTTAGCTTTTGAGTTTCAATCCAGCGCGGAAGACTTCGATGTCTTCAGGTTTTTTATCTACGGCGCGGAAACGGTGAGGAGAAACTCGGATAAAAATATTTTCGCGCGCGTCAGGGTCATTGCCGTCTACTCGGCCAACGTCACGGGAAGTCCGCTCCGACGCTTTCCCAGCGAAGCTCCCGAGGACAGCAAGTTCATGGGGCTCATGGTAGAACAAATTTTACTGCGCAAGCTGTTCTACATGGCCGAGTTTGTCAAGAAGCACCGCGCCAAAATTGAGGCCTGGGAGCCGGAAATGGGCGACTTTATCTTGCCGGAGGTCGATATCGCCAAGATGATTTTAGCCACTCAGGCGGGAATTGAGAAAGAGAGCTTTGAGGAGCTGAGCGACGTTTTCCTCAACCTGGCGATCAAACTCTCGCGAATTACCAAAAACTATGATATCGTTATGATGGTGTTGATTGGCTGCCACGCGCGGGGTGGCCCCCTCGCCAAAAAAGCGAGCCAAATAATTGAGAAGGAGAAAAAAAATATGGACCCCGGCTTCATTGATTTCGCGGACATGATAACGGACGGAAATTACTCGCTCCTTCAGAAGGAACGCGAGACCCTGGTAGCGGAGAACGAGACCCTGGCGGCGGAGAGCAAGTCCAAGGACGGGACGATCGAGACCCTGGCGGCGGAGAACGAGGACATGAGGAAAACCAGCGCTGTCCGTGCCCGGCGCGCCGTCTTGGCCCTGCGCGCCGACAATAAGGGCGTTGAGGAGATAAGCGAGATACTTAGTTTGTCTTTGGCCGAAGTCGGCCAAATCCTGGATAGCGTCGGCGGAAACAAAAAACCGCCTCGGCGAAGGCCTGGGCGAGGTCACCGGATAAGCCGAGAGGCCGTGGCGGCCTTTTCCGGACCTTCCGGCCCCGGGGAATGAGCGGCGCGTCAAGACCCAAGAGCGCTCCTGGACGCGACCGCGCCCTCGAATCTACGGTTGCCTCCCAGCCCCGTCCGGCCGCGAGAGCCTCAAAATATTTTCCATCCCCTTAAATAAGCGCTTCCACGCGCGGGCCTCGCGAAGCGAAAAAAGGGTCTCGCGTGGGGCGCTGGGGGCGGGCGCGCCAAACATGTGGCCTTAGCCTTCCTTCGCGCGAGCGGATACACCCGATAATTACGCGATTGAATCAGTAATACTTTACTTTTATTATATAAATTAAATCTTTTTGCGCTTTTTTAATATTCCGATCCGATATAGATATCGCCTTAAGGAGGCGAAAAAATATGCCTGGTGGCGACTTAATTGATTTCGTGGACATGATAACGGACGGACACTACTCGTTTCTTCTGAAGGAACGCGAGGCCCTGACCGCGGAGATCAAGGCCAAGACCGCAGAGAAAGAGGCTCTGACCGCGGAGAGCGAGGCCAAGACCGCAAAGAAAGAGGCTCTGACCGCGGAGAGCGAGGCCCTGAGGAGAACCACCGCTATCCTTGCCCAGCGCGCCGTCCTGGCCCTGCGCGACGGAAACAAGAGCGTTGAGAAGATAAGCGAGATACTGGGTTTGTCTTTGGCCGAAGTCGGCCAAATCCTGGATAGCGTCGGTAAAGAGAAAAAACGGCTTCGCTTGGTCCCGGGAACGTCCTCTGGATAAACGAAGATGCCATAGCGGCCTTTTCAGGGGCCTTTCGACCCCGGAGGCAAGGCCTCGCGCGCCAAGACCCAAGAGCGCTCCTGGACGAGCCCGCGCCCCCGAATCAGCGGGAGACGACCCGGCGCGTCCGGAGGCGAAGCAACCTTAACGCCCCGCCGCGCGCGTCGCCTCTGGAAGCTTTCGCGTTCCCGTCCTTGTCTCTACCCCCCGCGACGCGCTCTTTCCGGCGACGGCGCGCCACCGCCCCGCCTCAGTGGAAGCGCGAGGAGAACCTTTTGCCAAGGAGCGCGCTCGCGTGGCCTGCGAGCGCTTCCGCGCGCGGGCCTCGCGTGGCGCGAAAGAGACCCCGCGCGGAGCGTTGCCGGGGCGGGCGGGTCAAAACATGGCCCCTTGGCCTTTCTTCGCGCGACCGGATAGGTAAATAAATACGCTATTAAATCAATTTTATTTACTTTTATCAAAAATTTTTAATCTTTTCGCTCATTATTAAATATTAACATAAAAATATCATCCTCTGACATACCAATCGCGGCCCGCTTTTGTCCGCCGTCGCGAGAGGATCGCCATATCTCCCCTCAAAGCCCCCCCCGCGAACGCCCGCGCCCACGCGGGAAAAGGCCCTGGGCGAGGCGCTTTTCGCCGCGCGCGAAATATTGTCCGTTGGCCAAAGAGCCCCGGCGGCGAAAATTATTTTCCCGCTCTTCCCCCATTAAAAGTTAAATCATTGGCTTTACGCGCCTCTTTGGGGAAGAGCGCCGAGTTATCCCCCCGCGAGGCCAAAGGGCGCGCCCCTGGTAATTTTTTTGCCCGCGTCTTCTTGGCGCGCGCCTCGCCTTGGGGAGGCCGCCTTTATCGTGACATACCCCGGGCTAAAGCCCAGGGGCTTCCCGTTCAAGACGTCTCGGGCCCGCCAGTTTAGCGTCCGAGCTAACCCCGCGCGCGGTTCTTGTCGATGACCAAGCCGAGCGCGCGCGGGCCCTCGGCGCGTATGTTCAGCGCGGCGATCAGGCCCCGGTCCCGCGTATGTTCGCGGCTCTCGCGGGCGTAAACGCGATCGGCGAGACCTAAGGCCGGTCGCGCGGCCCCGCGGGCCGAACGGGTCTCGCTCGAAAGATTGAACCTGTCTATGAGCGCGAACTTTTTGCCCCGCCCTTCGAGCTTCCGG
>JAISCZ010000001.1 GCA_031265205.1 Deltaproteobacteria bacterium
ATCCATTACTTTGGAAACATTTTTGGGCTTGTTTTGACTAAACACATTGCGCCCACTGTGCTGAAGGTGACAAGGCGGAGTTAAGGTGGAAAGGCGTTGTCTCTTTGAATCGATTTAAAGGAAAGAGCGGCTTCTAGAGGGATAAGGCGGCGCTGAGGCTGGAAGGTTTCTGTTTTGAAGAGACATATTTGAATGAATATCAACTTGTTGTTGCGTTGAAAACATTGTTGATTATGTATCTATAAAGAATGAAGGTTATGCTTTTATAAATTGTCTCTCCTAAATACTAAATTCAAGGAGATAAATGACATTATTAGCGAATGGGACCTGACTAATTACCCGGCGTTTTCTATTCATAGTGAAATGGCGCCAATTTTTAGTGGCAAAATCAAGATGATTGGAAGGCGGTTGGGAATAGCGAAATAGATTTTGGCGAATGGCCGCGCCACGCTAACCTTTTATCTTTTCTCATTGGCGCGGGAGTTATCGCGCGCGCGGAAGAGCGCGCCAGTCATGGGCAATCAGATCTGGTGGCTTTTCACGCGGGACGGGTTTGGCTCATAGAGCTTAAAATGGCCCGAGACGGGAATGACGAGGACGTGGCCCAGGGAGCGTTAAAACGGATTCGAGAAAAAGATTACGCCGGGCCCTACGACAATCCTCTTCTTTTGGGGATCGCCATTAACGGCGCTAAACGGACTATCGGCGCCTGGGCGGTCGGGAAAAAAAGCGAACCCTGACGCGTAAGCCTTCCGGCCCATATCTTCAGCCGCGCGCGCAAGCGCTTCGCCTAAGGGGGCGCGACGATGGGCCTCTGGGCCCCCTCAACCCGTTTGTGGGAGAGATTATTAAGTTGGACAAATATCTTTCCCCGCGCGCCGCCCGCGCCTCTGGCGCTAGGGGAAGGTTTTAGCGGTCCAACGGCTCGGAAAAAGCTGGCGCGGAGCGCGAAAGGCCGCGCGACCGCGCGAAAAAGCCTCGGCTCGGGGGGGGCGGGAAGCCTTTTCCAAGCCGCGCTTTGGCGTTGGCCGCGCTGGCGGCGGCGCGCGGGGAAAAAAGAAGGGCGCGGCGGGGAAAACCCAGCGCGCCCTTCGGCGTCGGTGGCGGGCCCTTCTTTAGGCGTCGAGTCCCGGGGCGTCCAGGTTCGGGGCGACGGGCGCGGGGCTCACGATGAGGGAGTCGGGGAGCTCGGTCTCTTCCTTGGGGTCTTTAACGGGCTCCTCGGGCTCGCGGAAAAGTGGCGTGTCCTCGTCGATCACGAGGGCGCTCCGCAAAACGTTGTCCACCATCTTGACGGGGATGATGTTAAAGGTCTTAAGGATCCGCTCGGGGATGTCTTTCAGGTCTTTCTCGTTATCCTGGGGGATAATGAGGGTCTTGAGTTCCCCGCGGTGGGCGGCCATGATCTTCTCTTTGAGGCCGCCGATGGGGAGCACTCTCCCGCGCAGCGTGATCTCGCCGGTCATGGCCACGTCCCTTCTGACCTTCCTTTTGGTCAGGGCCGAGACCAGGCCCGTCACCAGGGTAATGCCGGCGGAGGGCCCGTCCTTGGGGATAGCCCCTTCCGGCAGGTGCACGTGGATATCGTTCTTGCGGTAGAAACTGGGGTCCAGGCCCAGTTTGGGGGAGATGGAGCGGACGTAGCTCAGGGCCGCCCGGGCGGACTCCTGCATGACCTCGCCCAGTTTCCCGGTTAAGATGAGGTTGCCCTTGCCCGGCATCACCAAGACTTCGGTCGTGAGGATTTCGCCTCCCACCTCGGTCCAGGCGAGGCCCGTGACCAGGCCAATCTCGTCGGCCTCTTCGGCCATGCCGAAGCGGAACTTGGGAATCCCCAGGTACTGGGAGATGTTTTTGCCCGTGACCTTGAGCTTGGAACTCGAGTTCTGTTCCCCGGAGCGCACGAGCTCGCGGGCGAGCTTGCGGCAGATAGAGGCGATTTCGCGCTCCAGGCCGCGCACCCCCGCCTCGGAGGTGTAGCGGCGGATGGCCGTCAGAATGGCGTTGTCGGAGATCTCCACCCTCTCCACGGCGAGACCGTTGGCCAAGACTTCCTTTTTAATGAGGAAGCTCTTGGCGATGTTGAGCTTTTCGTCCTCGGTGTAGCCGGGGATGCGGATAATTTCCATGCGGTCCTGGAGGGGCCCGGGAATGGTGTGGAGGCTATTGGCCGTGGTGATGAACATGACCTCGGAGAGATCGTAGTCTAAATCCATGTAGTGGTCTCCAAAGCGGCAGTTCTGCTCCGGGTCCAAGACCTCCAAGAGGGCCGCCGAGGGGTCGCCCCGGAAATCCGTGCTCATCTTGTCCACTTCGTCCAGGCAGAAAACGGGGTTGGAGACGCGGGCCTTTTTCAGGCTCTGGATGATCTTGCCGGGCATGGCCCCGATATAGGTGCGCCGGTGACCCCGGATCTCGGCCTCGTCGCGAACCCCTCCCAGGGAGAGGCGCACGAAGTTGCGTCCCAGGGCGCGGGCGACGGAGCGGGCCAGGCTAGTTTTGCCCACTCCGGGAGGGCCCACGAGGCAGAGGATGGGGCCTTTGTTCCTTTTGACCAGGCTTTGGACCGCGAGGTACTCCAGGATCCTCTCCTTGGGCTTGTCGAGGCCGTAGTGATCCTCGTTGAGGATGGTTTCGGCCTTTTCCATGTCGGGGTTGCCCCGGGTCTTGTCGTACCAGGGGAGGGCCAGGATCCAGTCGACGTAGTTGCGCACCACCGTGGCCTCGGCGCTCATGGGGGACATCAGCTTGAGCTTTTTGAGCTCGTGCTGGACCTTTTCCGTGGCCTCTTTGCTCATGCGCCGCCGCTTGATCTTTTCCTCGAGGTCGTTGATTTCGCTCTTGACGTCGTCGCTGTCCCCCATCTCTTTCTGGATGGCGCGCATCTGCTCGTTTAAGTAGTACTCTTTTTGGGTCTTTTCCATCTGTTTTTTGACCCGGTTCTTGATGCGCTGCTCGATCTGCAGGACCTCAATCTCCCCGCGCATGAGCTCATAGAGGGCTTCCATGCGGCCGATGGGGCTCACCAAGGAGAGCAGGGTCTGGCGGTCCTCCAGCTTGAGCGACAGGTGCGAGATCATGGAGTCGCAGAGCTGGGAGGGGGTCTTCTGGGTGGAGATGGCGTTTAAGACCTCGCTCGGGATCTTTTTGTTGATTTTGGAGTAGGCCTCAAAGGTGGAGACGAGGCTGCGGACAAGGGCCTCGGTTTCCAGCTTGTCCTCCTCGGGCTCGTTTAGGACCTCCACCTCGACGTAGAAAAAGTCCTGCGAGGAGATAAAGGAGTCAATGCGGCCCCGGGAGCGGCCTTCGACCAAGGCCTTGACGGTTCCGTCGGGGAGCCTGAGCAGCTGCAGCACCACGCCCACGGTGCCGACGCCGTGAATGTCGTTTTCCGATGGCTCGTCGACCTTGGCCTCTTTCTGGGTGCAGAGAAAGATACTCTTGTCCAGCGTCATGGCCTGCTCCAGGGCCCGGATGGATTTTTCCCGCCCCACGAAGAGGGGGATCACCATATGGGGGAAGACCACCACGTCCCGGAGGGGGAGGAGGGGCAACTGGAGCCGGGCGCCGCCGCCGGTCGCGTTGGCGCGTGATTTATTGGAAGCGAAAAGCATTGATGGTCACCTTATGCCAGAGGGTTTCGCAAGGATTGTCTTGGTTGGAAGCCGACCGCGCGTTTAGGCCGACTGGGCCACCGGGTCTCCCTCGTGGATTATGACCGGGGCTTCGTGTTTGAGGATTACTTCCTCGGTGATGATGCATTCTTTGACCTTGGGAAGGCTGGGAAGATCGTACATGATGTCGAGCATGGCCGACTCCAAAATGGCCCTCAGGCCGCGGGCGCCGGTTTTGCGGGCGATGGACTCGGTCGCGATGGCGTCCAGGGCCTCGGCGCAGAAGGTCAGCGCTACCCCGTCCCTTTTGAGGAGGGCCGCGTATTGCTTGATGAGGGCGTTTTTGGGCTCGGTCAGGATCCGCGTCATGGCGTTCTTGTCGAGTTCGGACAGGGCGGCGGTCACGGGAATGCGGCCCACGAACTCGGGGATCAGCCCGAATTTGATTAAATCCTCGGGAAGGCACTGTCTGAGGGCCGCGGCGCCGTCCCCGTCGTCTTTGTTGGAGTCGATGTCCGCCGCGAAACCCATGGAGGCGTCGCGTCCGATCCGTTTTTTGATGATCTTGTCGAGGCCCACGAAGGCCCCGCCGAAGATGAAGAGGATATTGGTCGTGTCCACCTTGGTCAGTTCCTGCTGGGGATGCTTGCGGCCGCCCTTGGGGGGCACGTTGGAGATGGTGCCTTCGATGATTTTGAGCAGGGCCTGCTGCACGCCTTCCCCCGAGACGTCCCGGGTGATGGAGGCGTTATCCCCCTTGCGGGCGATTTTATCCACCTCGTCGAGGTAGACGATGCCCTTGGAGGCTTTTTCCACGTCGTAGTCCGCCGCCTGGAGGAGGCTCACGATGATGTTTTCCACGTCCTCGCCCACGTAACCGGCCTCGGTCAGCGCCGTCGCGTCGGCGATGGTAAAGGGCACGTTCAGGATGCGGGCCAGGGTTTGGGCGAGCAGGGTTTTGCCGCTCCCCGTGGGGCCCAGGATGAGGATATTGGATTTTTGGAGCTCCACCCCGTTTTCGGGCTCCAGCTGCATCTGGATCCTTTTGTAGTGGTTGTAGACCGCCACGGAAAGGGTCTTTTTCGCGAATTCCTGGCCGATCACGTACTCGTTTAAAATTTCCGCGATCTGGTGGGGGTTGGGAAGGCTGTTATGGGGGACGCCCTTGGCCTGCAGTGGGGAGGGCGCGTGGTCTTTGGCGATTATTTCGCGGCACTGTTCCAGGCAGAACTCGCAGATATGGATCCGTTCGGGATCGGGGCCCGCGATCATGCGGATCCCGTCCTTCTGGGGTTGGCGGCAAAAGGCGCAGGTGGGGAGAGATTTATTGTTTTTGTCGTCCGACATAGTATATACGCTTTCTCGCTAGCGCGCCCGCGGCGTCTCGGGGCGGGAGGCGCGCGGCGGAATTTACGGGCCTATTTAAGGGAAAAAATCTCCCGGGAGATTAATCTCAAGTGGCCCCGGGGGGCGGTTCGCCCCCCGGGGCGTCGGGGCGCGGGGTGGGCGCGGGGCCGGGAGGATCTTGGCCATTGGGAGGCGCGAGGGCTGGTCCCTCGGCTTCACGCGCGAGGGGGGCTCCCTCGCGCTCGTTGGCCGCGATTTCGCTTTGGACCAAGATGGCCGCGTTCAATTTCCTCAGGCAGGGGAGGCACAGGCGCGTCCGGGTGGGGAAAAGCCCGTAAGCCAGCGGCCGCTCGACCGTTTCGGGTTTTTCGCAGAGCGAGCAGCGCGCCCCTTTGCCTTCGGAGCGGGTCGGCTCGGGTTGGGGAGGCCGCTCGACGAGGCGCGCGGCGCAGCCCGCGCAGACGCGCGCGTTGACCGAGTGGACTTGGTCGCGGAAATAGGCGCTGGGGCGGACGCCGACGGTCGGGTCGCCGCAGAAGGCGCAGGGGACGGCCGGCTCTTGGCTGGAGTCTTCCGCGTTGCCGACTTTGAGGGTCACGTGGATCGTCTGGCGGTTCAGTTCCCGCAGAAAGGCGCGCGTCTTTTCCGGGGGGGCGAAGGGCGTGAAGACGCGGGCCCGTAAAGGCGGGCCTCCCTCGCGGGGGATCTTGACCAGGGAAAAACTCGCGAGCTCGCCGCGCTTGGGGGGCTCGCCCAGCTTGGCGCTCAGGGCCGCGAGGCAGTCCGGGCAGAAGGTGAGGCGCCCCTGGCCGTCATCGGGCTCCCCCGGAAAGGTCAGGAGGGGTTTTCCCTCCCGCTCGCCGTCGCCGCAGACCGCGCAGGAGGATCCGGCGCGGC
Source organism: Deltaproteobacteria bacterium (assembly GCA_031265205.1). Taxonomy (GTDB): domain Bacteria; phylum Desulfobacterota; class Desulfarculia; order Adiutricales; family Adiutricaceae; genus JAISCZ01. The sequence goes on from JAISCZ010000001.1 coordinate 5,859, forward strand.
GCGGCGCTGGCTGGACCCTTTGGAGAATTTCCAGGCCGGTCTGGAGGCAGTGGGCGCAGACGGAAAAGAGCCGGTGGTCAGGGAGGGCGACGCGGGAAACCCGGCTTAAGGGATCCTCCGGAAAATCTTCGTTCCGGTGCCCGCAGACCTGGCAGTCAAAGGTCTCGCGGCTCTCCCCCCGGCGGCGGCGGTCCGGGGGCAGGGCCCCAAACCAGCTTTCCGGGGGAACCTCGCGGCCCGCCCAGTTCATGAGGCACAAAGGGGAGGGGGACATGCGGGAGGAGGAGGCGCTTAAGGCCTCCGCGCAGTCGAGGCAGAGGCGGATTCCACGGGGCCCTTCCCAAAGGTTAGGGCGTTCCGGGTCGTGGGGTTCCCCGCAAAAAGCGCAATGGGAGCGTGGGTCGGCGTTCGGGCCGACCAGCCGGGAGGAGCGGAGGAGGGCTTTCGCGCAAAATTCGCAGATTTTGACCAGGGGCGTGATTTCCCCCTGAAAAGCCAAAAGCCCGAATTGGGAACTCTGGCCGCAAATCGCGCAGCCTTTGTTGAATTCTATGATTCCGTTACCGCTCATGGGCTTTCGGTGGGTGCTCCTTAAAGGTCCGCGAAGGACGCCGGGCCGTTATTCCCCCTCTTTGGGGGCGGCGTCGTTGGGGGGAACCGGCGGCTCCCGTTTGGCGATGACCTGATCGACTAAGCCGTAATCCTTGGCTTCGGCGGCGGTTAAATAGTGATCGCGCTCCGTGTCGGCTTGGACTTTCTCCAGGGGCTGCCCCGTCATCTGGGAGAGGAGCTCGTTTAAGGTCGCTTTGGTCTTCCGCATCTCCTGGGATTGGATTTCGATGTCCGTGACCTGGCCGTGGAATCCGCCCGTGGGCTGGTGGATCATGATTTTGGAGTTCGGCAGGGCCATCCTCTTGCCGGGGGCGCCGGCGGCCAGGAGAAAGGCCCCCATGCTGGCGGCGAGGCCCAGGCAGAGGGTCGAGACGTCCGAGCGGATAAAGCGCATGGTGTCAAAAATGGCCATGCCGGCGGTAACGGACCCGCCCGGGGAATTGATATAGAGATGGACGTCCTTTTCCGGCTCCTCGGCCTCCAGGAAAATAAGCTGGGCGCAGATAAGGTTGGCCAAGTTGTCGGTGACGGGTTCCCCCAACATGATAATCCGGTCTTTTAAAAGGCGGGAGTAGATGTCGTAGGCTCTTTCCCCACGGTTAGTTTGCTCTATAACAGTGGGGGGGTACATAATTGGGCTCCGTGGGCGATCATTTTGAAAAAAATCCTAAGTTAAAAGTTGGGGGGGCGGAGAGGACAGTTAAAAAACCCCGCCTTTTAATGATAACTCTATTTGCTTAAAATTCAAGAGCCGCCTTGAAATTTAAAGGCGCCTCGGGCGCGGGGCGCGCGCGGAAGTGAAAAACGCTTTGAAAAGCGCGAATTTGGCCCCGCGCGCGGCGCGCTCAAGGCCAAAGGCCCGAGGCCGGGAGCGAGTCCCGGCTTAGACTATAAAATAAGCAGTATTTTCCCAAGCGCAAGGGGCGCCCCCCTCGCGACCGCCGCTAGCCCCTTCGGGGGCGCGGCGCGGGAGAGGCCCCCAAGGCCGTGGGGCGCGCGCGGGGAAAGGCTTAGGTTTTAGGTCCGGGCGGCGCCGAGGAGGGCGGAGACGCGCCCCAGGCCTTCCTCAATGTCCTCGGCCGAGGCGGCGTAGCTAAAACGCAGGGCCTGGGGGGCCCCGAAGCCCGCGCCGGGGATGGTCGCCACTTCGCATTCTTTAAGCAAGAGCGAGGCCAACTGGTCGGAAGTCGCGACGACGCTCCCGCGGACGGTCGCGCCGAGGACCCGGGAGACGTTCGGGAAGCAGTAAAAGGCCCCTTCGGGGGCGGTGGTCGCGAAGCCGTCTATTTTCGCGAGGAGCCTCAGAATAAGCCCGCGGCGGCTCTCAAAGACGCGAAACATCTCGTCCACCCGGTCCTGGGGGCCGGTGAGGGCGGCGAGGCCGGCCACCTGGGCGATGGAACAGGGGTTGGAGGTCATCTGGCTCTGGACGCGCGCGACCGTTTTCGCGAGGGCGCGGGGTCCCGCCAAGAAGCCCACGCGCCAGCCGGTCATGGAGTAAGTTTTGCTCACCCCGTGGCAAATCGCGGTCCTTTCTTTTAAGTCCGGGGCCACCATGGCGATGTTGTGGAATTTTTGGCCGTCATAGACGAGCTTTTCGTAGATATCGTCGGAAATAATCCAGATATCCGGGCGCGCGCGCAAAACCTCGGCCAGGCGCGAAAGTTCCTCTTTGGAATAGACCGCGCCCGTGGGATTGGACGGGGAATTGAGGATCAATCCCCGGGTCCGCGGCGTGATCTTGGACTCCAAATCCTCGGGGGAGAGGATATGTCGCGCGGAGTCCTTGGCGCTGGCGTAAACCGGGATGGCCCCCGCGAGTTTAATCTGGGGCGGGTAGGTGACCCAGTAGGGCGCGGGAACGATGACCTCGTCGCCCGGATTGAAGAGGGCCTGGGCGACGTTGTAGAGGGCGTGTTTGGCCCCGCAGGTGATGACGACGTCTTCCGGGGAGTAGTCCAGGCCGTTGTCCCTCTTAAATTTCTGGGCCACGGCCTCCCGGAGGCTCAAGATGCCCTCGGAGGGCGTGTAGCGGGTAAACCCGTCGCGGATGGCCTTAATGGCGGCCTCCCGGATAAAGTCCGGGGTTTCGAAGTCGGGCTCTCCCACGCCGAGATTGATTATTTTTTTGCCCTGGGCCTTGAGGGCTTTCACCTCGGCGTCCAGGGTCAAGGTGGGGGAAGGATCGACCAGGAAGGTGCGGCGGGCTAAAGACGGGTCCATGAAAAAGGCCTCTCGTGGGGGAGTAAATAGGAAGAATATTTTAAATGTTTCTCCCGCGAAATTAAACAGGGGTTTTGACGCGCGTCCGCGCGCCCCTCGCCCCTCGCGCGGAAGGGGGGGGCGCGCCGCGCGAGCCAAAGGGAGGGAAAAAAGGCGAGTCGCGGGGAAAAATCCGTTTCTTGAAAAAAACGGCGCCTATTTCGCGCGGGGCCGGCGCTCCTTTCAGGGAAAAAGGGCTTTCCCCAAGCCGGAAAGAGGGGCATTTTTTGCCTCAAAAAAGCCGCGCCGCTTTTCCGTTTTTCCGCCACGCGCTGGCCTCGGCGCTTGGGACGAGGCCCAAACGGCGTTTGGGGCGTGGCCTTTGGCGGGGGCTTTTTTCTGGCCCCTCTCTTGCTTTGGAGCCTCGCTAGGCGGAAATATTTTTCTTTCCGCGAACTTCAGGGGTCCGTCATTTTGGGCGCCCCCAAAATTGACGGGGCGATGGGCGCCCGAAGCGCCCTTCTAGCTCCATAAAAAAAATCCGCGCGATGGTTTGGGAGACGCGTTATGCCTTATATCTATTCCGGTTTTTGCCTGGCCGCCATGTTCGGGTCCATTATTTACGAGCATCATCTGATTAAAAAAGAGGAAAAAGAGCTGCGGGAGCGCATGGCGCTCTTGGCCGAGCGGACGCGCGGCATCTTGGGAAGGCCCTCGCCCCTTCCCGATTACGCCGCCTCGTCCACTCTGGCGGAAGCCTAAAGCCTTTCCGCGCGCCCGCCGCTGGCGCCTCTCGCCGCTGGCGCGAATCAGGCGCGTGCCCATGAAGGGGAGGATTAATCCCCTTACGGGGAAGCGCGCCGTCGGGCGCCTTTCCCTCCCCAAAAGCGGGGTTGGCCACCGCTGTCGCCCGGGAGGCGCGCGGGAAAGGCCAAGAAAGCGGCCGCGTTTCCTTATGGGCTTGGCGAGGCCGACTGAGGGCGGTTGGGGCTCGCGTTAAAAAAATCGTGGAGATGGGCCCGGTCCATAAAATCGGCTAAAATTTCGCCGTCGCGGGCTTCGCGGAGCCACATTTCGATTAAATCGGCGATTTCCGCGAAAATATTGTCCCGCTCGCTTAAACTGACGCGCGGTATGAGCGTCCAGGGGCGGACGAAGGACCTCTCGCCGCTTTGGCGGCGACCGGCCACTTCCAAGGAAAAATAGCCTCCCTGGGGCTGGGGAAGCCTGAAGGAAGGATCCAAGGCCAGGCAATAGCCGCAGCGGGCGCAGAGGTTGGGGTCTATTTCCAAGCTATGGCGCGGTTTCGCGCTCTCTTTTAAGGCGCCCGCGGGGCAGCCGTCGATGACGCGGCCCAGGTTGGGGGAGAGCGCCAAAATTTCCTGGTCAATGAGGGGAATAAAATCCCTTCGGCCGACGACGCGCAGATCCGCGCGCTCGTAAACCCCGCAGTTCAAGCCGCCGCCCGCGGGGCAGCCGTGGATGGCTATCTGGAGCGAGGGTTTGGAAGATTTGAGCCCGCGCTCTTTTAAGACGCGCGTTAAAGAGTCTTTGGCGCCCAAGGAATTGAAAGAGGCGTGGGGGCATAAAATGAGCCCCCGGCACGCCGTGATGGACGCGGGCGCGCCCCGGAGATCCGGGGACGCGGTTTTGAGCTCGGCCTCGGCCCTTTCCAGGGATTTGCGGTCGTTAAAGAAGATATCCAAGTCCCCCTGGGGGGAGAGGCACAGGCGCCCCGCTCCGTAGCGGCGGGCCGCCCGGCTGATTTCTTTGAGTTTGATGGACTCGGCGGGGCGCGGCAGAAGGTGGCGGCGGACAAAGACCGGCCAGGCGTCGCCCAGGGCGAGGCTCCAGGTTAAGGGGCCTTCTTTTTTGACCTCGAGTTTGACGGTCGCTTGGCCGTCCGCCGTCGCGGGGGAAAGCCTACCCCAAAAGGCGGGGGGCAGCGCGAAATCCTCCGGGCGCGCGCTCTCGGGAGCGTCAACGACGCGGGGTTCCAAGGCCGCCGTTCCGTGGGAGGCGATGTTGGCCCCGGCGGGGAGGGGCGCCTCGGTGAGAGTTTGGGTGGAGTCCTGGCTTTGGTGGCTGGCGGCCATCTCTAAACTGGCTTCCTCTTCCTCGCTGGGGGACAGGGCCAGTTCCAAAGTGTCCGCCTCCGGGTCCTTGGGCTCGGGGGGCTCAAAGCTGTCTAAGGGATCTAAGGGAGTAAGCGGGGTCAAGGGTTCCGAGGGATCCGGGTCGGGGCGCGCGCGGCGAGCGTAAGCGTCGCCGTCCGCGAAATCGTCCCAGTCCTCCAGGGGCCAGAAGGATTCCGAGGCTTCGGGGGGCTCGGGGCGCGCGGGAGGCGGGGCCGCTGGGGATAAAGCCGGAACGCGAACGCCTAAATCTTCGCCGCCTAAGGATTTTCCGCTCGCGCGGGCCTTTGAGGCGTCTGGCGTCTCGGGCGGCTCTGGGGAAAAATACGGATCGGGAACGCCAAAATCTTCGCTATCCGCGATGGGTTCGCCATTCGCGTGGGCTTTTTGGGTATTGGGGAACTCGGGCGGCTCTGGGGGTAGAGCCTCGTCGGGAACGTTAAAATCTTCGCTATCCGCGATGGGTTCGTCGTTCGCGCGGGCTTTGAGGGCGTTTGGGGTCTCGGGCGGCTCTGGAGCCGCGTCGGGAACGTCAAATTCTTCGATATCCGCGACGGATTCGCTATTCGCGAGTAGCGCCCGAATATTTGTGGGCTCTGGTGGCTCTGGAGGTAAATCCGGATCGGGCGCGTCAAAATCCTCGCGGTCTTCGATGGTTTCGTCATTAGCGTGGGCTTGGCGGGTATTTGGAGTCCCTGGGCGCGCTGAGAATAAATCCGGATCGGGCGCGTCAAAATCTTCGATATCCGCGACGGATTCGCTATTAGCGAGCTCTATCCGAACGCTTGGAGTCTCCGGTGGAACTGGGGATAAATCCGGATCGGGAACGTCAAAATCTTCGATATCCGCGACGGATTCGCTATTAGCGAACTCTATCCTAACGCTTGTGGTCTCCGGTGGAATTTGTGATTACTCCGGATCGGGAAAGTAAAAATCTTCGATATCCGCGATTGACTCGCTATTAGCGAGCTCTATCCGAACGCTTGGGGTCTCCGGTGAAGCGGGGGATAAATCCGGATCGGGAACGTCAAAATCTTCGATATCCGCGACGGATTCGCTATTCGCGAGGGCTTCTTGGGTATTTGGAGTCTCTGAGGCCGCTGGGAATAAATCCGTGGCGGAAACGTCAAAATTTTCGTTATCGCTCGCGGTCTCGCCATGAGCGAGTTCGCTCCGAATATTTGGAGCCTCTGGAGGCGCTGGGTATAAAGCGGGAGCGGGCGCGTCGAAATCCGCGCTTTCTTTGAGGGATTCGTTATTCGCGAAGGATTTCCGGGTATATGGAGTCTCTGGGGATTCTGGTGGCGCTGGGAACGCGTCCGGAGCGGGCGCGTCAAAAATTTCGACATCGTCGCTGGATTTCGCGTTCGCGAATTTTTCCGCGGTATTTGGCGCGTCTGGAGGCTCTGGGTATAAAGCGGGAGCGGGCGCGTCAAAATCCGCGCTTTCTTTGAGGGATTCGTTATTCGCGAAGGATTTCCGGGTATGTGGAGTATCTGGGGCCTCTGGCCGCGCCGTGAATAAATCCGGATCGGGCGCGTCAAGGGCCGTCCCCGCCGCGCCGGCGCCCTGAACGGTAGCGCGCTTTTCCGCGCGGGCCGCTTTCCCCGGAAACTCCGCTGGCCGCCCCGGCGCGGGAATATCTAAGGACGCGAGGGCTAAGGCGGGCTCAAGGGGAGCCGCGCCGTCCTCGCTGGCCCAGCCGAAAGGCTTTTCCAAGTTTCCGGGGCGGTCCGGGGGAGGAAAGCTTTCCTGGGGCTCAAAGGCGGCCTCGATGTCAAAGGCGTCCCTCGCCTGGAAGAGATTTCCGGGCTCGGGAAGAGTGGGTGGCTCCAGGAGTTCCAGTTCTTGGGGACTGGCGGCGACCGCGATGGGCTCTAAGGGAGGCTTTTCCCCGGGGGGGCTTGGCGGCGCGGTCGCGGGCTTGTCCTGGGAATCCAAGGAGTCCAAAGAATCCAGGGATCCCAAAGAGTCCAGGGATTCCAAAGAATCCTTAAAATCCCAGGAATCGAGGGAGTCCTCGTCCCCATCCGCGGGAGGCGCGGGGGGCGGGGCTTTGGGGGAAGAATCGTCCATGGGAGGTCCAAACGGTTAGTGAGGGGAAGAAAAGAGGCCGTCGCTAGCCGCGGCGGGGAGGGGAGAGAAGAGCGGGATCCGGGAGGCCGAGGCGGGCGAAGGTTTCCGGGAGGGTTTCGGGGGGATTTCTTCTTTCGAGAAATAAGTCTTGGGCCTTCAGGAGGGCTTTGATGAGCTCTTGGGGGGCGTCGGCGCGGCCGGAGAGCCATTTTTCCGGGGTCAGGAGGGGATGGAAGGGGCGGCGCCGGCCTCCCACCCAGATTTCCAGGGACAATTGGTCCTCGGAAATTAAAGCCACGAGATCGGACCTTTCCAGGAAAAAGCGGCAGTCGCGGGGGCAGGAGAGCAGGGCGATTTTAAGATCGGCGACGTAAGCGTCTTTGAGGGAGGAGTAAATTTTGAGCCAAAAGGGCCAGAAGCGTCCCCTTTGGCCCAGGCATGGCCCCCAGTGGGGGCAGGGGGTAATCTGGGCGGGAGACTGGCTGGGGCGAAGGTTTTTGGCGAGGGCGCTGTTCCAGAGCTTTTCCTGGCCCTCTGGGGTAAGCCCCCAGAGGAGGGCCTGGCCTTCGGGGGCCTGGAGCTCCACGAGCCCGCTCGCCTCTTTTTCGGCGAGATCGGCCAAAAGGTAGAGGAGATCCCCGGAGAGCCAGCCCGCGCCGTCCAAGGGGACGCTTTGCTCCGTTAAGCGGGCTATCTCGGGGAAATCCCCGGGCAGATTGGAGAGAAGTTCCGGGCCCAGGCCCCGGCGGAAGGGATTGAAGTCCCGGCCTTGGGCTTGGGCGAGTTGGCGGTAGAGAGCGCGCGCGATCTCTGTGGCCCCGGCTGAGGGAGGTTTGCGCGTCAAAATGATGCCTTTGGGGGAGCGCGGGCCGCGGGCGCCAGAAAGAGGAGGGCGCCCCGCGCGACATGATCTATAATTATATTAGATTTCGCTCCGACTTCGCTCTAAAAAGAAAGGGCCCCCCCGCGCGGGGCGGACGGGGGCCTTTTCCGCGCGCCTCCGGGGGGGCCCCAAGGGCGGGACGGCGACGGGGGGGCGGGAGCGTCTCCCCTATAATATCAGGGCCGCCCCAAGGCTGGCGCGGCTAGAAACGAGGCACGCGCGTGTTAATTGGCCAAACGGGAGTTTATGTCTATTATCCGCCTCCCACCGGGGACGTCTGTTCCAACTGCGTGGTGATCGGGGGCCGGGAGAAAATAATTATCGATCCCGGGCTGTGGCATCTGTGGCCTTTTTTGGAAAAGAACATCCAAAAAGAGCTGCCCTTCGAGACGCGGGATTTCGCCTACGTCGTCCACACCCACTGCCATCCCGATCACATGGACGCGGGGGCTTATCTGGAGGAGCGCTACGGGCTCGTCCAGGCCATGAGCCGCGAGGAGAAAGAATTTTTGGACAACGGCGGGGAGGCCATTTTCCGCTGGATGGGCTTGGATCCCCCCACGGGGACCGTCGGCAAGTATTTGGAGGAGGGATCCTGGGAACTGGCCGACAAAGTCCTTAACGTCTATCTCACCCCTGGCCATTCCCCGGGCGGCGTCTGTATCCATTATCCGGAGAAAAAAACGCTTATCGTGGGGGATCTCATTTTCGCGCGGGGCTTCGGGCGGGTGGATCTGGCCGGCGGAGATCCGAGCGAGCTCGTCCGGAGCGTCAGAAGAATGGCGGCCCTCCCCGACGTGGACACGATAATTCCTGGGCACGGGCCCTCCATCGTCGGGAGGGAGCGGGTGGAAAAGAATTACGAGATCGTCTTCAAGCTTTTGGAGGAGAATGGGTTCGCCTGACCGACCCCTCGCGCCCGCGCCTTATTTTTTTGACCTTGGCGGCCTTGAGCCAGTATCCTTACGGGGAAAGCGCGCCTCGCGCCGCTCGCCAACATTTTTTCCAGGAGGAATCCTTGGCTCGACAACGACCGTCTTTGTCCCTTGGCCAAAGCGATTTCGCCGCTCTGCGCGGCGAGGAGCGCGTTTACGTCGACAAAAGCGCCTATTTCGCCAAACTGCGGCGCTTCGGCTGGACCTTAAGCCTCGCGCGGCCCGACGGGTTCGGGAAATCCCTCTTGATGTCCGCGCTCGACGCTTATTTCAGCGGCGAAAAGGGGCTTTTCCGGGGGCTCGCCGCCGCGCGGACCTTAGACGATCCGGATTTTCAGCCCTTTTCGGTCCTCAATTTTGACCTGAGCCTCAAGGGCGGGGCGCGGCGGCGGTCGCTCCCGAAGCGCCTTTTGGAGCTCGTCCAGAGCTGCGCCGCGCGCCACGGCGCGCGGCTAAGGGAGAAGAGTTTCGCCCCCGCCGTGGTGGAACTCGCGGAAAAGGTCGCGCGCCGTGGCGGCCGCGAAATCGTCATTCTCGTCGACTCCTACGACGAGCCCATGACGCGCGCCCTCGCGCGGGGCTTAAGGCGCGGGGACGAGGAGGCCGCCTGGCGCGCCCAGGAAACCTTACGCGAATTTTTCGGGGCGCTGCGCCGGGTGGAAGCGCTGACGGCTTTCCGGATGGTCGCCGGGACCACGAGTTCCGCCTGGTTGGAGGATAGCGCCGATTTTGAGGCGTGCGACGTCTCCGCCGAGGAGGAGTTCGCCGGGCTTTGCGGCTTTGACTCCCAGGAAATCCGCCGCTATTTCGCTCCCCATCTGAAAGACGCCTCCCGGGAAATGAAAATCGGCTCGCGCGAGCTTGTCGCGCTCGTGGAGAGGCGCTACGGGGGATTCGCCTTCGACGGAAAAAAACGGGTCGCGCGGCCCCTCTCCGTCCTTAAGTTTCTGCGGCGGAAAAAATGCGGCGATTTCTGGAAGGAGCGGACGCGCGACGGCCTTATCCGGGGCTTTTTCGCGAAAAACGCCCGCCCGGTGGACTTTTTCCACGGCGAGTCGGTGGAAGGGCGTTTCGCGCGGCGCCCCACGGATATCCTTTTGGCCGACCCGCTGGGATTTTTATATCAGACGGGCTTTCTGACCCTCCGCGCGCGGCCGGAAGGCGCCTTTGTCCTCCAATACCCCAACCTTGAAGTCTACGCGCGCGTTTCCGCCCTTTTTTTGGAAAAGGCGCGGGGGCGGGCGGAGTCCGAGACCCGGGCCGACGCGCGCGCCCTCCGGGAGGCGCTGGCCCAAGGCGACGTCGCGGCCTTGGGGGACCTCTTGCGCGCCTTTTTCGCGGAGTTGGCCGAAAGCCCCTTCGCCCAGGCGCTCATAAAATTTGACCGGGAGCGCTTCCACCATTTTTGCGTCAAGGCCTTTTTGGCGGAGGCGGGTTTCCCCGCGCGCCGGGGGGACCATTTCGAGCGGGACGGCTGGGATTTCGTCATAGCCTTCCCGGAAGTCGCGACGGCCATTAAGATATTCGTCGCGCGGGAGGGGGAAGACTGGGAGACGCTCGCCCGCTCTGGGTTTAAGGGTTCTCCCAACCTAGGGGAGTTGGAGGGGACGGCGCGGCGCGCGCTGTTTTACGCCCGCGAGGGCCGCGTCGCCCTGGACGCGCGCGCGACGCTCCCAGGCGGGGCGCGGGAAGCGGAGGAAGGGGAAGAGGATGGGCAATTGGCTTAAAACCTTTTTGCTTTTGGGGGCCATGACCGCCATTATCATGTTTTTCGGGCAGATCTTGGGAGGCCAGACAGGGCTCGTTATCGCCTTCGTTATCGCCTTGGCCCTCAATTTTTTTATCTATTGGTTTTCCGCGGACATGGTGCTCGCCAAGACCCGGGCCCGGGTGGTCGGCGTGGCCGAGGCCCCGGATCTTTACAATTTAGTCGCCCACCTGGCCCAGAACGCGGGGCTTCCCACCCCAAGGGTCGCTATCGTCAAAGATCCTTCCCCCAACGCCTTCGCCACGGGACGCGACCCCGCCCACGCCGTGGTGGCCGTGACCTCGGGCCTCTTAAGCGCCATGACCCGCGAGGAGTTGGCGGGGGTGCTTTCCCACGAGTTGGCCCACGTCAAACACCGGGACATCCTCATCGGCTCGGTGGCCGCGGTTTTGGCCTCGGTTATCCTCTTTCTGGCCAACATGGCCAAGTTCGCGGCCCTCTTCGGCGGCCGGCGCCGGGGCGGGGCTGGAAACCTTGTCCAGGCGCTTCTTTTGGCCTTTTTGGCCCCCTTGGCGGCGGCTCTGATCCAGGCGGCGATTTCCCGCTCCCGCGAGTACCTGGCGGACGAGGACGGCGCCAATATCGCGCAGACCCCCATGGGTTTGGCCTCGGCCCTGGAAAAGCTCCAAAAGGCGGCCTTGAGGGTGGGTCCGCCGCGCCACGCCACCCCCGAGACCGCCAGCCTGTTTATCGTCAATCCCTTAAGCGGCCGCTCCTTGACGGCCCTTTTCGCCACGCACCCGCCCATCGAGGAGAGGATACAGCGTTTAAGGGGATTGCGGCCTTAAGCTAGAAACCGTAATTGAGACTGAAAAGGACGCCTCCGCCTCTCCTCCGGCCGGCGTGGGCTTGGGCGGAGAGGCTGAAGGCGAAAGGGCTGCCAATCCAGGTCCGGAAGTTTACCCCGCCCTCGAGGGTCGCGGAATTGCCCCGGAGGGTGGTGGGCCTAAGGGGCCTTCCGTAGGTGGAGCCCTCGCTAACGCCGTCAAATTCCCGCTCGATCCCGGCGCCCAGGAAAAAGCCGAGGTTATACCCGAGGCTCCGGGAGAAGACGAGGCCCACCTTGACCCGTTGGGAAGTGGCGGCGTTAAAGGTCATCTCGTCGCCCAGATTCGTGCGGAAGGTGGCGCCGCCGAGGCGGGTCCAGAGATACTTGGAGGAGAGGTCCAGCGAGGTCCGATCGTCGCGGTAGAAGACGAAACCGCCCCCCGCGACGGCGCCCGCGAAGCCGTGGCGAACGTCGTAGCTAAGGCCCGCGCCACCCGCGGGCTCAAAATCGCGGCTCTCGTAATCGCTTTTGAGAGTCCCGGCGTGGAAGGCCATAAGGCCGTAGAAGTGGCCCGCCCGGATATGGTTGAAGTCGAGGCGCGCGGCGAGCCCCCCGCCCCCGAAGCGCGCGTCGCCTTTGGCGGCCATGTCGCGGCTTCCCGCGATTTTACGCTGGCTCCGGTACGAACCCGTCCCGCCTTCGGCGAAGAGGGAAAGGCTTAAGACCCCCAGGGACGTTTCCCGCGCGCAGCCCACGCCCAAAAGCCCAAAAAAGCCGCGGACGTCCAGGTTCCCGCCCGAGCGGTATCCGTCCCAGCTTCCCATGGAGGAGAAGGAGGCGAAGGGGCAGGGCGAGTTGAGTCCGCTGGAGCTGTCGGCCCTTTGCCCCTGGCCCGCGATTTGGGTAAGCGCGCTTTCGGCGACGAGATCGAGGCCCCGGTTGACGATAACCAGAGAGCTTTCCGGGGCGTCGAGCGTGGAATCCAACTGCGGATGGGCGCTCGTCTTTAAAACCTTGGCCAAGAGCTCCGTCGCGGTCAGCGTCAGGCCGTACTCGAGGACGAGGTTATGGCCCCAGGCGCCCGCGAGGCTCTCGGTCTCGAAGAGGTCGGCCATGATCCCCTGTTGCCCGGCTTGGTCCAGGGGCGGCGCCTCCATGAGAACCAGCTCAAAGCCCACTTCCGGCGGGGCGTCGCCGGAAAGGAGGTTAATCGCGCCAATCCGCGCGCCCCGGCTGGGATGGTACTCGCCGTCGGCGTAGCTCGTGGCGTCGTTCAAGAACGCCCCCTGGCCTAAGGAGAGGCCCACGGAACCGCTGGGGGCGTTCGCGGCGAAGGTGAAATTGATGGTCTCGAAGTTGCGCAGGAGATTGTTGACCCGAATCCCGCCCGCGGCGGGCTCCATGATATTGAGGACGTTGCCCGCGAAAAATTCCCCGCGGACGTCCGAGTTTTGGCCGTAGGCGCCGTTTAAGTTTCGGCCCACCCGGGTAGCGCCGGCGAGGGTCACGGTATTGCCGGTGGCCCTCGCGACGTCGTGTTGGTTGACGACGATTAAGGCGCCGTGGACGTTGGTCGCTATTTGGGCGTCTTTGAGGTAGACGGAATTTCCGGAGGCCTCGGCCTCTTGGGCTCCCAAGCCGTAATTGAAGGACACGAAACCGCCGTAGACCCGCTGGGCCTCGCCGCCGATCATAATGAGGGAGTTATCGTTGGCCACGCCCTTGCCGAAGGCGTCTTGCTTGAAAATGACCCCTCCCGCGGCGGGCTCGGGCTCGACGGCGTCCGGGTTAATAGAGCTTCCGGAGACGTGGACGACGTTGCCGCTGGCGATCCCGGTCCCCAAGCCCTCGACGATTTCGACGAGGCCCCCGTAGAATTCGCCGTTTTCGAGTCGGACGTTGTCCATGAGGAGATAGTTGTCCGTCGCGCGGGCGACGGTTCCCAAAACGCTCGTCTCCCCGGCGGGGGCTTTGGCGTAAGCGTAGCCGCCCGTGGGGGTAAGCCAAATCTTGACCCTGTCTTCCTGGCCGCCCAGAGAGGACCAATCGCGCGCGGCCTCCGCTTCGCCGAGGCCCGCGAGGGAGGCGATTCCCCCAAAGAAATAGCCGTTAAGCTCGCGCGTGACGTAGACCCTGTTGTCGCTTGGGGACGCGTCGGGAAAAAAGCCGCGCGCCGTCTGCCTGTTGGGGGCGACGGCGGCGGGAACGCCGTTGTCGCCGCCGTCCCAGACGATATCGTCGGCCTTGGCCAGGGTCACGAAAAAGACGAGAACGATGACCAGAAAAAGAAAGGAGAGGAGAACGTCAAGAAACAGCCAGAGGCCCGATTTTTTCATATAGCGGTAAATTACCGCGAAAATTCCGTCATGACTTTGGGACGAGAACATAAGTCGCCTCGCGAAAGCTAAAGATAGCTCCTTAGGGCGGGGAAAAAACTCCCCAAAAATGAAAAGCGAAAAGAGCGCCCTCGCGGCGGAGGGCCTTGTGGCGTAACGCGCGTCAAAGAAGAAGGGCGGAGATGATTTCGCCGCCGCGCGTTAAGAGCGCGTTAAGAGCGCGGGAAAAGCGCTAAAAAAAGGTAAAAAAGAGCGGAAAAAGCGCTAAAACGCGCGATAGGCGGGCTACGCCTTAGAGGGAGACCTTTTTGAGTCCCCGGTTATTTTAAAGGCGTGAAATTTATGGCGCGAAAATTTTTCCCATCGGATATGGAGCGGGGTTTAAGGTCGCGCGGGGCGGGTGGGGGGAGAAAGACGCGAAGAGTAAAAGAAAGGAAAGAGTCAAAAAGGGAACCGTAAAGGGCGCGGAAAACGACTTCAAGCCGCGGCGCGAAAGGCTTATCCGCGGGGCGATATCTTGAGGGGAGCGCCTTGGAAAAATGGCTTAAAGAAAAGGGCGGTTGAAGAGGACATTCGGAAATTCCTTTGTTTGGATTGGCTAATTTATAGGGCATGGACAGCCAAAAGACAATATGTTTTTGGCGAGAACGATATTTGTATTTCTTTGATCCATAAGCGTTTTGGAGATATTTCTTTTTTGGTTTGAGCCGCGTTTCCGACATCGGCGCGCGCGATTTATAGGCGTTACCGCTTATAAACTAAGGAAAAACGGGAAGATATAACTGTTTAAAATTGAGGCGTAATTGGACGCGATGGAGAAATATTAACGCGCCGGATTCAAGCTCGCGCGCGGCGCGCGGGAAGAGCCTTTTTTATAAAATGGCGCGCTTACGCCATGGGGATGATTTCGCGAGTGTTTCCAAGATGGAACCTTTTAAGCGTTTAGTCGCTTATTGGAACGTATTCGCGTTAAAAGAGACTTGTTTAGCGCGCGAAAAGTCGCGGGGGACGCAAGTTATTTTAAAGATATTTTTTGTGCGCGCGCCATGGCGTCAAAATTTATACCAGGGGATATATTATGGAGCGCGCGAGGGGATTGTTTCCAAGATTTCTAAGTCTCATCCTTATAATTGTTTTACGATATCTCTTTTTGGCGCCAAGCCCGCGTTTCCATCGCAGGCGCGCGCGATTTATGGGAGATATCGCTTATATATTATGGAAAATTGGAATAGTATAACTGGTTAAAATTGATGCGTAATTAGACGCGATCAAGAAATATAAGCGAAACGGAGCCAAACTCCATAATTCCCAAACGGCGCGCGAGAAGAGACCTTATTTTAAAGGGCTTTTCGGTCAGGGGAGATGATCGCGCGAATGTTTCCAAGATGGCACCTTTGAAGCGTTTAGTCGCTTATTGGAACGTTTTCGCTTTAAAAGAGCCTTATTTACGCGCGAAAAGGCGGGACCGGCAATATTAGTTTAAGATGGAAGCGCGAAAAGTCCCTGAAAGAGGATGGTTCCCCACTGGAGAAGATGGCGGGGTCATCGAAAAATTGACCTTTTTTTAAGCATAATAAGATTTAGTATGTATAATTAGATTAATTTAAGTTTTAAACGATTCTTCTTAGCGTTAATATCGTTAAAATAATCTTCCATGAGCGCATTTTTACCCTCTTGGGTATCCTTATTAATAATAATGGCCGTCGGCCTTAAATGTTCAGGCTCAGGAATTTATGCGTGACCGCGAACCTGACCGCCATCGCCCCTCTGATCGCTAAGCTCGCCCATTCCAAACCGCTGTTTCAGGCGGCCATTCGTGGCTTCAACGCCATTTCCGTTCCGGTGCCCCCTCTCGAGTGTGGGAGAAGACAAACGCGCCCAGCGATCGGCGATCCTCTTCTTTATAAGATTGTAGCCAATACTCGCCCTGAGCTTCCTGGCTTTGACTGGGCAATCATTCAGGAGGGGCGGTAAGGCAGCGGGCGCGGTCAAAGTTGTCGCTGTCATGGCGGTTAGCGGATTGAGGTGCCGCCGTGGAGGATGATGGATTTTTCCATAAGTTTAAACGATCTGGACCTGGTATCCTTTATCTTTGTGGCCCGAGTAGCCAGTGTCAGGAGCAGAGGGATTCTGGAGGGGATCCGGGGGAAACCTCGCTGGGATCCTTTAGTTCAACCGAGGGTTCATTCGCGCCTTGCGGGGCGCTAAGTCCGCGCCGCTCCTTAAGTGTTTCCGCGCGCTTGTAATGTCCAAAATGGGTGTCCCAAAAAAAAGGTAGATATTTATTGAAAGACTTTTCCAATAGGGTGCAATGAAAAAAAGTAGGAATATTGACAATCGACCATTTTTAAAGTAAAGATAAAATAGGTTAATTTCCCCGTTTATCAGGAGAGCCATCTCATGACGGAAAAAAGTTTAGCTAA
>JAISCZ010000049.1 GCA_031265205.1 Deltaproteobacteria bacterium
CGGCGCTTTCCCGCTTCGTTTCCGGGGGGCAAACGGTCCACGCCTTCGCCACTTTCGCCTCCGCGCCCCAATCTTTGCCGACCTTGCGCCTGCGGATGGGGGCGGAAACGACGGAAACCGTCCCCGCCGCCTGGAACGAGGCCGGGGAAAATCTCTCCCGTTACGCCGCGAGCGCGCGCTTGGAGACCTTGGCCGACAAAGACGCCCAAAAAAAACTGGCCCTCCAATACGGGCTGATGAGCGAGCTGACTTCTTTCTTTATGGTCCACGAACGGGAATTAAAGGCCGACAAACTCCCCGCGCTTGAGCGGGTCCCGCAGGCGCTCGCCAGGGATTGGCCGCGCCTCGTCACGCGCGAACGCGTAAGACGCGTCGCTAACTCCATATTAAGGGCGGACAGCCGGTCTGGCGACCCGCGTCTGAAGCGTCAGTTAGTTCGTCCTCCCCACGGACGCGCCTTCGGGCCTAACTATCTTGGCTCCAATTATTCGGTTAGAGCTTGTATCGATCCCCCGCCCGCCACGCTTCTTTCTTTGGGCGAAACTGATTTCGCCGATTTTAATTGGGAAAATCCCCAGAATGGAGATATTATCAAAAGAGGCTTCCAAATTGACGATTACTTAAACGGCAGGCCTGTGTTAAGTTCCGAATTTGGCTCTTTGCGAAACTTCAAAAGGGAAGACGCTTCTCTTTCAGGCTTCAGGAGGGATAAGACCCCTTTCCCGTTCGAGAAGGAACAAGAGGTGGCGTCTGAATTAGATTCTTTGCTGCGGGAAGAAAGTTTTAGCGGCGCGAGCGCGACCTTGTCAGCTTGCTCCAAGACGTTTCTAGATAGCGCGCTAAAAAGCTTCAGCGGGGAAACGGGGAGCGTTAACGCGGAAAAGGAGATTGTATTTTCCTATATCTTCCTTTTTCTCCTCGGGCGGATTGGCGATTATTATATGCCTTGGGACCTTTCTTATGTCAAAGCGAAGATCTTTTTGGCCTCCGTTCCACTGGAAAAAATGAGGCCTTGGCGAGAAATCGCTGAAAAATGTCATGCCCACTTAATTTTTCCACCACATCTTTTTGCCCTTTTTACGAATACTTAGAGCTTAAACCATAGCTCGTCCACTCCCCATCGAGGGCTAGCTGACGAATTTCCGTCTTTTGGCGAAATTCCGCTTGACGCTTTAAACGCCACCCCCATGGCCGAAGAACTTAAGAGGCCGCGCGCCGCCATCCCGCGAGGGAATCATGGGGCCAGGAACGCTTAACGCTCCAGAAAAGGGAACCGCCGCCGCTGGGGCTCACGGGAAGGGTAGATAGGCGCGATAGCGCGAGAAAGGCCCTTCACGCGAAAAAGTCTCCTCGGGACGCGCGACTATCCGCTCCAGGCCTTTTAAAATTCCCTTTTTCCGCTCCAAGCGCGCCTCCCGACCCAAGACCGTCGCGGCGGGCGTCTCTTTGACTGGCGCGCGGGAGCGCGGAAAACATGGCTCGGCGGCAAAGGCAGAGGAGCGGGGGCGCCCATGGCCGTAAATATTAACTACTTGGCTAACGAGACTATCTTTATCCCTTTTCGCGCCACCTGGCGGCGTCGCGAAGGCTTTCGGGCGCCTGGGCTTTGGGAAGGCGCGCGCTCCCCTGGATCAACGCCTCAAAGCTAGCTTGGAGGCGGGCGCGCGGCGTTGGAGCGCGGAAAACAGGCTTCCGGGGCGCCAAGGTCTTCCGCTTGCTTGTTTTGCCCAACTGGCGTTAAATTTTTTAGAAATAACTTTTTTGGCTGGCTATAATTTAATCTATATTCATTACTTTTATAATTTATAACATATATAAAGCATATATAAAAATATGTATAAGTATGTAAATTAGCAAAAATTATGAAGCGCCATTTAAAAATTTTTTTTGACAAACTACTTGACAGTTTTAATGTCGCGTATTATCTTTCCCACATAGACCTTTCCCGGCTTTTTCTTGGTCCCAAAACTATGGAAAAGTCTGGCCTTCGCGTCGGAAGCCCGATTCTTCAAGGGGCTCGCGCGGCAACCCCCCAATTTTGAGGTGGATTCCATGACCAGAAACGACTTTATCGCCCAGCGGAGAGAGGACATTTCCCTGAAAAAGATGGACGCGAAAGGGAGGCTTGAGGGCCTCTTTCTGGAGATGTCCCTGGCTTTCCTCTACAAAAATGAAAGCACCGAGACCCGGGAGATTGTTTTTACCTTTCCCTTGGCCCGGGGCTCTGTCCTGTTGGGCTTGAAGAGCGAATTCGGCGGAAATACGCTGGAAGGGACGATCTACCCCAAGGCCGAGGCCCAGGAAAAATACGAGGAGGCCATTGAGAAGGGCGACGCTCCCATCCTCGTGGAGAAGAGCGCCGAAGGCCTCTTTTCCACCAACTTGGGCTCCCTCGCTCCCGGCGAAGAGCTGATCTTAACGGTGGAATACGGTCAGTTACAAAACTTCGCGGAAGACCGGATCCGCGTGGTCATTCCCACGGTCATCGCTCCCCGCTACGGCTCTCCCCACCGCCGGGGCTTATTGGCGCCCCACGAGAGCGTGGAGCCCGACGCCCTGGCCGCTTATCCCTTTACGCTTTCCTTGGACATTTTAGGGGACGCCGCCTCCGGGACCGTGAGTTCCCCCAGCCACCGCCTCAAAACCTCGAAGAGCGTGGAAGGCCTGTCCCTTTCCCTGGACGGGGAAGCCTTTTTGGACCGCGATTTTATCCTGGCGATCTCCGCTATCCCCGGAAAATCGATTGCCGTCCGCGCCTCTGACGGCGAGGGCGCGGTGGCGCTCGCGAGCTTTTTCCCCGAGGAGACGAAGACCCGTGAGCCCATTTCCTTAAAGATCCTCCTCGACTGCTCTGGATCCATGGCGGGCGCTAGTATCGAGATCGCCAAAAAAAGCCTCAGGGATATCCTCGGGTACTTAACCCCTGAGGATTACGTCTCCTATAGCCAGTTCGGTAGCAAGGTCGCGCACCACGTCGTCAAAATGGCCCCGGCGAACCTTAAGACCATCGCGGAACTGAGCCAAAAGGTGAGCGCGAGCGACTCCAACATGGGCGGAACGGAGTTGGAGGGGGCGTTGATGTCCACCTTAACGGAGATCGCCACGCCCAAAAAGGCGAGCTTCAAAAAGCCCTCCGTCTTGCTTTTGACCGACGGGTGCTGCTGGCTCGACGACCAATTCATGGAGGACTGCCGGAAGCTCGGGCAGCGGATTTTTATCATCGGCGTGGGTTTCATGGCGGAACAGAACGCCCTGCGGAAATTGGCGGAGACGACGGAAGGGTCCATCGAGTACGTCGCCCCCAACGAGGAAATTGAGCGGGCCATCCGGCGCGTCTTCGTTAACCTCCGCGCGGCGGAATCGGAAGAATTGAAGGTGGACTGGGGAGAGACGCCCCTTTGGGAGACGGCGCTTTCCCGCTTCGTTTCCGGGGGGCAAACGGTCCACGCCTTCGCCACTTTCGCCTCCGCGCCCCAATCTTTGCCGACCTTGCGCCTGCGGATGGGGGCGGAAACGACGGAAACC
>JAISCZ010000140.1 GCA_031265205.1 Deltaproteobacteria bacterium
TTCCGCGGACTCCCGATATGGAGGAATCCTGGTCCCCTCTTCGATTAGCTTTCTGAGCGTTTGCCTCCCTTAAGGAGTTGCCACGCTCAACGAGAAGCGCAGACTAGACCGAAAAGCCAGACAAGCTGGCTGATGGGAGAGGCACGCCCGAAAAGTCTCAATATATAGCTCATAAGCCAAAAATGCCTCCACCAATGACTCAAACTATGAGGAATTTGGATAGATCTCGGAATTTTATAGTGCTGACAAATGCGCACCACATTGACTTATCCAATCCAATACTTTTTCAGGGGCAACTATATACGTTTTCAAAAGATTAGAGGTTTTCTGTTTTTTCATACTGTCGGCTGCGCGATGAAAAAAAAGTAATTTTCGGGGAAAAAAGACTTGGCGCCTAGCTATAATATAGCTAGGTTTCCATTATCAGGAGAAAAAAGAGTCTCCAAATGTCAATCCTCACCCATCACCGAAAGCCAAAGGCTATCACCTATGTCTATTTATGAAAAGAGCGCGAAGGCGGCTCTGGAGGCTTACCGCAAACGGTCTCTTGTTGAGACTCAGTTCGATGACCTTAAAAACGATTTAGAGTTCTCCAAGTTACGAACGCATGGGGCGAATACCATGCATGGGTGAACCTTTGCGCGCTTCCTTGCCCTCATCATCACCGCCAGGATCAGATTTGTCATGGCCGATGCCTGGGAACATCGCGTGAATTTACCAAAAGAAGACAGAATTTCTCGAAAATACTCGCT
This sequence comes from Deltaproteobacteria bacterium, assembly GCA_031265205.1. Lineage (GTDB taxonomy): Bacteria > Desulfobacterota > Desulfarculia > Adiutricales > Adiutricaceae > JAISCZ01. Next base: position 753 of record JAISCZ010000140.1, read on the forward strand.
TGCGGATATGATGATGAGGCTCGGAACGTATCGCGAGACAACTTTCTCTGATCGCTATGGAGCTGTCTTCTCCGTGCCAACTAAGGCTCAGAGTTCGATCTTTCGTGCCTTCGGGATCAAGGCCACTGCCTGAAACCTAGCTATAATTCACTGGGATTTTGTGTTAAATCAGTCGCCAATGAAAATTAGGCTCCAAACGCTAAAAGTTTGCCCAATGAGACAAGCCTCATTGGGGAGAGCCAGACGGCGCGCCGGGAAAAGACGCTTGTGGAAGCCTAACCGCGAAGTCGCCTTGCCATGCCAGGATCAACGTTTAATTATGGCCAGACTCCGTCCCCTACCATAAATACCTAGGCCGATTTTTATAATATCCTTGGCTTGGCCTTCATATGGTTGGGCGTATTTTTTATTTTCAATGGCGTCCAAAGCGAGCAGAGCCAGCTTAGTCAGTATCTTTCTGATTTCCTCCTCGGAAGGGCCAGTCCTTGTTTTCCTTCCGGCGAGTTCATTTTCGTCGTTCCCAGGATCGTCATCATCGCTTGTTTCATACTTAAGTTCAATGACGGCGCGCGCGCCGTCGTTAAAGATGATTACAATGTCTGGCGTTCCTATTGAGCCAGGATGCTCCGCCAGAGAAATAACGGCGCCAGGCATATCGTAAAGATAGCCATGTAGCACGCTGTGATAGTAAGACTCTCGCGCGCGGTGGTGTATGGCTGGAATAGAGCCAAAGATGGAGTTGATTAACGTTGACAAATTTTTTTCATCATTGTTTTTTAAATAATTTAAAAAATTAGAGCTTTTGGTTTTTGGCGAAATATTAAAATACTTATTTAAGCTACTAGAAAATTTTGAATAAAAATTAGGACTTATCTCTTTGTTTGGAAGTCTTAACGTGAACAATTTAGATCTATCATTATTATAGTTAATTTCATCTATAGTAAGCATGCCGGTTTGAAACAGGGCTGGCACTGGCGCCAAAGATCCAACCTCGGCGAGGCCAATTTGCGTTGTCGTTAAATTCTTGAACCTATCGCCAGTGATGGCTAATGGGTCTTTGGCTAAAATATTGGAGAGCGTTTTGGCCGAGGGATCCTGGTTCATCCAGAAAGATTCAAAGCTTTCGCCCCGGAAGAGGTTGAGAAGCGAATAAGGATTATACAGCCTATTTTTGCCATCCCAGCTATACCCGTCGTACCAAAGGCCAATCTCTCTCCACATATCTTTCAAGGTCGCGTTCTTGGGCATATTGCCGGCCTTTTTCATGGCGCGGAGGAGGGCTGGTAGGCGATTCGCGAAACAATGTTTAAGTTCTTGAAGAGTGAAGCCACAGATATTCGCGTATTTAGATTCCAAAGTTAAGTCCATGAGATGGTTGAGCCCGGCTGAGAGGCCCATAAAGACATATCGAGTCACCCCAGTCACGAAAACGAAACGCAGGAATTCATCGGTATCCTTGAAGCCGGAGTAGAAATTGCGGAGAATATCCCTATTTTTCAACGCCAGGTCAGGGTTGTCGATGTTGCCGCTGACTGGAGCGTCGTATTCGTCAATCAGGACAACAACTTCTTTGTCATATTTTTCTTTAAGTCGTTTAATCAGTAAGAATAAGTCAGTGGCGGGGAGAGATATATTAAGTCCCAACTGCTCGGATTGGTTGATTTCATCCAATTTTTTTAAAATTGATTCCCTGAGGTCGGCCGGGGAATCGGAGTCGGACGACATTGAAAAAGTAATTACCGGGTGGGTTTGCGTAAAGTCGTAATCCGATTCCCGGCCAATCCAGAGGTCGGCGAAAAGTCCTTGGGGTGGTCCGTCAGGGTTAGGAGGACCACTAAATAACGCTTTAAATGTGTTCAAGAGAAGCGATTTGCCGAATCTCCTTGGCCTTGAAAGAAAATAGGCCGTATTGCTACAGGCGAGATCATAAACGAACTTCGTTTTATCGGCGTACGCGTATCCGCCTTCAATGATCTTTTTGAATGTCTGCACCCCAATTGGAAGTTTTTTCATAACCAGTTCCCGATGTCTAGCCCTGACCTCTGACCCTCAAAGGGTCTATCTATTCTTAGGCCAATTGTCGCATACTTTTCTTCCAGTTGCCAATTCGGCGCCCCCATCGCGTTTCCGGTCGTTTAAAACGCCCAAAAAACAACGTTCTAGACTTATCGCGCTTTGGCTATTCATCCTGTTCCATTCCTCAAGTTTGGAGCGCCAGATGGCCCTCAAATATCTCTCCCGCGGGGCTTCAAGGGAATTAGTTTCGCGGCCTCAGGCGCGCGCCGCGCCCTTTAAATCTCTTGGCCCCAGCGCCCCGAACCGCCTTTTGGCGCGCGAAGCGAGATGACGGCGCCACGGTTAGCGCGCCCTTCAAGGATCTTGGCGCGACGGTTATATTTCGCGCGCGCCCCCCGCGTTCGCCGCGAATTAGGGTTAAGGAATGGCGACGCGAGCGGCAAGAGCCTTTTGTCCAGACGGTTCGGTCTCGAGAAACTTATGGGACAGAGGAGGGCGCCGCTCGGGACTTACGACCGAATTTTGATTTTAGCCACCAACGCGCGCGGCGTAACAGCCATCGCGCTAAGGAAGGTCTCGTGGTTTAAATACGTTTTGAAAGGAGTTTTAACATTATAAGCATATCTAAAAAATATCTTTATAGGTTAAAATAGGCTATTTATAATTATAAATAGTAAATAGTGATAAAAATAATAGAGTTCTAACGCCATAACCGCGCGCGGAAAGGGCTTTGCCTTTGCCTCGAAGGGCGGGGAAAGGCCTCAGGCGGGGCATTGGGCGAGTATGGGCGGACTATGGACCTCAGGCGTATCGCGAACGGATACGCTTACGCCTCAAAAAGGATATTTTTCCCCTTGGAGCCATCAGGCTCGACCCCAAGTGAATTGTCTCTTGGGAGGGAATTCGCGCGGTCGGAGAAGAAAAGCGCGGTTATTTTTGCGAAAATCGCCAAAAGACTAAAATTCATAAAAAATTTACGCTTTTTAAAATTATGGCGAGTCGTAAATTTGCTTTTGTTTTGGGTCTTGACTATAATTAAAAAGCCTTTAAAATTTTCCTGTTTAGTTAAATTAGTCCCCTTTATTTAAGGGCTTATGGAGCGCTCCCCCTTCTCCGACGCGGAAAAAATGGCGTTAGGGTAGCGCGCCGCGGCGTTTGGGGGAACAATCCCCGCCAAACGGGAGGGACAGTATGCAGTGGAGCAAAAATTTGGAACTCGGAGTCGCCAAGATCGACGCGCAGCACAAAGAACTCTTTGTCCAGGCCGACAAGCTATTGGACCGTTCCCAGCAATCCCGTATCCCGCAAACCCTCGATTTTCTGAAAGGTTACGTGGTCAAGCACTTCTCGGCGGAAGAGGCTTTGCAGAAGATCAGCCTTTATCCCAAAGCCCCCTTCCACCACGGCCTCCACGTGGACTTTGTGAACAAGTTTAAAAAACTCTACGATCAGTTCCTAAGCGCCGGCGAAAAACTTACCGTGGTCATGGCCATCAATTCCATGGTCACGAATTGGCTCAAAGATCACATTCTGGTCCACGACAAGGAATTCGCGGACTACTACATTAAAAAAATGGGCCTCCAGAAAAGATAAGCCGCGCCCTTTGCCACAAGCTCTTCTTTCTCCACCGACAATTTTAGGCTTTGGCTTCATTGGAAAGCGCCGAAGATTCGCCGAAGGTCGGCCGTGAAGGGTTTTCCCCACGGTTTTTAAGGGAAAATCCCTTTTTCGCCCCGCGGACGGCGGGGTCGGCCCGAAAAGTCGGCGCTTCTCCTAAGAAAGGCGGGGGATTTTTCCCCATAAACAAAGGGAACCCCGAGATAGCTCAAAAATCATGGATAGCCCTTTCGCGTCTATTCCGCCGCCGCCTCAAGTTTTAAAGGTTCCCATCGAGGATCCGAAAGCGCTCTACGCTCTGGAAGCGGGTCAAGATCTCCTTTTGGAAGGTCGGCTCGTGGTGGGCCGGGACATGGCCCACAAAAGGCTTATCGAGCTTCTCCGCGAGGAGCGGGAGTTGCCTTTCGCGCCCCGGGGGGCGGTCATTTATTACATGGGTCCCAGTCCCGCGCCGCCGGGGAGGATCATTGGGTCAGCCGGTCCCACCACGTCGGGCCGGATGGACGCCTTGACCATTCCTCTTTTGGAAAAGGGGGTGAAAGCCCTGGTCGGGAAGGGGAGGAGATCCGCCCCCGTCAAAGAGGCTCTCATTCAAAACGGGGCCGTGTACCTGGCCGCCGTGGGGGGAGCGGGCGCCTACTACGGGGACCGGGTCAAAAGCGTCAAAGTCCTCGCTTGGCCCGAGTTGGGTCCCGAAGCCCTTTTGGAACTCGAAGTGAGCGCTTTTCCGGCGCTCGTGGTTTACGACCTTTTGGGCGGCGACCAATACGTCTCCGGGCCGTCCCGGTGGCGCTTAAATCCTCAGGGAATTTAGCCGGACGCTTATTTTCGCGGGCGCCTTGGCGGCGCCCGCGGAAATGGGCGTCGGCGCTTTGAGGGGAAAGGCGCCCTATCCTCCGGCGGGCGCGCCGGATCAGCCTTAGCCAGGGCGGGGGCGCGCGGGGAGGCCCGCCAGCGGGGCTCGGGAGGAGACTAGAGGCGCGCGGGCGTTTTTAGCGCGCGACGAGAGAGGGATCTGGGCCTTGGGTTTGTGAACTCGGCTCAGGGAATTAAGGATTTGGTGATTTTTGGATCTGGGAACTGGGGGCAAATAACCCAGTAAGTTTTGGGGCGCGGCTCGCCTTTGGGCGCGGCCGCTTCAAAGGCGTTCTATTCCGTCAAGGCGCGCGTGGCGGGAGGGGGCGGGACGGGCCTTAACGCGATCCTGTAAAAACCGGCGACGCTTAAAAGGAGCCAGTAGAGGGTCAGAAGGATGAGCGTTTCCGCGAGGATTTTACGGCCGAGGGGCGGAAAATCCGCTATTTCGCGTAAAAAATACGTTAGCGGCGGAATCGTCAGATACAGCGCCGCGACGATGAACGCGGCGTGGGCGAGGAGCGAATTGACGGCGCGCGGAAAGAACGCGAGGTCCCGGTAAAGGGTTTGGGCCTCCTCGCGGGGGCGCGTTTCCGAGGAAGGCCGGTCGGCGAGGGCGAAGAGCGAGAGCGCGGGGAGAAGCGCGAGGCGCTTGGCGCGCGGCCAGACAAATTTTAAGAAAATTAAAAATCCCGCCGCGAGAAGGACGCTGGCCTTTAAGAGGTCGGGCAAAGGGAGAAAGCCCGGGCGTGAGTAGGCGGCGTAGCCGGGGAAGAAAAGGGCCGCGAGGATCGCGGCGTAGAGGATAAAGAGCGTCGCGAGCCGCGCGCAAAGCGCGAGCGCCCGCGGGTAATCCTTCAGCGCGGCGGCAACGGCGCCCGCGCGCGCTCCGTGGCCGTCCCAGCCCGCCAGGGCGAAGCGGCAGAAAAGGGAGGCGAACAAGGGAACGAAGAGAAGAGGGAGCGCGTATCCCAGGATGAAATTAAAAACGTTCACGCCCTGAAGGCTCTTGGGGAGGACGATAACGAAGCCGTGACCGACCCACCGCGCGTTGGCGGTCCCCGCGCCCGTCCAGACGGTCGCCAAGAGGTTGTCGTGGACCGCGCCCAAAAGGGTTTTGGCGATGACGAGGGCTAAAATGGCCAGGAGAAGGCGCGCGGGTTTCTCCCGGAGGATGGGCCAGCTCCGCCAAAAAAAGTCCCGAAAGCGCGGGAAGGAATCCTCAAAGCTATCCCGTTCTTCCGCGTCGGAGACGTTATCCTCCGCGAGGAAGGGATCTTCCTTTCGTCCTTTGGGGGAATTGTCGGGGCGTTCCGTTCGCGGGGACATGGGGAATTTTCGCTTTCAGCCCTGGGGCGAAACGTCCTGGGCTTTAAAGGGCCGTGGGGCCTTAGGCCGCGCGAGTGGGAGCTTGGGGCGCGCGGCGCGTTAAAACGTTTCCGCGCCCATTGGCTCGTTGGCGAGGGTGGTGGCGCGCGGAGAGCCGCGCGACGGGGGGGAAGGGAAAAGAGGGCGAAAGCGAAAAATAGGGAAAAATGGAAAGATAGGGAGATTTTAAAGATAAAAGACGGATCGCGGTTGAAGCGCGCGTCGCCGGGCGCGGCTTACGGGCCCCAAGGAGCGGCGCGCGCCATTTAAGGCGCGCTCCCCCACCCAAGGGTCAAAGATATGCCATTTTCCGTCAAAAGGCAAAAACGGCGGCGCGCTTGGGGCGCGCGAGTTTTCGCGCGAGCCCCCGCTGGCGAAAGAGCGCGAAAGCGTTGGGGGGACGCGCGCGATAGCGGGGACGCCCGCGTGACCCTTGGCTCGCGGGAAGCTGGCTTGGGCGCTGACGCGCCAGGGGGCGGCGCGCGTAAGAGCGAGATATTTACGCGTGGGGAAAGGAAGAAGGCGGCCGCGAGGAGGGAGCGAGGGCAAAGGGAAACGCTAACGCCGCCGCCGCCGACAACGCCAAGGGCAAAGGCGGCGCGAGGGCAAAGGCGGCGCGAGGATGCCTCAGATATCTATTTGTTAAAGGCTATTGGGCGGTGGCAAGGCGCGGCGCTTAAGCCTCGCCGCCTTAGCCGCCCGCGGCCGCCAGCGGCGGGGGCGCTTGCGGAAAGCGGCAAGGCTCTTTAAAATATCTCGTGGCGCGCTTGGAGCCGTCCCCAAGCCGGAGGGGGCGTTTGGTAAAGGGAGTCGTTATGGCGCTGAAGGCCTTCGAGAAAAAACAAAAGGACAATCTCATTTACCTGGAAAGGCTGGCCCGCGACTTGGGAGTCAAGGTCTTTACGGGCAAGCTCTTTTTTTCCGGGATAAAGCTTAGAAGCGGCCAGTGCCTCTTAAGGGAGGTCCCTTGGCTCATTATCGACCGTTACAATTCTTACGAGGAGAAAATTGAGCTCTTCCGCCAAGCCTTTACGGCCCTCCCCGTTGATCCAGTGGATTTTCCGCCTTTGGCCCAACAGCTTCTCTTCAATAGCGCGAAGGGCGCGCCCTCGCGGGCGCCCGCCTCGCCCGAGACTTTTTAAGAAAATCGCCTTGTCCCCCTTCGCGGCGTTTTCGCGGGAAAAGCCTTCTTTTTTCCGGGCGCGCCCGGGGAAAGCTCGCGAAGCTCGCGCGTGGCTTGATCCCAAGAGATTTTGTCTTTGGAAAGCCTTTGGGGGCTCTTAAGCGCCGCCAAAGGCGGCGCGGGATTTTGGCGTTTAAGCGCCCGCGCGGCGCGCCTCCTCGGCGAGGCCGAGGTAAAGGCTCATTTCCGCGAGGGTCTGGCGGTAGCCGTTATAGAGATCGATTAAGTTCTCGTTTTCCCTATAATCCGGGATAGAGAGCAGGACGGTCGGCAGCCTGGCGGCGAGATTGTAGAGGCCGCACAGGGCCTGGTACGCGGAGAATTCCTGGTCGGAGAGGCCTTTCGCGGAGTTCGCGCGCATGATGTGGCGCAGGTCCGGGACGTACCCGGCCAAGGCCTTGGCGTCGCGGAAGGCCAGATCCTGGATGGCGGAATCCCGGGGAAAGGAGCGCGGGGGGTCAAGTTCCTTGACGAGAGAGTCCCAGAGCTCTCCGTCGAGGCGGGTGGCGAGCCCCACCAGGCGGTTGTGGAGTTCCGTAAAAGTTTTCATGAAAGCACCAAAAATTAAGGGCTAATAAAAGGCGTGACGCCGCGCCCCAAGCCCCGCGAGGGAGGAAGCCGTCCCTCGCGGGCGCCCGAGGGGCGGAAGAATCGTTTAGGCCCCCTCGTCAGTTCCCCTCTCCGTAATTGAGGAGATTGGGGTGGTCGTAATTGTCCCTTCCGGCGATGGCGCTCAAATTGGCCAAGGATTCCGCGACGGCGGGGGTAAGGGCCTTGAGGCTCGGGAGCCGGAAGGTCCAGTTCCCCGTGGGGGTTCCCGGAAGGTTGACGCGGGCCGTCTCGTCCATTCCCAAGACGTCCTGGAGGGTCGCGATGGCGAGGGCCCCGGGGGAGAGCCACGCCAGGCGGACCATGGCGTGGGAGACGTTTTCCGCCGTGACGGCGTAGCCCGCCAGTTCGCTTAAGGCTTTCTTGGCGGGGTTGGAGAGTTCTTCCTTAAGCCAGCCGACGGCGGTGTCGTTGTCGTGCGTGGCCGAGTAGACCGCGTTGTCCGGCTCTATCCGGAAGGGGCAGTGGATGGAGAGCCCCGTGGGATCCCCCGCCCCGAACTGGAGGACCCTGGTTCCGGGAAGATCGAAGCGACGCCTTAGATCCGTCACGTCCGGGGTGATGATTCCCAGATCCTCGGCCACGACGTTTAAGGGGCGCCCTTCCGCGAGGGTCTCGAAAAATTCCGCTCCGGGCCCGGGGCGCCAGGCGCCCTTGGCGGCGGTCAGTTCGCCGGCGGGAACGGCCCAAAAGGCGCTAAAGGCCCGAAAGTGGTCCAGGCGGACCCAGTTGAAGAGGGCGAGGTCGTTTTGGACCCGGCTCTTCCACCAGCCGTAGCCCGAGGCGCGGTGCGCGGGCCAATCGTAGACGGGATTGCCCCACAGCTGGCCCGTTTCCGAGTAATAGTCCGGGGGCACCCCGGCTTGGAGGGCCGTCTCGCCCTGGGAATTGAGGCAAAAAAGGTTCCGGTTGGCCCAGACGTCGGCGGAGTCGTGGTTGAGGTAAAAGGCCGCGTCGCCAATGAGGGAGACGCCGTTTTCCCTTAAGGAGTCCCGGAGGGAGGCGAGATCCTGGAAAAAGAGGTATTGCCCGAATTTGACGCGGAGGATGGCGCGCCGCAAAAGGTTTCCGTAATAGGCGAGGGCCGGGTCGTGGCGGTCCTTGAGGTCTTGGGGCCAACGGACCCAGGAAACGTCCTGGAAATAGGCCTTCGCGGCGACGAAAAGGGCGTAGTCGTTGAGCCAGGAGGCGTGGCGGGCCAAAAATTCCTGGAAAGGGGGACTGTCGAGGACAGTCGTCTCGACCCGCGCGAAGGCGAAGTCAATTAGGGCCGTCTTGCGGGCGATGGCTTGGGGGTAATCCACCGGCCCGTCGGGGGGGAGGCGCGCGCCTTCCAGCTCGCCCGGGCGCAGATAGCCCCGGAGCGCCATGTTGTCGGGGCTGACGAGGAGTTCCGAGCCCGCGAAGGCCGAGAAACTGGAGTAGGGGGAGTTGCCCAGCGCCGGGGAAGTGGGAACGGTGGGGAGGATCTGCCAGAAGTTTAGCCCGGCGGAACGGAGAAAGAGCCCGAAGCGCTCGGCCTCCGGCCCCAGATCGCCTACCCCGTAGGGAGAGGGCAGAGAGGTGACGGGCAAAAGAAGGCCGGCCGCTCGCCAACCCGACGCGAATCTGGACATAGTCGTATTTCCCAAAAAAACTTATTTCCCGAGCGCCGGCGGGGATAGCCCCAAGCGAGGCGCTTATTATTTGACGAGGGAGAGGTGGGGCTTGAGGCGCGGCGGGCCTTTGGGAGGCCCTTTAGACAGGACGCTGGAGGAGCCGCTTTTGTTTTTGCCGCCGGCGGGGGGCAAGAAGTCCTTGAAGAGGTTGGAGGAGTCCTTGGCGAACCTGGCGGAGAGGAGCTGGTTATGGCGCTCGGAATACTGAATGTTCATGACCCTCCGGCCGTTGATGAGAAAATAGAGCAGGATGGCCTCTTTCCACTCCTCCATGGAAGAAAACTTTTCCATGCTCCTTTGGAATTTGGGGAGGAGCGCCACGAGTTCGTCCTCGGGAAGATCAAGAATCTGTCTGGCTAAATCGCGCAGTTTGTCTTCAGTGGTTGCCATGGGGAGGCCTCGGTGGGGGAAAGAGGGAATTTTGCGATAGCGCGCCTTAAAAAAAGTATAGCCTTTTTCCGAGTTAGCGACAATCCTCGCGAAGGGAAACGGGGCAAGCCGGGCCCTTGGGCGTCACCCCTAAAAGCGCGCGTCAAGGCCGCGAGAAGCGTGGGGTCTGGGCGAGAGGCCGCCTTAAGGAAGGCTCGGGAAGGGGAGAACGGCGCGAAAGGCCGAAAAAGGCGGGAAAGACGGGGCGGGAGGGAAGGCTGGAAGGGCGGAAGGCGGGAAAGGTGGGGAAGGAGGGAAGGCGTCTTAGGGGAAGGAGCGTTAGAGGGCCTGGTGGAGACTTCGTGGCGGCTTCCGCGGGCCTCAAAGCCTTGGGAAGGCGCGCGACGGCGCGACGGAAGCGTTTCCCGGGCCGCCTAGGGCCGCTATGGGGGCTATCCCAGGCCGCCTTGGGCCGGACGGGGAGAGGCGCCAAAAAATGGCTATTTCTTGATTTTTTCGGGGTTTCCTTTATAATTTAAGAAGAGATATCTTTTTTGTTTTTTCCTTGATTCCCCGCGCGTCATTTCGTGAATTTCCACGCGCGAGCCAAGGGAGTTAAGGAAAAGGGCGTTTCCTCAAAAGAGGAAATAAGGCCAAACCCACCGCGGATCGGCGCGCGGGCCGCGCGGGGAGGATTTTAAATTTTTTTCGCGCAAAATTCTTTTTGCGCGGAGGGCCTTGTTAAGATATCTGGGATTTTCCCTTAAATTTTTTTTGAGCGGTTTTTTTTCTGTCCTCGCGGCTTTCGCGGCTGAGAGGACGAGAGGCGCTCCCTTGGGGGCCGTCTCCCCAAAGTATTTTTCTGGCCGCGGGTTTTTGGGAGCCGACGAAGGCGCGCGCGGGCGCCCTTCGGCGCGGGCGAGGGCCCCGCGCGGAGAGGCGCGGTCGCTTTTAGGGGACGCGCCTCCGGCGCCGCCGGCGGACGAACCATTTGAGGAAAAACGAGGATTTTATGGTTGAGCAAAAAGCGAAAGCGCCTTTAAAAGAGGAGCCGACCGACGTCTTGACTTTGGATTACAACAACCTCGCCGCCGAGGTCGTGGGAAACGAAACCGGGCTTTCCAACGACGATTTCGCGCGGATGAAGGCCGCCCTCTCCTTGGCCTTTAAAGACGTGGAAAGCCGTTACCGGAAGGGCTTATTGCCCTTCATGGATCTGCCCCACGATCAGGAAATCGTCAAAGCCACCCGCAAGCTCGCCGAATTGGGCCGCAAAAAAAAGTTCGAGAACGTGGTGGTGCTGGGTATCGGCGGGAGCGCCCTGGGGGCCTCGGCGGTCTTTACGGCGGTCAAAGCCCTCAATCACAACGAGCTGCCGCAGAACAAGCGCAACGGTTGGCCCCGCCTCATCGTCGCCGACAACGTGGACCCCGAGGGTTTCGCGACCATCCTGGACGGCTTGGACCTCAAAAACGCCTTTTTCAACGTCATCTCCAAGAGCGGCGCCACGGCCGAGACCATGAGCCAGTTCATGGTGGTCTACGATCAGCTCCAGAGGACCCTGGGCCGCTCCGCCATCCGCGATCACCTCCTGGTCACCACCGACCCGGAGAACGGCGTTTTGCGCAAAATCGTCGCGGCCAACGATTTCGCGTCCCTGCCGGTCCCGCCCCAGGTGGGAGGGCGCTTCAGCGTCTTTACGGCGGTGGGGCTCGCCCCCTTGGCCATGGTGGGCGTGAACGTCCCCGAGCTGCTCGCGGGGGCGGCGAAAGCCGTGGAGGATTCCCATAAGCCCGTCGCCGGCAACAAGGCCTATCTCTTCGCGGGCCTCAACTATATTCTGACCACCGAGAAAAAGCGCGGCGTCCTGGTGATGATGCCCTACGCCGACAGCCTCGCCAAGGTGGCCGACTGGTTTGGGCAGCTCTGGAACGAGTCCTTGGGCAAAGCCACGCGCCTGGACGGGGCGCCCAACCCCCACTGCCAGACCTCCATTAAAGCCCTGGGGGTAACCGATCAGCACAGCCAGCTCCAGATGTACATGGAGGGGACGGAAGATAAAAGCGTCTGCTTTCTGGGGGTGGAAAACTACCGCCAGAACGTCAATATCCCCCCCATCTTCAAAGAGCACGAGGAACTCAGTTACCTGGGCGGCCACAGCCTGGGCGAGCTCATCAACTTCGAGCGCCAGGGGACGGCCCGGGCCCTCGCCGAAAACGGGCGACCCAATTTTTCCCTGACGACGCCCAAGATCACCGCCTTTAACGTGGGTTACCTTCTCCAGACTCTGGAGATAGCCACCGTGGTTTCCGGGAGCCTCTACAATATCGATCCCCTCGACCAGCCCGGGGTGGAACTGGGCAAAAAATTTACCTATGGCCTCATGGGCCGGGAGAGCTACTCCAGCTTCAAGGAAAAGTTCAACAAGGGCCTCTCCGTCAAGAAGAAATACATCGTCGCCTGATTCGCGCCCTTTGGTCTCAAGCCTTCGCTCCCCCCGTGGGGGTCGGGGCGCCCGACCGGAGCCCCGAGCCTAAGATCCCCGGCGCGCTTTTTGTGGTAACATCTGATATAGACGCGAAGCGGGCTATAATTATAGTCGCGAAGCGGGCTAATAAAATGGGCCATGGATCGGCGCGCGCGAACGCGAAAATCCGAGGGGACTACTTTGGGGGGGCTATGAGATTCTTCAACACTACCGGGCCATGCGTGCCAACCGAGCATTACGCGCTTCCGTCGCTACCTCGCTTGGGCGGCGTGGACGAGCTAATCGAAAAAAAACTGTATTTCGTCCTCCACGCCCCGCGCCAGTCTGGGAAGACCACTTATTTGAAC
>JAISCZ010000145.1 GCA_031265205.1 Deltaproteobacteria bacterium
GTTCAAATAAGTGGTCTTCCCAGACTGGCGCGGGGCGTGGAGGACGAAATACAGTTTTTTTTCGATTAGCTCGTCCACGCCGCCCAAGCGAGGTAGCGACGGAAGCGCGTAATGCTCGGATGGTTCGCATGGCCCAGTAGTGTTGAAGAATCTCATAGCCTCCCCAAAGAAGTCCCCCCGGATTTTCGCGTTCGCGCGCGCGGATCCCTGGCTCATTTTGGCCAACTAAGCGCTTTATTATTATACGCCAAAACGCGCGCCATGGCAAATTTTACTAATTTTGTGGCGGCTTCTATGGCGCCATCTAATAATGCCCGTTAAATTCATATTTCTAATTACCTTTTAACTAAAAGTCCTCACTACCTCAACTAAAAAACTATACGCGCAAATGAAATTTTATTTATTCGCGCTCTAAATCCATTGTTGATGAGAGCGCGAAAAGTCCCGGAACTTAAATTCGGTCAACCGCTAACGCTAAATGAGGTCAATTAATTAGATAAATAGCTATATGCCGCATTGTTTTGCGTCCGGCCGCTTTTCTTAAAGGTTTTTGCGCTTTCATCATTGTTATTCGCCATTAGCGGTATCCGTTCCCATCTCAGAATTTCCTACGGCGTCGCGCGCTTAAGCCCAGCGCGGGAACGGAGAAAACGCCTTGTCATCCAACCCCCAAAAAATAGATGTTCGCGATGGAAAAATTGAAATTAACAATCGCTTTAGCGCAAAATACCCTACCGTCAAACATTTTTTTGAATCGTCGTCACAAGCTCTAATTCCTGACAACGCGCCGAACCTCAGTTTAACTCGCGTTTGTCGCCTTTCGCCCTAACTTCGTCCTTTTCGCGCTTGGAACTAGCGCTTTGTAGCGTGAATTTTGTGGGGATTTTAGAGAACGCGCGCGGCTCAAGCCAACCATCGCGTCCGTCGCTAAATGGAGGAACCCTGCCCGAAAAACGCCCAACGCGTGGAGATGAGAGGCGAGTTTCAATGGATTTAATAACGCCGACAAAGATTTTAACTACCGTTTTTAACTCCTTCCCGTGATGGCGTCGCTTCTTAAAACAGTTGCAAAATAGCGATCTTTGTCCTAAGATAGCTATAAGGTTATGTTGGAGTTAATTGACGCCAGCCTTTAACGCTTTTTTCAACTCACTCAATAACCATCAATTATGGTGAAGCCGAGACGTTCGGAGAGTAATTTTGTCGATTATTCACGCTTTTTATGATAATCGCGCGTATTGATTTATAAAGCCCCCTTTCTGGAATAAACCTAAGCTTTATGTATTCGTCGCCGTTATGGGAAACTGTCGCTAGCGAGGCTAAAGATAGCCAAAATGGTTGTAAGCTGACAGAATATGGTCAGTCGCGAGAAGCGTTATGAAGAACATTAACACCAGCGTTCAAGATTTCTCAACTGTTATTTCCGATAACCTTGTATACGCCGACAAAATGGTCGATTTGCCCGAAGACTCTTTAGACATGGCCTCGACAATTGGTTCCCTAACCCCTATTTCGTCCTTATTTCAAACCGGATACCTTACAGTGGATAAAATAACAATTGACGAAGATGACATTTATTATACGTTTAAAACGCCAAATAAAAAAATAAATTCCACTTTTCGGAAAGAATTTTCTAAATGCCTGTTTAATTTTTTAAATATAGACAAACATGAGCAACGAACTGATTTAATAGGGGCAATAATCGACGAGGATTCCAATAAGCTGTCAAGATTAATTGATTCTTTTTTTGCCGTTATTCCAGCGGCTCTCCATATCTCCAAAGAAGCCTATTATCATAGCGTATTTTATGGTTACCTTGAAGGATTGACAAATTTAAAAGCGTTACCTGAAATTCCTGGCGCCGATGGGACTACAGACATTCTTTGCGTCATTGATGATGATTTGTATGTTATTGTTGAATTGAAATACAAAGATATCCCTGAACGCCATGCAATGGCCATTGACCAAAAAGCTAAAACCGTTATGAGAAGACTCGCCATTTCCGCCCTGAAAGCCACAGACGCGAAAAGTTATTTGAGACCTTATTTGGCCAAAGCTAAAAAAATATTAAAATTAGGTTTAGGCGTTTATGGAAGAGGACGCTGCGAGGCGATCCTGGAAAATGAAGAACAAGCCAAGGCCCGGGCGAAGCTTAACGGTTAAAACGTCAATCGGCAGCGAGAAGAATTATGAAGATCATTGACACCAGCGTTCAGGATTTCTCAACTGTTATTTCTAATAACTTTATATACGCTGACAAAACGCGACACGTTTGGGAACTTACGAAAACGGCAAGCGCGTATTTTTTATCAAGGCCCAGAAGATTCGGCAAATCGCTCCTTTTAAGCACCTTCGCGGAACTTTTTAAAGGTTCTCCGGATCCGCTCCAAGATCCGCAAGGATTATTCAAAAACTTGTGGATTAGCGGGAAAGAGGCGAATTATGATTTTACCGAGACCTACCCTATTATTCATTTGTCGATGTCCGTGACCAATGATACTTCGGAGAGCGTTTCGATATTCCTCAAAACAAAACTGCAAAATATTGCTTACGCCTACGGCATATCACTTACTGACTCTCTTCCTGGAGTAATGTTTAATGATCTGATCTTAACCCTTAAACGCAAATATAATAAAAAAATAGTTTTACTTATCGACGAATATGACGATCCGGTAAGCTCAGTTATCGGCGATCCTCATTTAGCCGAAAAAAACGCGATAGTTTTAAAAGGCTTTTACAGCATCCTCAAAGAACACCAAATTAATTTCCGTTTTGTAATGCTCGCCGGCGTTACGCGTTATTTTTTATTATGGGGGTCGGGAGTTCTAAACCATCTTACTGACTTAACCATGACGGAAGAATACGCGGACATCTGCGGGTTTACTTATGAGGAATTAGATAATTGTTTCGCGGACCGTTTTCAAATAACCATGGAAAAATTTAAGGAAAGAGGGTATTTAAGCAAAAGCGATGGCGTCTCGGAATTTCGCCAGGCGGTATTCGATATGTACGATGGCTATAGCTGGGACGGGAAAACTAGAGTGCTTAATCCGTATTCTCTTCTTAACGCGTTTAAATGGCAAAACCTGAACAGTTATTGGGCGAATCTTGAGCCGTCGAAAAGATTCTTGACCGCTATTATGTCCAAAAATCCTTTGAGCTTAACCGCCGATAAACTACGAGGTTTGTCCGAACGAGCGATTAATATGGTTTCGGCCACTGATTCTCAGACGCCTTTTTCGTCATTATTTCAAACCGGTTATCTGACAATAGATAAAATAACAATAGGCGCTAAAAATAATACCATTTACTCTCTTAAAACCCCAAATAATGAAATAGCGCCCGCTTTTTGGGAAGAATTTTCTGACTGCCTATTTAGATTTTTAGATATTGATAAACATGTACAGCAAACTGGTTTGATAGGGGCCATTATTTCCGAGGATTCAAATAAACTGACATTATTAATTGATTCTTTTTTTGGCGCTATTCCAGCGACTCTTCATATCTCCAAGGAAGCGTATTATCATAGCGTACTTTATGGATATCTTCAAGGATTCGAGGATATAATCGCGTTGTCAGAAATTCCTGGCGCGGATGGGACCCCAGACATTCTTTGCGTTATTGATAACGATTTGTATGTTATCATCGAGTTGAAGTTCAAAAACGACCCAGAACTCAATCCAACGCCTAATGACCAAAAAGCTAAAACCACTATGAGAAAACTCGCCATTTCCGCCTTGGAAGCCATAGACGTGAAAAATTATTTGAGACCTTATTTGGCCAAAGCTAAAAAAATATTAAAATTAGGGTTGGGCGTTTATGGAAGAGGACGCTGCGAGGCCATCCTGGAAAATGAAGAACAAGCCAAGGCTCGCGCGAAGCGTAACCGTTAAACCGTCAAGTGGCTCCCGCCGCGATATAAGGAGACGCGCGCGCGTCGCTTGAGTGTCGATCTGATAAGACAATATATTTCTCACTCCTTTCTCCATCAAATTGTAATTTTATTTGAACTTAACTTTACGGCAATTAATTTTTCGCTATTTAGGCGCTTCCCGTAGCCAATTTTTCCGTTATATTTAAGAATTTTCCCTAATATTTAAGGCTATATTTTTTAGCGATAAAACGCGATCTTAAATTTCCCGCGTTTGCCACGCTACCGCGCGCCTTTCGCTTGGATCGCCTTTCGCGCGTCTCGCTTGACGCGCTATCGTTTCCATTATCGCCCTTTCCCATATCCGCGCTCCGCGCGCACGAGCGAAGACGCGAACGATTTTCGCCATGGCTTTTTGACCCTCGCCCCGGGCTACCTAATAATTTACGCGAAAATCCAAAAAAAACGGCCCCCCGAGATACTCCCGGAGAGCCGTTTTGACTCGCGCCGAGCGAGACATTTCCTCGCGCGGCGCTTGTGGGGCCGCGCGGAGGGAGAACCCTAAAATTTCTTTTTCAGAATCTCGCGGGCGGTCTCGTCGCCGATATCGGTAATGAAGGGAAGACCGGTTTCCAATTCGGTTTCGCGGTTGGCGGCGGCGATGTCGTCCCTATCCAAGGCCCTCAAGGTAAACTTCCTCTCGCCAGCCATGAGCTGCTGGAGACCCGCGCCCAACTTATCGAGCATGCCCCACATGGCGATGGCGCCGAAGGGCAAATCCTTCATGGCGTCCGCGCCGACGATTTTGCGGACTTCGTGGTAACCCGCGAAGATCTCCTCGGCCGTCTCGCCGCGATCCCGGACGCTCTTCGGCAACTCGGACCAGTTCCCGTTGACTTTGGCGCGGTTTTCGGGCTTGAGCACGCCTTCGACATTGGAGCCCAAAAAGCCCGGAATCATGAGAGCCCGGCCCAGACAAATAATCTTGACGAAGGGGGCTCCCAGGGCCAATCCCTTGAAGATCCCGCTGGATTTCGCGAAACCGCCGGCGAAGGACAGGTCCACCACCTCGTTTCCGTAGGAGGCCCACAGGGCGGCGTACTCGTAGGCCTTGGCGTGCAAGAGCAGCGGCGGCACTCCCCAGTGCTCCATCATGTCCCAGGGGCTCATGCCCGTGCCGCCTCCGGCGCCGTCGATGGTTAAGAGATCCAAACCCGTCTCCGAAGCCAGGCGGATGGCCAGGGCCAGCTCTTTCATGCCGTAAGCGCCGGTTTTGAGGGAAATGCGCTCAAATCCCAGCGCCCGCAAATCTTTGACCGCCCCGAGGAAATTTTCCCGGACGCCTTCCCAGCTGTCGATATTGGTGTAGCCCAGGCGGCTGTGGCGCGCGAAAGAGTGGATGGACTTGGACGCGAAGCCCTCGCGGACTTCCTTCTTGGAGCAGTCGGGATCCACTAAGTACCCCCTAGCCTTCAAGAAGTCGGCGTAATCAAGATCGCTTACCTGAATCTCCCCGCCGATGTCCTTGGCCCCCTGGCCCCACTTGAGCTCGACGATAACCTTGTCCAAATAATTTTTGGCCAGGTACTCGGCCACCCCGTTGCGGGCGTCTTCCACGTTCAGCTGGACGATGGCGGCCCCGTTCCCGTCGTAATATTTGAGATAGGAGGCGAGGCGGCGGTCCATCTCCGGGCTGCGGTCAATATGGCCGCCGGCCATGACCGACTGGCGGTCCACGCCCACCACGTTTTCCCCGATGACGATGGGAATCCCGCAGATGGCGCAGCCCGCGGCCATGGCGTCCCAATACTTGGCGGCGATAAAGGTGGAACCCAAAGCCCCTCCCATGATGGGCAGCTTGGAGGTCGTCTTCTTCTTTTTGCCGAAGACGGCCGTTAAATCAACTTCCGTAAAAAGGGCGTCGCCCTTCGCCGCCGACGGGGGAGCGTCGTGGGCCCCGTAACAGGTGCCTAAAATCCGCACCGCGTCGTAGGAGACCCCCGTGGCCTTGATATTGGAGGCGCCGGCGGTGATCCGCCCGAAATCGCGGGGATAGAGCAACTCTCTTCCCTTGAGGCAGCTTAACCAGACTTCGCATCTGCCGGCGCAGTCGCATTGGCATAAAGTGCAAAGGCCCGATTCCGCGGGGTTGCCGCGGTTGGATATCCCCAGCGCGTCGTTACTTTTTAAAACCGTGCTCATCTTAAACTCCTTAAACAGACAGCGAGCTTTATGTTCCACCTGAAGGAGGGCGCGGCGCGCGGCCCCCCTCTCCGCGCGCCGCCTTGGGAACCCGGCCCCGGCGGTTTTCGCGAAATAAACGTTAAAACGCGCGCGGTTCCTCCGTTAGGCTTCATGGCGCCTTAATCACCAGAACAATCGCTAATTTCAACGACCTTTCTTTTATAACCCATAAACCCCTTGAATCTCAAGCTTATTCTTTGACTTGACGGGGTCGCGGCGCGCCCCCCCGGCGGTCGGGCGCGCCCCGCGAGAGCCCCTCTTGACGCGCGCCTTAGGGGCCTTAACCCGGCGCTTTAGGCCTTGGCCCAAAACCCTAACTTCCAGCGCTTGATCGGCCGCCATTAGCGGGGCCGCCCCAAGACGCGCCGCGGGAGGGCGACCCAAGCCTTCCGCGAATTGGCCCCCAAGGCTTTCTCGCCCTGAAAAGGCGCGGGGGCGGGCGCCCCCGCGGAAGAAAAAAGGAGGGGCCCCCAGTCAGTTTAACGAAGACTTTTAACGGCGCCGCCCCATGGCCCCGGGCCGCGCCTCCTCGCCTG
This sequence comes from Deltaproteobacteria bacterium, assembly GCA_031265205.1. Taxonomy (GTDB): domain Bacteria; phylum Desulfobacterota; class Desulfarculia; order Adiutricales; family Adiutricaceae; genus JAISCZ01. The sequence goes on from JAISCZ010000145.1 coordinate 6,652, forward strand.
GAGGGCCCCCCCGCCGACGGGAAGGCCCGCGCGACGGCCCCGCCTCCACAAAATTATAGGTAGCGACTTTTATAAAACCACAAACTCTTGACAAAACCGCTTAAATGTTTATCTTAAGAAGACGTTCGCGTCAAAACGCCAAAGGGAGGGATGGGGTCCTTCCCGCCCGCGCCGCTGGCCTTTATTGGCGTTTTCGCCCCTCGCGCTCCAGCCTCCGACCCCTCTTTTAAGATTTTTCGCTTCCACATATGAATCTGCTCATCGTCGAGTCCCCCGGGAAAATACCCAAAATTCGCTCTTTCCTCCCCGAAGGCTGGAGCGTCGCCGCGAGCGTCGGGCACGTCCGCGATCTTCCCCTACGCGAGATGGGGGTCTATCCCCCGGATTTCGCGCCGCGCTACGAGGCCACGGAAAGGGGCCAAAGGACGCTCGCGGACCTCGCGACCCTGGCCGCGAAAGCCTCGGAGATCTATCTCGCGACCGACCCTGACCGGGAAGGGGAAGCCATCGCCTGGCATCTTTCCGAGAGCCTCTCCCTAAAAAACCCCCAACGGGTCGCCTACGCCGAAATCACCGCGAAGGCCATCCAAGAGGCCATCGCCTCCCCCCGGCCCCTCAACATGAATCTGGTGCGGGCCCAGGAGGGACGACGCGTTTTAGACAGGCTCTTTGGGTACCTCGTTTCCCCGGCCCTCAATACGGTTTCGGGCCAGAACCTCTCGGCGGGCCGCGTCCAGTCGCCGGCCCTCCGCTTGGTCGTGGAGCGGGAAAGGGCCATCAGGGCCTTCGCCCCCACCACCCATTACGGGGTCATCTTTTATTTCAACGGAAAAAAAGGCCAAGCCAAAACCTGGCGCGCCTCCTGGAACCCCAAAAATTTCCTCGCGCCCGGCCAGGACCGCTTAACCGACCGCGCCCTCGCCCAAAGGGCGGCCGCGCTACAGTCCCTAACCGTTTCCCATTACGAGGAGGGGGAAGAGCGTCAAAATCCACCGCCCCCATTCATTACCTCCACCCTCCAGCAAGCGGCCAGCAACGCCCTGAAAATGGACCCCCAAAGGACCATGGAAGTCGCGCAAAGGCTTTACGAGAGTGGCCATATCACTTACATGCGCACCGACAGCCCGAACCTCTCCGACGAGGCCGTCGCCGCCATCCGCGCCCTGGCCGCCCAGCGCGACTGGCCCCTCCCGGAAGCCCCCCGGACGTTTAAGGGCAAAGAACTGGCCCAGGAAGCCCACGAGGCCATCCGGCCCACCCATTTTGAGGACGAGGAACGCGGGGACACGCGCGACGAAAAGGCCCTCTACCGCCTCATCCGCCTGCGCGCCATCGCCTCCCAGCTCGCCGCGGCCGTCTACCACGTCGTCCGGGCCTCGCTCGTGGGCCCCTTGGACGGGAAAGAGGCGACTTTCGAGGCCAAAGGCCGCCGCCTCGATTTTCCGGGGTTTAAGGCGCTCCTGCCGGCGGATCAGGCCCAAGCCGATCAAGAAAAGGACCGCGACCCGGACGCCAACAACCCCATACCCCTCCTCTCCCAGGGGGACGCGTGGGTCCCCGCCGACCGCGAGACCAAGACCCGCAAGACCACTCCCCCCGCGCGCTACACCCAAGCCTCCCTAATCCGGGAGTTGGAGAACAAGGGCATCGGCAGGCCCTCGACCTACGCCGCCATCCTCGCCAACGTTTTCGCCCGGGAGTATATCGCGGCCAACGAAAAGCGCCTCCTGCGGGCCACGGAGACCGGGGAAAAACTCATAGGTTACCTTTCGGGCAATTTCTCTTTCCTCGAATACGATTTCACCCGCGCCCTCGAAGCGAACTTGGACAGGATCGCCTTGGGCCAAGACGAGTATCTCCCCGTGGTGCGCGAGGCCAACGCCAAACTCGCCACGGAGATTAAACGCTTCTTCCAGAAATCCTCCGTCGCCTCCGCCGACTGTCCCCAGTGCGGGTCCGCCCTCCACCACTTCCACAAAGCCCCCGCCGACGGGGATAAGGGGTATAATTACTGGAAATGCCCCAACCCAACCTGCTCCTCCCTCTTCAATGACCTCAAAGGGGCGCCGGACCCCTCAAGCCGGCGCGCCTCTTTTCTTTCCGCCATCGCCTGTCCCCGCTGCGGCGCTTTCTTGCGCCACCTCGTCCGCCCGAGCGGACCCGGAGGCGCGGGCTACGATTATTGGCGGTGCTCCAAGGATAGCTGTATGACCACTTTTAACGACTCCGACGGCCAGCCCGATCTCGCCCATCCCAACGACCCCGCCCCCGAGTCGCAGCGAAGCTGTCCCGCCTGCGGCGCCGCCATCAGGCGCCTCGTCCGGGAAGCGACTCCCGAGCACAAAGGCTACGATTACTGGCGTTGCGCCAAAGAAAGCTGCGGCAGCTTTTACGACGATCTTAACGGGGCCCCGGATCCCGCCACCCACCGCCAGTCCATCAGCTCTGGCTACGAGTGCCCCGTCTGCCATGAGCTTTTGCGTCACAACCTCAAAAAATCCGACGCCGAAGGCCGGGGCGGCTATAACTATTGGGGATGCCCCTCCCAGAGCTGCCGGACCACCTTCCCGGACAAGGACGGGGCCCCGGATTTCTCCAAGGCCACGAAAACGCAAAGCTCCGAGACCGAGTGCCCCAACTGCCACAGCCCCCTCTCCCACCGCCAAAGGATCGCGGACAATCCCGCCGAAAGCTATAACTACTGGAAATGCCCCAATGACGAGTGCGGCTCCTTTTTTGACGACAAAGACGATTCCCCCGACCTCGAAACCGAGCGGCGCTCCGTGATGAGCGATTTCAAATGCCCGAAGTGCCAAAGCCCCATGAAACACCTCATCCGGCCCAAAAGCGAGAAGAAGGCGGGCTACAATTTCTGGGCCTGCTCCGACCGGAGCTGCGGGACGGCCGTCAACGACAAGGACGACGCGCCGGATTTCGACGCCCCCCGGCAGTCCTCCTCCTCCGATCACCACTGCCCCAACTGCGAAGCGAACCTTCACCACCTCTTCCGCGCCCCCGAAGGGGATCATCAGGGCTATAACTATTGGAAATGCCCCACGGAATCCTGCGGCTCCTTTTTCGACGACCAGGACGGCGCCCCCAATCTCAAAAGCGCGCGCAAATCCGTCATGACCGACAAGAAATGCCCCAAATGCCAGAGCCCCTTAAAGCACAACGTCAAGGACGCGTCCGAGACGGCGCGGGGCTATAACTTCTGGGCCTGTTCCAACCGCGACTGCTCCGCGCGCTTCAACGACGACGCCGGCCAACCGGGCGCCGAGAGCAAAGCGGGGGCCGCCACCCTTTCGGAACATAAGTGCCCCCAGTGCGCCAAGCCTCTTGTCCATCGGGTCCGCGAGGCCTCCGAAGGCGCGCGGGGCTATAACTTCTGGAGCTGCTCCGACCGGAACTGCCCCACGATCGTGAGCGACAAAGACGGCGCGCCGGATTTCGACGCCCCCCGCCAATCCTCCGTTTCCGATCACCACTGCCCCGACTGTAACGCGAATCTCCACCACCTCTTCCGCGCCCCCGAGGGGGACCATCAGGGCTATAACTATTGGAAATGCCCCACGGAAACCTGCGGCTCCTTTTTCGACGACCAGGACGGCGCCCCCAACCTCAAAAGCGCGCGCAAATCCGTCATAACCGATCAGAAATGCCCCAAATGCCAGAGCCCCTTAAAGCACAACGTCAAGGACATGTCCGACGCGGCGCGGGGCTATAACTTCTGGGTCTGCTCCAACCGCGACTGCTCCGCGCGCTTCAACGACGACGCCGGCAAACCGGGCGCCGAGACCAAGGCGGCCACCGCCACCGTTTCGGAGCACAAGTGCCCCCAGTGCTCCAAACCTCTCATCCATCGGGTCCGCGAGGCCTCCGAGGGCTCGCGGGGCTATAACTTCTGGGGCTGCTCGGGCTTTCCGGCCTGCAAGACCACCTTTGAGGACAGCGACGGAGCGCCCGCCTTCGACAAGCCTCCCCGCGCGAGCGAGCCCAGCGAGTATAAATGCCCCCGCTGCCAAGGGGCTCTCTACCGCCGGGTGGGCGTCAGCGCCAAGACCGGCAACCCCTACGATTTTTTCTCCTGCGCCAACCAGAACTGCCGGGCCACCTTCAACACCGTTGACGACCGGCCCCTCATCAACGACACTATCCGCGGCTAAACGGCGCGCCTCCCCCGCGCGTCCAAGCTCCAACCAGGCCGCCCCGCCCAAGAAATAAAAAAAATCCCCCCGGGAGGGCCTTCCAGGGCTCTCCAGCGGGGGGATTTTTACGAGGCGGGAAAAAGGGGCGGCTTAGCTCTTTTGGATCGCGCGAGCCTGGCTCTGGAAGCGGGCCACCTGCCGATCCAGCTCCTGGAGCCTTTTGTGCGCGTCTTCCGCCTCAAAGAATTTTTCCCAGCCCTCCAGGCACGCCACGAAGCCGTCGGGGAAAGAGACCAGGACCCGCGCGCCCTCCTTGGGAACCCAATTCCGATCGGAGACATCGGCGCGAATCGTAAGCTTCGCCTCGCTTCCCGCCGGAATAGACCCTTGCCCCGCGAAGGCGGAAAGGCCGTCCGCGCCTAAAAGGCGCGCGCTGTCGATATAGATTCCGTCCCTCTGGCCCCCGTAAATTAAGACCATCGACCAGGGGGAGCCGTGGGTGGCCTTCTGGATATCCACAAGGGGCCGCGACGAGCCGTTTATCACGTTAATCTCGGCGACGGCCAGGCTGACGCGGCCGTCCGCCCCCAACTCGAAGGCGGCCTCCTCCCTAAAGGAGATCGTGACTTTTTCCAGCTCGGCCGCGTACGCCGCGTAATATTGGGCGAGTTCGCTTAAGGCGTCCATCTCCAGGGTGATCTCCTTGACGCGGTTGTCCAGGTAAGCCATTTTGAGATTCCGGCCCAACTCGACGATCTCGGCCGCGGAAAGGCCGTTTAAAGCGCCCATTTCCGCTTGTCCCCGCCGGGAGACGAGCACGTTGTAGTAGGAGTCCAATTTCGGAATCTCAGGCTCGGAAAGGACGCTGAGGGTTATGAGATCGCTCCGGCCGTTCATGGCTATGAAGAAAAAGCGCTCGAAATCCTCGCGCTCGGCGCCGCTGACGTCGTCGTGCATTTTTTGGACGCTCGCGACAAAAGCTTCGGAGGTGGAAACGTCAAGCTTGGAGTCGCCGCAGGAAACGGCCAGAAGAGGACAGAGAGCCAAAAAAGCCAGTCTTAAAATAAATCTCATATAACCCTCGTCAAGACCCTCTTGGAAGCTATGGGAGCGGGGCTGGCGCGCCCCTCCGGATTCGGGAGCGCCATCCGTCGTCGCGTCCCCCTCGCCGCGACGGGCGAAGTCCGGGATAGCGCGCGTTAATCGCCAGAGGAAAGGCAGGGGGAGGACTCTGGAAAGGCGGGCGAAGGGGGCTTTCCCCCAAAGGGAAGGGGTAAGCGGCCCCGCGGGGCGAAAAGTCCCGCGAAAAGCTGGCGATAGCCTTCATTGGGGCGGGATAAGGAGCTTTTAGGAAAAGCGCCTTATTTTTATATTTTAGCCTTTTCTTCCCCTTTTGCCAAGGCCAGGCGCTGGCTTGGGCGCTGGCTTGCTGGCTTTCCGCTAGCTCCAGGCGGCGCGCGCGGCTATCCCCAGGCCCCGCCGAGCCATTTCCGGAGCCGCGGCCGGATCTGTCGCGGATTTCGTATTTGTTCACAAATGAGCCTTGAACGAGAAGAAAGACGAAATCCGCGCTGGCGGCTTTCGCGGGCTGAGCTGGTCACGGGGGGGACAGGCTATGGCAACGATTTGGCGAGACCGATGTCTTGCTTAGAGAAAGGTTTGGGGAAAATCTCCTTAGCTCCATCGCCCACCTCGACGAAATCATCCCCATATCCACGTCCTTATTCAGCCCCTCTCCCTGGAAGGAAGGTTAATCGCGGCGAGCGTTTTAAGGGTCCCCCCTCGCCTTCGCCCGCCTCCACGACGAGCGCGCGGCCGTCGTCGCGCCCTTGGGAATAGAAGGGACGCGGCGCGAGCGCCTAAGGGCCGGGGGCGCGAACTTTCGCGTTATTGCCCTGACGGTAAGGAGGCTTTCAACTCTCAGCTATCCCTCTCCCTGGCCGGGGCGGCGCGAGTCTCGCGCCACAGGGCCTTTGGGGCGGATGGCAATCAAGCGTTTCTCAACCCGGATAAGCGAGACCGCGGAATTCCTGGCCAAGACCTAAAAGGAGCTTTAAGAAGCCTCAAAGCCACAGTTCCAGGAAAAACGCGAAAGGGCCGCCCGCGAGCTTTTTTAGCTCACGCGCGCGATAGAGTCCACGCTCAATCTGGGAAGATAGGCGCGGGAAATTATCGAAAGCTCGCGAAATCTCGTCCAAAGGGTCATGACCGTCAGCCCGGACAAATTTCTAAGCGAACTGCCATGACCCCAGCCAAAGGCGACTTAGACCAAAACCCTTGTCTTTTATCTGAACCCCCAAGTAAGCGTCCGCGTCCAGAGGCGCTCCTGGGAGGCCCGGGGAGACTACCCAGGAACAGTCCATAAGGCCCTAAGCCTTCTGACGGTCCTCAAAGGCCGCGAGCCCGAGGCCTTGGGCCAGGCGACCCGCGCTTTCTCCGTTTGAGACCATCTTGGCGGCGACCCTTTCGCGCCACAAGGCCAAACTCGCGCGCGAGGAGCGCTTAAAACTCTTGTTTCATCCCTATCATGGCCCCGTTTTTCGCGCGGAACTCTGGCCGGAAGCGCGCTTAAGGCTCATTTATGGCTTTAAGCTCTCGGCGGCTCTTGTCGACCAAACTCGTCAAGAGGAATCCCTGGGGGGCGACCCGTCAGGAAATATCGTCTTTTCTTCCCAGTCGCTTTCCTCGCCAAGGCGAAGAAACTATTTAAGCCTGGAAAATCGAGATAACCCCTCTTTTTCGCCCTCCTCTCCCCAGGCTTCGAACCCTTTACCCTGGAAGGCTCCCCGGAGGACCTTTTTATTAACCCGCGACCCCTTAAAAACCATTAGGCTCAAAAAAAAGGACCCCGAAGCCAATTGTTGGGTCCTCCCCAGGGGAGAAATAGAGTCGAGCTTAAGGGATTTGCCGGGCGCCCTATCTCCTTCGGTTTCGCCTCCAATTGACGGATCTCTTTCAAGACGAGAGCGCCCCCGGCCAAATGGCTTTGATAGCTTTGTTTCGTGGGCCGTGAGCTGGAGAGCGCCGCGGCCTGTCCCGCGCCGACATTGATTGTGAAAACGGCCTCATCTTTGTGAATGCCGCCAAGAACGCCTTTAACCGCCACGCCTTCATTAGGGCGGATGTCCCTGTAAACGCCGCTTGGGCGTTTCCAGGGGCGGCCGAAATCGGCCGAGGCCTTCATCGGCCCGCAAAGAGCGGCGGGCTTACCCCCCAGTGAGCTTCTTGGGGCCAGAGCCTCTATGTTTCTAATCGCTTCTTTCCCTCAGAAAATATTTCATGTCGAACAAAGCTTTCTGGAGAATGTTAGGTGGGAGTTTTTCTCCACTGTCACCGCCCTGGAGGTCATATGTTTTCAGCATTCCGAATTTTTTCAGAACGAAGACCGTATGGCCATAGAGGATGGCGTTGTCCGAGTAGCTGGCCATGAGGGTGTAGTCTCGATCTCGAGCGGAAAACAAATTTACTCCCAGGGTATAGACCGAGGGGTCACCCCGGAAACCAAGCGCGTCTTCCATTAGGGTTGGGGCCAGGTCGTAATGGCGGGTCAGGTAGGAGTGGACGGCCGGCAAACGGCCTGGCCAGAACACCACCATCGGCACCTGGGCTTGGTAGACGGTGAAGTTGGAGTTGTGGCTCCAGGTGTTGGTGCGAGTGTCGTTGAACTCTTCCCCGTGGTCTCCGGTCAGGATGACCACCGTGTTTTCCATAACCCCGGCGTCCTGGAGTCCGGACAGAAGAGCGTCGAGGCGGATGTCCAGGGTATAGACGGCGTTTTTGTACATGTTCAAATAGGGCGTGGGATCGACGGCGTTGTTGAATTCAAGGTAGTTCCAGTTTTTGTTGGCTGGGACGAAGGGCTGCGGCAGGTCGGGAAATGGCGCGTGGGAATGGAGGATGTCATAAAAAGCGAAGGCGAAATAGGGGCGGGAGCCATCGCGGGTTTTGACAAAGTCCATTAGCATATTTTCCATGGCGACATCCCGCTCGCCGCTGTTGCGGCCGGGAGGCGCTGGCGGCACTTGGTCGAAAGAGGCCAGGGCGGTGTGGTCGATGTTCACGGACTCCAGGCCAGCCGATGGGAAAATGCCGAACTCGTAACCCTGTTCCCTTAACTGATCAATAAGGACAGGTCCACGCCGGTTGGCGTAAAAGGAATGGAAATAAGTGGCCGGAAGGCCGTAGAAAAGGGAAAACACCCCGCAGCGGGTGGCGTTACCACCGCTGAAATGCCGGGTGAAGACTTGGCCACCCCGCGCGCGGCGGTGGACAAGGGGCATGACGGTTTCATTGAAGCTGTCGACGCGCCAGCTGTCGATCAGGATTACGATTACATTCAGCTTCTCGTCGGGCGGGGTGATTTCCAGAGGTTTTTTGGGATAGTCGAGCCCGGCCCCTACGGCGCCATCGTCCCACTCCCGAACATCGTCGCTCTTAAAGCCCCGGCGCTGGAGGAAACTCTTAGCCGTCAGGGGATAGGCGTATGGCAGCGCCCCAGACCGCAATAAAACCGGGATGTAGGAATTGAAGGCGGCCATGGCGTGGATAGAATTGTAAGTCAGAAAGCATGCCACCAGCGCCAAGCTCAACGGCAGATTTATCCCGCGCCGCGCCAGGCGGGCCAGCCTGAGGATCCCGTATTCCGCCACGCACAAAGTGGCGAAGCCAAGGATGACGGTCAAATAGAAGGATGTTGGCGGATCGTATATTTCAAAAGGTGAAGCGGCCAGAAAAATGCCGACCAGGGCCGGCGAAATGTGCATTTTGAACAAAGAGTGAACGACTATATCGGAGACCAGAAGCGAGGTGACGGCCACGGCCGAGGCCACTCGCATCAGATCCAAGGCCCGCCGATTTTTGACCAGCATCTGGCCCGGCAAGTTAATAAGCCACAGCAGAAGGCCCACCAGAAGAAAATGACCGAGACTGAAGGTCACTGAAAACAAGCTGCCTATAGCGGTAGCCGGAGCGTTCTCCACCCGGAAATACTGGCTCGACAAGAGGGCCCAGAAAATTACGTTCAACAATATGAAGATCCAGGTCTGTTTGACCCGCTCCCATCGTCCGACGACGCTTTCAGGGCTTTTCGCGTCGACAATTATTTTGTCCTCGCTCATGTCAATCTCTTGGGGCCACCCGAGCGGCCATTGTAATTATCAGCGCTCAAAGTCATCAGCAAAGGCAGGTTCACCACGCTCGGAACCTTGTCCTAAGTCGCTTAAATAATCCTTGTCGGCATTGCTACTACTAAATACGCGGCCGGAACCAACCGTCACGGGGATAGCGTCCTCGGCCACTGATGAACTGGCCAGGGCCAACACCGTCAGGCGCGGCGTAATTAAGGGAGCGATCGTTTTCAAAACGCTGGCGCGCCTCGACCGACTTGAAAACTTCGAATTTCACATAGCTTAATGACTCCCGCTCAACCGCCCAATTGGTCAAATGACGCGTTTTTCGCCCAATCAAGTCGCCGGAGTCAAAATAAAAAATCCCGGACTGAGCGCAAAAGCCCGCCGGGAGCGTTTCAAAAAGAAATAATGTAATAAATGTAGCTAGACTATAGAATACAAGAGAGAGAGAGAGAGAGAGAGAGAGAGAGA
>JAISCZ010000156.1 GCA_031265205.1 Deltaproteobacteria bacterium
GCTTCGCCGTGACCGTCTTGACCTTGCCCTCTATCTCGCGGGACTTGCGATACCCGCGCCTCCATCCCATGACGACAACGCGGTTGTCGCCGCGCGGCTCGCGTCCGGCCTGTCGCGGCTTGAACGATCCGCGCTTCCTTGCCTTCCGGAACCTTGGCGGCGCGGTCTTGACGCCGCGTTTGCGGTTCCCGAAGAACAACATGTATGCCCTGTCGATCCTCTGGGCGGATATCCTGTATCGCCTGGGAGCCGAGTTGATTCCAGAAGCTGTATTTATTTAAGTTTTTTTAGTTTAGTTATATGTTTTTGGATATGGCAAACGTCTGGACGCCTTTTAAAAAGACCGTTATAACGCCTATGTAAAGCTATAAGATGGCGCCAGACGTTTCCGGCTATTCCCAGGCGCCTTCGCCAGGCGCCGGTTCTTCTTGGAGTCATAGAGTTTAAATTCAAAAGTTCTCATGGAATCATTAAGATTATCGGCTCTAAGACTGTTCGTCAATTAATTCGGAACCGAAGGAAGCTCCTTAATGAACATGAAGTAGGTTGATATTACGGTTAAGAATCGCGCGATTCATCCCCGAAGCAAGCTTCTGGGGCTTTCTCGCGCTAACCAGGGAAAGGTCGCCCCGCTTGAGGCGCGCGTTTTCCGCTCTGGCTCGGAAGTCGCGCCCAAGGCCGCCGCGCGGGTCGCGGCGAGGCCTTTTGGGGGAGGAGGGGGCCTTGTTGGGAGGGCTGTCCCATCTGGGTTTTTTCCCGAAGGAATCTTAAGGTGGCGAAAAGGCGCGGTCGGCCCCGAATCGTCGCGCCGAGACGCGCGACCGTGGCCCGCTTAAATTTCCCCAGTCTCCCAAGCGCGCTCACTGGCGGAAGGGAGCGCCCGGGCGGAGGGCGACTTGGCGGAGTCAAAGGCGGCGCGCCTCTTTCCGTCTCGCGCCAGCGCGCCGGGACATAGCTTGTTCCAGGCCCCGTGGCGCCTGAGGCGCCCCGGGGTCGCGCGGGGCTCGGGTCAAGGAGGCGCGGGAGTTCCCGTCTAAGGGCTTTTCCTTCCCCGGAAATGGCGGCTGGTAACCAAGTCCTCAATCCGGCGCGTTCTTTGGCCCAGCTTATCGGCCTGATCCGAGAGACCCTCAATGAGGCCCCGGAGGTTGGCCTGGCCGTAGATCATGAAATCCTGGTCCCGGGCGGTCAAAGGCGGGCTTAAAGGGGCGGTGGGGAGGAGCAGGGCCGCGGCGATATAGAGGAGGACCATCGGCCAAAGGCAGAGCAAGAGGGCGACGGCGACGATGGCGAGGCGCGCGTAGAAGGGGGAAAAGCCGAAATGGTCGGCGAGTCCCCGGGCCACGCCGAAGATAAGCCCGTTTTTGGAGCGATAGGGCCCTCGGGCCGAGAGTTGACTCGTGAATTTCATGGTTAAACCTAAGAGGCGAAATGGTCGGGGCCGATGATGATGTCCTCGAGGTTCGCGAGGCGAGCGTCCAGTTTATCCAAAGTCGCTTTAAGATCCTGGGCCATGGCCAAAGTTCGCGCTGTTTCCTCTTCCTGGGCGCGGGACTTGAAGATCTTGAAGCAAAGCAAGAGAAAGCCCAGGAAGAGGAGGATCAGGGGGGCGAAGATGACGAAGACGAGAAAAGACGAGAAGGTCATGGGCTTTCCTTGTGTCTTGACGGTTGGGCCAAAAGGCTGGGGCGTCTATTTGGCGAGGCCCTTCTTGAGCTCCAAGAGTTCCGCTTCCAGGGAATCGTCCAGTTTCCGGAACTCGGCTTCCACGTCGGGGTCCTCGGAGCTTGTCCTCAGGTTTTTGGCGATGGTGGCCTCGGCTTCCAGGGTCTCCAGGCGGCGATCCAGGGCGCTGAGCTTGAGTTTGGCGGCGTTCAGATCGTAGTCTTTCATGCGCTTGGAGACGAGGAGGCTCTTTTGGGCCTGTTCCTGGCGCAGGGCGAGCAGGCGGTCCTTGTCGCGGGCCTGGCGGATTTTGGCGTCAAGCTGCTCGATTTCGTCATGGTACTTTTCGATGAGCTTGGCGAGGGCCTCGCCGTCTTCCTCCAAAACCTGGAGTTCTTGGGAAATTTTGCGTTTTTCGGAGAGGGCCAAGAGGGCCAGATCGTCGCGGTTTTTGGCGGCCGCCGCGCGCGCGCGCGTTTCCCAGAGCTGGAGGGCTTCCGCGAGGTCGCGCCGGCGCTTGCCTTGGTGAACCTCTTCGGCCATGGCCTGGGCGCAGGCGGCCTTGATTTCGACCAAAGCGTCCTCCATTTCGAGGATGATGAGTTTGATCATCTTCTTGGGGTCTTCGGCCTTGTCCAAGAGGGCGTTGATATTGGAGCTGATGATCTCGGTGAAGCGGGAAAAAATATTGGGCATGGGTTTTCCTTTCGCGGAAATTGGCGTTCGCGCGTCGTTTAAAGCGCCAACGCGAAAGGAAGGATAGCAAAAGGAAGGCCAAAGGGAAGAGTTCGGGGACGAAACGCCGTAAAGGATAAGAATTACTAAATTTTTGGGGGCGACACGCTCGGGGCGGGTTTCTTTGGAGAGGCGATCGTTAGTCAAATAGACCGATAAACTAGCCAATTTGACTAACTAAATAGCTAAAATTGATATTTGCCGGCGCGTCCGGAGCCCGCTCCGCGCGGGGGGAAGGGCGCCCGCGCGAAGGAAGGAAAGGCGATCCTCAGAGCGCTTCCGGGCGAAAATTGACCGCGCGCGGTCGAGAGGAGGGAGGCGCTTTCGGGCAAGGCTTCTCGTGGGAGGGAGAGGAAGAGTCCGCGCGAGCCTTTGGGGAAAAGCGGTTATGGGGAGGGAAATCTAAAATATTGTCTCAGGGCCGCGCGCGGAGACGAAAGCGGGCCCGCCGCGGGCCGCCTTTCGCTTCCTAAAGGCTTAAAAGGGGCGGGGCCCTTCCAGGCGAGGGGGAGCGTTTTGCGGCCGGGGAGGCGGGGGGCTTGGAAGCCTTGGGAAGCGTGGGGCCAAAGGGGAGGCGGAAGTTAAGGGTTAGCTGAAAAAATTCTCTTTGGGCCGAATAGAGATGGCGATTATGAGGTCGCCCCGGGCGCCGTTCGGCTTGAGGTTGCCCTGTCCCGCGAGCCTTAAGCGCGTGTTGTTTTGGATTCCCGGGGGGACGCGGATCGCGAGTTTGCGCTCGTGGCCGTCCTGGAAGTATTGCAGTTCCACGGAGGAGCCTTTTAGGGCGGCTTCCGGGAGCAAGGCGAGGCCAAAGACCAGATCGAATTCCGTGACTTTGGGGCCCGGGGCCGCGAGGGGCGTGAAAAAGAAGAAGTCCTTGAGGGACCTGAAGATTTTTTTGAGGGAAAAGCGGGATTTGGAGGCGGCGCGGGCCTTTTGGCCGTAATTTTTAATCTTGTCCAATACCGCGGGGCCGGTGGAAAGTCCGGATTTTTGGAGTTCCTCCTGAAGCTTTTTTAAAGAAAACTCGCCTTCGGGGGTGGTAAAAAAACCGGCCAGGATATCTTCCGGGTCCTGGCTAGGGGCCGTCCCTGGGGCAGCTATCGGGGAAGTTTTCGCGGCCGGGCTTGAAGTGGGGGAAGGGACGGAAGGAGGCGTCGAGGGGCGCGGCGGTTGAGCGCGCTCTCGTCGCTGGGCGCCTTCCCGCGAGGCGCGGTCGGAGCGACTGGCTTGGGGAGACGGAGGGCTATGGCGGGCCGCCGCCTCGGGCGGGGGGTTGTAAGTCCCGGCGCTCGTATAGCCATGGGGTCTAGCGAAGGGCTTTTTGGGGGTTGGCGGGGCGCCGTGACGAGGAGGGGGAGCGGGATGCTTAGGGGTCGGGCCTTTGCGGGCGCGTTTCGCGAGAAGGCGATCGTATTTGACGCGCGACTGGGGATCGCGGAGGATGGCGTAGGCCTGGCTGATGGCCTTAAATTTGTCTTCGGCTTTTTTGTCCCCGGGGTTGCGGTCGGGGTGGTATTTTAAGGCGAGTTTAAGGTAGGCCGCGCGTAAGTCATCTCCTAGGACGCTCGCGGGGACGTTTAAAACGGAGTAGAAATTGGGCTCTTTGGAATGGGAGGCGCTCATGGAGTCCGCGCGGGAAGAAAAGCGGTAGGGGAAAAGCCAAAAATGGGATTAAAGTTAAAAAAACGGTAAAAGAGCGAAAAATAAAGAAAAAAGCCTAAAGGGCAAGCGTTCGGTTCGCTTGAATTAAGGAAGTTGAAGCGCCGGGCGCTAAAAATAAGCGTTAAAGCCAGCCCATTAATTAGACTGAAGATTCAAAATTATACTTGAAACTTCTAACTATAGAAAGATTGTTAGCTCATTTTCTCAAAAATCCTCTGGCTTAATTTCGCTCTTCCACGATTCTACGAGATTCACGGTTTCTTGAATTCATTTTCAGCTAGAATATTAAACTCAATTTCAGCCTTGATTGGACTTAAAAACGCGCGGTCTAGCCGAACCTTAGGTCCCGGCTAAAATAGGCGTATCCCCATCGCTTAGCCAAATTCATGACGGAAAGAGCGTCATTCGCGATAAAACGGGAACTTACGCGATTCGGTCACTCGGGCTGATTGGTTTTTGAGCCTGGCTTGGACATGGTGCCAGCGTTTGAGTTGGCGTATTTGAGGTTATTAAAATAAAAATATAAACTATTAAATAATGAAAAAAATTATATTAAGATATAATTATTCTAAAAATATTATTTATTAATTATATCAAGTAATTTATAGATTATTAATTTTTTAGTCTTACTGATGGTTAGAGTTAGCTTCATGCGGCGCCCGAAGTCGGCATTCGCGCACACGCGAGATGAATGGATATTAGGGCAAATATTGGAAAAAAACTCTTCTTTGATGAAAGTGCAAAAACCTTTAAGAGAAGCAACCGGACGCAAAACAATACCGCATATAGCTATTTATTTAATTAATTGTCCTCATTTAGCATTAGCGGCTGACCGAATTTAAGTTCCGGGACTTTTTGCACTCTCATTTCGACGCGTCGAAATGACCAGCCGTTAAGAAATTGGAGGAGAAAAATTATTATTAAAAAAACTGAAAAGTCAATCAAGTATCTCGTCATGCTTAAGAGACTAAAAGCGCTCCATTCAAGGGGGTTTTGCAAATTTCGACGCGTCGAAATGACAAGCCGTTAAGAAATTGGAGGAGAAAAATTATTATTAAAAAAACTGAAAAGTCAATTTGAAGTTTTCAGGAAGAAATAAAATTTGGCTTAAAAAAACAATTAGTAATTAGATTATAAGCAGTAGTTCTTCGCGAAGCGGCTAACGTTGCACAGCGAAGAAGTGGATTATTTGAAGAGGTTATGGTATATCTGAGAAAGTGTGATGATAATACGTGAATGTTTGCCAAAAGCGCGTAAAAAGAGGTGCCAAGCAAGTGTTGGGAGCCATTCACATCCGTCCTAAATGTTTAAGAGCATTTTTGTGAAGTCCTTATAGATAAGTACTTTTAGCGGAATTCCAACAAATTTGGATTGAAAGACCCCCTCGATAAAATTTTCTTGTGGT
>JAISCZ010000013.1 GCA_031265205.1 Deltaproteobacteria bacterium
GGACGAATGGCGAGAGCTTTAATGTCCATGGAATATATCAGGGCTGGTTTTTTCCCTCCGGTAGTCACTGCGGCAGGCAGATCTGAGTATTTAGACGCCTTGCGAAAAGCCGATCATGGAGATTTGCGGCCTTTTGTCCGCTATCTTTCTGACTTGGTAACAAAAAAAACGTTGGATTGTATAGCTTTCGCGAAATCGTTTCCGGACGACGTAAAATGACCTTAAGGTTTTAGCGCCGATGTCTTTTACCGTAAGAAGGCGTTTTTAAAACTCCCCTGGTTTATCGCTCGTAACGCGTTCTTCATTGTGAATTAACGATTCCTGAGTTTATTCCAAGACGCGAAACGCGCTAAAAAAACGGCGCCTGGAGCGAAGCGCGCGCTGAAAAAAGACAGGCGAAACCTCTTCGCGCCGCCTTTCGGCGCGTTTTTCCCCCTGTAAGGAACGATCCCCGCCACTTGAATCGCGCGATAATCCCGCGGGCGGCGCGGATCATAAAGCGAGTGGCGAATTGACGCCGGGTCCCTGTCGCGCTTACCGCGCGACTTAAGGGTGGCTCGCGCGAGTCTCTTGGCGCTCTTGGCGCGCGTATTTGAGGGTTTAAGTTTACTTGCGGAATTTTCAAATATTTTCGAGTTTTCTTAAAAGTTTGGCGAAATATTGGGCCGCCCGCGCGAAAATATTTACCAAAAGTCTTGACATATAGCTCCAGCGTCTTTATAGTTAATCAATCGCGCCCTAATGGATTGGGGCGCGCTATTCGCCAAGGTCGGCGCCCAGAAAGCGAGACGCTTGGCTTTTTTTTGCCCAAGCGCCTCGGGCTTTCGCGGCGCTATTTTTTTTCGCTCGCCACGGATTGGCCGCGGGAAGTTCGCCTTTTTCAGGAGATCTCCATGAACGCCATTTCCCAGCTCAAAGACTCGTCCCCCGTGGGCTTCCAGGCGGCGAGCGTCGTCCGGGAGGCCGCCGTGACCGAGACGGCGGCCTCGCCCAACGTCGTGGCCCAAATCATCAAAAGCGGGGCCCCCAAGCCCCACGCCACCATCTCCAATACCATGGTGGCGGAGGTGGATCGCTACGAGCCGCCCCCGGGGCGCAACCTCAGGCATTATCTGAGCCTCGACGTGGACAAGGCGGGCCGCGACCCCACCACCGTGGTGGACGCCCTCCAGCGTTATTTCAACGTCAGGCCCCGCCGGGAGCCCATCGCCGATCCCAAGGACGTCGCCACCACGGACAGCTTTCCCACGCTGATCATGGACGAGGCTCAGGCCTTCAATGACAACGACGCTTACCGCTTCAGCGTCAACGGTATCGTCCAAAGGCAGTCCACGCCTAGCTTTTACGCCCGGGGCGGCTATCTGAAGGTCCGGATCGTGGGGCCGGGCGTCACTTCCATTCAGACTCCGCCTACCGTCGGGGAACCGGGGATTCCCGTGGGCCCCTCGGCCAACCGGGGAAGCTATTATCCCCCCGCCTACGCGGCCCAATTGGCCATGGGGCGCCTCAGCGAGTCCTTTGACCCCTCGCGGAAGATGGACGTTTGGCCGGTGGGCCCTAACCTTACCCGCGGCCCCAACGACACCCTCGCCTCGGTCGCCAACACCTTGGCGCCTCTGCGCGGCCCCTTGGCCAACTTAGGCTCCCACGCGATACCGAGCCCCACGGAGGCGGCGTCCGCCTACGTCCGCGCCCCGAGTCTGCAGAACGCCGTCATCGACGCTTTGGGGGTTTAAGGATTTCGGGGGAAAAGCGCCCTTTAGCCGTTCAGCTTGGAGACGTAGGGGTCTTTGGCCCCCGCGCTCTCCAAGCGTATTTTGACGGCGTCCGCCTCGTCTTTTTGGTCGAAGCGACCGACCCTTACGGGAAAGCGGGTGGGGCTTTTTTCGTAATAGTAGGCCTCGAAGCCTAAAAGGCGGTATTTTTCGGTAAGCGAGCGCGCCTCGGCCTCGTCGGCGGGCGCGGCTATCTGCACGGCGTAGGCGCCCTCGCCCCGGGGGGGATTCGGCCAATAGCGGGTTTCCTCCGCGGCGGCGGGGAGGCTTCCGCCATCCGCCGCGAGAGCCGCGGAAGGGCTTGGCCGCGGGCTAACCGTCGTGGGCGGCGGCTCGGGCGCGGAGGTCGCGACCAAGGGCTCGGGCGCGGAGGTCGCGACCCAAGGCTCGGGCGTCGCGGTCGCCACCAAGGGCTCGGGAAGCGGGAGGCGCGCGTCGCGGGCGCTCGCGGCGCTTTCGTCGGCGTTTTCGTCGGCGTAAGTCTCGCCCACGATTCCGGGGGAGGGGGAGGCGTCAGCGTCGAAGAGCGCGGGAGCTTGGGAAAGCGCGGGCGCGTAAGCCTCGTCTGGCTGGGCGTAGAGGGCCATGGGGGCGGCGCCGGAGGTCGCCGGCGCGGAACTGTCTTTATAGAGCGGCCCAAAAGAGCCTCGGCCCACCAAAACGCCTATGATAAAAACCCAGGCGACGAAGACGACCGCCAAAACGGCTTTGGTCACCCACTGAAAAACTAAAAAAGCCTTGGACTTGGGAAGGGCGACGGTCGGCTCGCGCGGCGACTCGGCGGCGTGGCGCTGGGCCGCGGGCCGCTGGGCGGCGTTTTCCGCGCGGGAGCGCGGGAGACTGGGCGCGGGAGCCGCGCCGCTCCACCCGCGGGAAAGCGCGTGAGGAGCGGTCGCGAGGGGGGCGTCGGCGCGAGCGGCTTGGCCAAACTGGGTTTTCGGAGACGCTGGGGGAACGGGTTTTTTGGGGGCGAGAGGGTCCCCGCCCAGGCTTTTGACCCGGCGGTAAGCGAAATAGGTTAGGTCTTCCGCGGGCTTTTGGGCGAAATCCGGGGGCCGCGCGGGGCTGGGGACACTTTGGGGTTGGGGGGACGGATCTTTTAATCTGTCCGGGGCGCGCTCGCTCGGTTCTGGGGTGGTGGGTCTGAGCACGAAAGTATCCTTTGTGGGCTGGGGGGCCTGGCCCCTCGCGGGGTTACGATTCTTTGGCCATGCGCTCGGGGACGCTTACCCCCAAAAGGGAAAGGCCCGTCCCCACGACCGCGCGGACGGTCATGGCCAAGGCGATCCGCGCCCGGGTGAGTTCGGGATTGTCCGGAAGGACGAGGCGGGTTTCCCCGTAATAGCGGTGGAAGAGCTTGGCCGCGTCCATCAACCAGGTCGTCAGAAAGTGCGGCGCGAAATTGTCCCCGCTGGCGCCGACGACCTCCGGGAACAGGGAGAGCTTCTGGATGAGAGCCAGTTCCCCGGGCTCGCTCAAAAGCGAGAAATCAATATCGCCCTCCAGGGAAAAGAGGGCTTGAGCTTTGGCGCGGACCTGGAAGGCCCGGGCGCAGAGGTACTGGACGTAATAGACGGGGTTTTCGGCGCTTTGGCTCTTGGCGAGTTCCAAGTCGAAATCCAAAGTGGAGTCGTGGCTCTGGGTAAGGTAGAGAAAGCGGGCGGCGTCGGGGCTGACCTCGTCCATGACGACCTTGAGGGGAATAAATTCCCCGGCCCGGACGCTCATTTTGTAAGGGACCCCGCCCCGAAAGAGTCGCACCAGTTGGTAGAGGACGATTTTGAGGCTCGCGTCGGGGCGCCCTAAGGCGCGCGCCACGGCGCGCATCCGGCCTAAATAGCCCACGTGGTCGGCCCCTAAAACGTCGATGAGCCGATCGAAGCCGCGGGCGTATTTATTGGCGTGGTAGGCCACGTCGGAGGCGAAGTAGGTCCAGGAGCCGTCGCTTTTGCGGAGGACGCGATCTTTGTCGTCGCCTAAAGCGGAACTCTCGAAAAAGAGGGCCCCGTCTTTCTCGTAAACGAGGCCTTTTTCCCGGAGGAGCGCGACGGCCTTTTCCAGCTCCCCGGAGGCTATTAGGCTTTTTTCGGAAAACCAGCTGTCGAACTCCACCCCGAAGGCCACGAGATCGGCGCGCATTTCCGCGAGGATGGCCTGGGCGGCCTCCTCGCTCATGATCGCGGCGGCCTGGGGTTCCGCGAAAAAGTCCCGCGGGCGTTTTTGGAGGAAAGAGTCGGCCAGCTCTTTGATATAGGCCCCTTTATAATGCCCTTCGGGCGGGGGGACGCTTAAATCCGGATGGAGCGCCCGAAAGAGGATGGATTTCCCTAAGGTCGCGATTTGGTTCCCCGCGTCGTTGACGTAATATTCGCGGGTGACCTCGTGCCCCAGATATTCCAAAATCCGGCTAAAGGCGTCTCCCCAGGCGGCGCCCCGCCCGTGGCCCACGTGCAGCGGGCCAGTGGGGTTGGAGGAGACGTATTCCACGAGGATTTTTTGGCCCGTCGGGGGGCGTTTCCCGTAGGAGTCGCCCCGCGCGCGGATCTCTTGGAGGAGCTTTTGCCAGGCCGCTTTCGCGAGGCGAAAGTTAATGAATCCGGGCCCGGCGATTTCCACGGCGCTAAAGAAATCCGGGGGACGCTCGAGGGCGTCCACGAGCTCACGCGCCAAAAGGAGGGCGGGATTGCCCTTGAGGCCCGGGACGGCTAGCGCGAAATCGCGGGCGTGGATCATGGCGGCGTTGGTGGAAAAATGCCCGCGTTCCGGGTTGGCGGGTATTTCCACCACGAATTTGCGGGAAAAGGCCGCCGGGTCCAGGCCCCGCCCTTGGGCGGTTTTTTGGAGGGCCCGGGTAATTAATGCCGTTAACTGAGGGATCATGGAAAAAACTGTCCGCGGGCGGTGGCGCGAGCCCCCTGGGCGGCGCTACTTAAAGGGAAAAAGGCTTGGGGGACGCGTTCCTTGGAAAAAGGGCGAAAGCGTCCTCAGGCGAGGGAGAAGGGGGCGCCTCAAAGAGTCCCCGGGCGGGAAATCAGTCGTAGCGCCGTTGGTTAAGGCGGCCTAAAAGGCAGAGGGTCTCGTAGGGATTCTGTTTCTGGCCTTGGAATTCCTGGAAGGCGTCCAGAACGTTCTTGCCCTGGCTCCCCAAAATCACGACCTCGTCGCCCACGCTGACCCGAGAGCCGACCTCGCTGAGGTCAAAGACCGACAGGTTCATGCAGATTCGGCCGATCTGGGGGACTAGCTGGCCTTGGACTATGGCCTGGAGCCGGTTGGAGCGGTCCACGTGGAGGCCGTTCAAATAGCCCATGGGGATAACGCCGATTTTGAGGGCGGTCTTCGCCTGATATTCGCGGCCGTAGCTGACGCAATCGCCGCGGCGGATGTCTTTGACTTGGATTATCCGGCTGCGCACGCGCATGACGGGCTTGAGGAGCTTCATAACCTCCAGGGCTTTGGCGGTCCAGGAAGGGGTCACGGGAAGCCCGGAATTGGCGGAGCCGGGAAGCCTGCGGAACGCGAGGGGGTCTTCTTGGCGCGGCCAGGGTGGTGGGAAATGGGGAAGGGGCTCTTTCCCGAGCTGGGGTTGGACCCCGTAGAGAACGAGCCCGGGCCTGGAAATCCCGTCGGGGTAGTCGGGGTGGGCGAGGCAAGCGCCCCCCGAAAGGGCGCTGTTGACGAGTTTGTCGCCCAAGAGGTTCTCGGCGAGCGAGGCAATTTTCCAGAAGGCCTCCAACTGTTTAAGGGCGTGGCCGTCCCCGAGCGTCGCGAGATGGGTGGCCACGCCCACGACGTTTACGGAGTTCATGATCCTAGCTTTTTTAAAGAGATCCTCGGCCTGGTAGACGCTGGCGCCCAGGCGGCTCATGCCCGTGTCGATTTTCAAAAAGACGTCCACGCTGGGCGCGTTATTGGGCACGAGGAGGCCGAAGGTGGCCAGTTGCTGCAAACTGTAGACGAAGGCGCTGAGCCTGTGCTCGATGGCCTGGTTGATTTGCCAGCCCGAGTCCATGCCGGAGAGGACGAAGATGGCCTCCCGCGTAATCCCGGCCTCCCGGAGGCGCGCGCCCTCCAAGACGTCCAAGACCCCAAAGGAGGTGGCCCCGGCTTCGACCAGGGCCTTGGCGCATTCCACTAAGCCGTGCCCGTAAGCGTCACCTTTGATCACCGGCATGAGGGGACGGGTGGGGCGATAGTTCTGGATTATCTTAAAGTTGTTTTTGAGGGCGCTCAGATCGATGGTCGCCACGTTAAAATCGCTTACTTGTTGGAGTTTCAACACTGGGGCAGGTTTCCTTAAATATTCGCGCCTTGGGGGCGCTGGGTTTGGCGGGAAAGGGACCGCTGGGGAGCTCCGCGGAAAAAAAGCGAAAAGGCTTGGAAAATGGGGAAAATAAATAAAGAAAATTAATGGCGAAGGTTGAGGCGCGAAAACGGGCGCGCGTTGGCGCGGGTCGGTCAAAGACGGAGATTAAAGAAGGGGAAAAAAGAATAAATAAGACGCGAAAAAATAAATTTCAAATGAATTATATTAATTTAGCATAAAATAAATAGTTTCAAAAAATATTGGCCTTAAAAAACTGATGTTTAAAGCTTTAATTCTAATTATTCGCTAGGTTACCATTAGCTATCTTAAAGGATGATTTTAGTTAATATCTTAGCGACCTGTCAATAGCCTTAGGCTTAAAAAAGCTCGTATAAAATGAAATTAGCCTGTTCCCGAGGGCATCCGCGAGGGGCGGCGGGCGCGGTCGGGGGGCCCCGGGTTTAGGCGGGGCGCGGCGCGGAACGGCGGGGAGAGACCGCGTCCCGTGAGCGCGCTCCCGTCGTTGGGGGAGCCTTGGCGGCCTTGACGGCCCCATAAGGCGCGCGCCACGGCGCGAATATGGGTATAATGGGTTTTTCACGCGCAAAGGATTATTATTTTGCCTTATACTGACAGCAATTCGGATTCGCCCGCTCCCTTTACCGCGGCGCGGGCTTTCGCTTATTTGGGGCCCTTCCTTACGGGGCTCATGGCTTTCAGCGGGGTTTTCGCCAGGGGGATAGTCAACGTCTCCTTCGCGGCCTTAGCGCTGTGGGGGCTCCTGGCGCTGTCCTTCCGTCAAGCGGGACTCCTTCCCGGGAAATGGAGGCCTCTGCCTAAGGCGTGGGTCATCGGAGTATCCGTTTATTTGGGTACGCAGCTCCTCGCCTCCCTCGCGGGGGCCGAGCCTCTCCGAAGCCTTAGGCATTTGGGCCTGGTGGCGTATCTCTTGGCCGTCTTTCCGGCGGTTTGGCTGGCCGCCCATTTTTTTCCGGTAAATTTCGCGCGGCGAATTCCGTGTCTGTGGGGCCTTGGCGCGATTGTCGCGGCCTTTCTCGTCTTAAGGGAGTCGTCTTATTGCTTGGAATGCGTCCGGGCCAAGGCGAATTTGGGCATTATTGAGCTCGGGGCCATTTTGGGCCAGATCCCACCCCTCCTGTTGGGGGCCCTGGCTATCGGGCTCAAGGAAAAAAAGAAATTACGGTCCGCGCTTTTAATCGTCTCCCTCGTCGCTTCTTATGTCGCCCTCAGAATAAACTGCTCCCGCATCGCCCTGATAGTCGCCCCGCTGGGCTGTTTTATCATGCTGGCGGTCTTTCGGGATTATTTCGGAAAAATCGTCCTCGGAGTCCTCCTCATTCTTTTTTCCGTCGGAGGGGCGCTGGTGATCACGGATTCCCGGGTTCAGGGGCGCCTGAGGGACATGCTCAATTTTTCGGGCTCCGTCGCCTCCAACCAGGTGCGGATCGTTCACTGGCGCCAGGGCTGGGACGTTTTTAAGGAAAATCCAGCGCTCGGGGTGGGCCCCAACGCCGTCCCCAACGCGCGCTACGAGGATTTGCCCGTCAATGAAAGGCATACCCCCCATCCGGAGTTCTATCACGCCCACCAGACGTTCCTGACCGTTTTGGCGGAAAGCGGCCTGATCGGGCTTGTCGGCTTTCTGGCGCTCCACCTCTGTCCCCTGGCGGCGGCGTGGCCCGCGAGGCGAAGCCAGGATCCCCAGATCCGTTTTTGGGTCTGGGCCCAGGCGGTGGTCTTTCTGCAGCTTTTTTTAAACGGGATGATCGATCACGTCTTTACTTTAAAGCCTCTTATGTATATATATTGGTCCGTTACCGCTATTTCCCTTTGGAAAGCCCGCAAAGAGGCCTCTTTTTTATAGTTTCGCCATGAGGTAAGCGTTATGTTTGGCTATTTGAGCAATTCTTTCAATAATTTTTTTTCTTTCCAGGGGCGAGCTTCCCGCACCGAATATTGGCTCTTCATGATTTCTTTGAGCCTCTTGGCCATGGTGGGGATATTCCTGTTCGTGCTCGCGGGAGCGTTCTTGCTTCCCAAGGACAACCCCAATGCGAAAAATATCGTGGTTTTAGGGAGCGTTATTTGTTACTTGGCGATTTTCGTGGGGCAAGTGAGTATTTTGGCGCGCCGCGTCCATGATATCGGCTCTTCGGCGTGGCTCGTTTTAGTGGCTTATATCGTGCCCTTCGTCGCGCTGGTGATGGCCTTTATGCCAGGAGACAAAGGCCCTAACAAGTACGGGAGCGGGCCCTTCCGCCCGAACGCGCTCGTCTAAGGGGCGCGCGAGGGCTGGCGCGAGAATCGCTGGGGTGGGCGAGAGAGCGGCCCCAAGTTTCCGCGCTATTTCCCCTTGCGCCGCCGCCTCCATGGGGTTAAAATGACGCGTTCCCGGAAGAGCGCTTGAGAGGGCCCACGCCGCGCGAAAAACGCCGCCGCCGCGATACGCCGCGAGCTAGCGGGGAGCGATAGACGCGCGGCGGCGCCGGGCGCGCCCCTCGCGCGGAAAGGAGCGGGAAAAGATATGGAAACGAACGCGAACGCGATCAAACGAGATATCCAAGCGGCTTGGGACGAGGTCTCCTTGACCTGGAAAGACGAGTACGCCAAAAGCTTTAAGGCGGCTCTGATAGATAAGCTGGGGGACGCGCTGGACGACGTTCAAAAGGTCATGGATAATTTAAACGAAGAGATAGAATCGGCGCGCCAAAGGATGAGGGACATTGAGTATTCCTCGAGACGATAGCGGCGCGAGGCGCCGACTGAGCCGCCCCGCCCCCAATGGGGAGGCGCGCGCGCCTTCGCCCGCGGAAACGGCCCCGGGAGGGGCGGGGGCGGATCTCCCGCTTTTCGCGCCAGCGGCGCGCGGCGTCGCGGTAATTTAAATTATGTCGCGGGCTTTAAATTTACTCGGGAAGGCTGAGGCGTTACGCGATTCCCTTGACGCGCTAGCTAAAAAAGGCGAAAGGCTTAACGCCGATTATAACGCCGTAAATAGCGAAATCGCCTCCCGTTACCAAGAGAGAATAAACGCCCTGGACGCGGATCTCGCCAGCCGCGTGACGCGGGAATCGGCTCGCGTGGCGATAAAAATGAAAGATATAAGTGACTCTCACGCGAAGATCGCGGCCATCGAGGCGACGGTGCCCACGTTTTTCGCGAGACAATACCAGAAAAAGAGCGCGTTGGCGGGGAGTTCCTTCAATTCGAAAAAACCTGATTTTCAGGGCATGGCGGATATCGTCGCCCGCGTCGCGGACACGTCCTTTTGGGGTTACGTCAAACGCCTGATAAAGTTTGGCGGGTACAAACTCACTGGCGCGATGCTTGAGGAATTGGCGACCCTCGCCTCTTCGGCCAGGTCTTTTCTCACTGACGAGTCGGCGAACGCCAAGATCTCCGCCGCGCGCGCCGAGGCTGACGCCAAGGCGGAGATTCAGAGGCTAAAGAATGAGGCTGACGCGAAGAAACAGGATTTCGCCGCCCAAAATCAGCGAAAACTGGACGCGGGAGTCTCCTCCCTGCGCGGCGAAATCGCGCGCCTTATTGGCGGCCAGGAAGTCAAGAATTTAGACAGGGACGCGCGCGAGTCTCTGGAAAAATTGGGCGCTTTTGAGGCGAGCTGGAAAAAATATTCGCCCGCGAAGGACTATCCGAGCGAAATTATGCTTGGAGCCATAAAGGTTCCCTTTAAATTCTCCCAGGCGACGCGCGATGATTTAAAGAGAAATATGCCTTTCGCCTTTTCGTCTGGGGAAAGCCTTGTTTTGCCGCTGACGTTTTCCGCCGAAGAGCCGCTCCTCGCGCAAATTATCTACGATCAGTCTCAGAAAAACGCGGTAATGACGGGCGTTCAGAGCGTAATTTTAAAGCTCATCAGGTTTATGCCCCTGTTTTCCTTCAACCTGACTTATATTGACCCTAACGACAGAGGCACGAATTTGGGCCTTCTGATAAAACTTGCCATGGGCGGGGCGTCGGATATCATTAAAAAAGCCGTCGCGACGAAAGAGGATATCGCGAAAAGGCTCAAAGATTTGGAAGCGTTCGTCGACAAAACGAGCGCGATCCTCGCCGGATTCGACAGCGTTTACTCCTACAATAAAAGCCGGGAGCCGAAACTGCCGTTTCACTTTGTCGCGATAAACGATTTTCCCGATAATTTTGAGCGCGGTTCCCTGGAAACCTTAAACGTGCTTTTGAAAAATTCCAAAAAGTGCGGCATTTCCTTTATCTTTACGTCGCCAAGGCCTTTGGACTCGCAAATCAGCTCAAATTTGACGATACGCGTCAATAGCGGCGGCGGCTCCGTCGCTTTAAACCGAAAGACCTACGATTTCGGATTTGTCCAACTTATCAGCGGCTGCGATAGTTTTATCGATAGCGTAAATAACGCTTACGCTGACGGCGTAAAAGTAGATAACAGATTCGCGGCGTTTTTTGACTTAAATAAACCCACGCGTCTCTTGGAATCCACCGACGGGGTTCAAATCCCTTTCGCGGTCGACTCGGCCAAACGCCTCGTTTCCTTGGAACTAGGCGGCCCGCAGTCCGTAAACGCCTTGCTCTCGGGAAGAACCGGGTCCGGAAAATCAACCACTCTGCACACCCTTATATCTTCCATCGCGCTGAATTATCATCCCGACGACGTGGAGCTTTGGCTGGTTGACTATAAGAAAGTGGAATTCGCCGAATATATCGAGAACACGCCTCCCCACGTTAGATTAATCGGTCTAGAAAGGGATCCTGAATTTACGTACAGCCTGTTGGACAAGCTTAACGAGGAATTTACGCGTCGGGTTGAGCTGTTTAAACAACAGGGAGTCAGCTCAATTAAAGAGTTTAAGCAGAAATTCGGCGTCCGCTCCCTTCCGCGCGTTATTTTTATAGTCGACGAATTTCACCAAATGACCCAAGCGATCAGCAATAACCCTAAATACGTGCAGATATTGGAAAATATCCTGTCTGAATTCCGCGCGTTCGGTCTTTCCTGCGCGTTCAGTGACCAGGCTATCACCGACGGCTTGCGCGGGTTGACCGAGAAAGGGCGCAAGCAGATTAGCGTCAGAATCGCGATGGAAAACGATCGCACTGAAGTCGCCGAAACTTTGGCGTTGGACAGAAGCTTCTATGACGAGGCTTTTAACGCTAAAATTATGAAAATGAAGCAGGGAGACGTCATTTTCAAGAGATTCTCCGGCGCCGGAGACATTATTCTCGATACCTGCAAGACGATTTTTATCGACAAAAACGAAAGAATCGCCATCGCCAGGAAAGCCGTCAGGGAAACGGGCGGAAATTACGGCGCGAAAGACGCGCTGATTGTCGACGGGCAAAAACGGCGCGCGCGCGACGAGAAGGCTATTTCGCTCTTCGAGTCGAAAATCCAGTTGGCCAATCCGTCCAAATCAACGTTATTGCACATTGGGACGCCCGTCACCCTTGACCCTTGCTTTTATATTCCGCTTGTCAAAAAAACCGACTCCAATGTGATGGTAATCGGCTCGGACGACGAGTTGAGGGTCAGTATTTTAATTAACGCCATAAAATCTTTTAAACGCGCCGCCAACGCTTCCGTAAGGGTTTTCGCGTACGAAACGGATGAAATTTACCGCCAGTACCGCGCCAAAATTTCCGCGGCGCTAGGGCCAAAAGACGGTATCCTCACGGACTTATACGCCATTTCCCAAACGGTGGAAAACGCGCGTCTTCTCATGAGTCACGAAAACGACAAGCGCGTATTACTCTGTTGGCTGGGCTTGGAGGAAATCGCCGACGAGTATTCGGTTTGCCCCGATAAATCGAGCGCCGCCGCCGCGCCCACCCTCTCTCAGCCCAGCGCCAGAACGAGCGCGCTTGACGCTCTCACGCGCGATATCGACTCTCTTTTAGGCGTAGCGGAGGCGAGCGCTCCTGGCGGCCTTCCGAACGATCCGTCCGCCGGCGGATTGAAGAACGAACTCTATAACGCTTGCCCTTATATTCAGGAGCTTTTCGCTAAAGGGTCCAGGTTCAACGTCTATTCAATCGTAACGTTTTCTTCCGTAAAAATGATACGCCAGGCGAAGTGCGTCAAACCCGATAATTTTGAGCATAAAATCGCTTTGAAAATGACGCTGGAAGACTCGGTCAATTATTTGGGGCGCGGCGAATTCGGCGCCAAGCTTGACGGCATTTCCGCCGCCTATTATGATGGGAGCGGCGTAACTAGAACGTTTAGGCCTTATCTGTTATGACGCGTTGGGGAAAACGCGTAATTTATTTCTCGCTTTAAGATTTTTGTCCCTTTAAGATATATTTCCCGCGCGAGGTATTAATTATGTCCGATATGATGATACGAGACCCGGACGCGATGATCAGGTTCGCCGGCCAGGTTGACGGGTATTGCGAGCAAATGCGAAGAGTCTGCTCCGCTCTTAGGTCTAACGTCGCTTCCGCGTCTTCCTTGATGAGAGACGAAATGTCCAGAAAGGCCTTGACTAAGATTGGCGCTTTGGCCGAAGACTTGCTGAAGGGTCTTCCCGTCGCCCAGAACGCCGCCGAAAAACTGCGCGCGTCCGCCAATACCTTGAAGAAGATCGCGGATATTTCTTTCTAAGGGGGAATAACAGTGTCCATAGCCGTCAACGCCTCTCCCGAGGCCGTCATTGAGCTGACTAAGGATATCAATCAGTGCCTGAAGAGCCTTAACGCGTTAAACGAAGAGCTCACCCGGAACCTCAGAAGCCTGGGAACGAGCTTTCAGGACGAGGGTTTCCTGATTATCCAAAACTACATCGAAAGAACAAAACAGATGGTCGATCAGTCCGTTCCGGATCTGGGCCGGGTTATGAATAGCCTCGTCGAAATGGCGCGACTTCTGACGGAGGCGCGGAAGCAAACTTCCTCCTAAAGAGCCTCCTTGAGGGCGCCGCCGCCTCCGCGAGGGCGCGTGGAAAATGGGCCAGGCTCGCGCGCGCCGTCGCCGTGGAGCGCTGGCGCCTCCGTTGGCGCGGCGCTCCTCCCGATACGCCTCTGGCCGCTCCCTCGGGGGCGCGCTGGCGGGGGCGCGCTTTTTCCGCTATATTTGGCGTCTAGCCGAGCCGAACCCTCCATTGAGCGCGCTGTTTCGCGTCCGTCCCCCCAGCGGGGCGCCCGTCGCGCCCTTTTGGGGCGGAACCTCCCCTCTCGCGCTCTCAATTGACTTTAAGCGGGGAGCGCGTTATGCTTGAGGCTATTTCAAGCGATGTTTTTTTCGCGCGGTCGCTCTAGGGAGGCGGCGCGTGACGTTGGCCTATTCGCGAGAGGAAACGGCGCGCGGATTATTTCGCGAGGAGTTCTTTGTATGTCCGAAAGCCACATGGTGCGCCGCGATACCGGCGAGATGCTTCGTTTCTCCGAGCGCGTCCACAACTATTGCGACGAAATGAAATACGTCTGCCGTAACCTTAAAATGTATCTTGAGGAATCCTCCTCTTTAATGAAAGACCAGACGAGCCAAAAAGCCTTCGCTAAAGTTGAGGCCCTCGCCGAAGATTTGGCGAAAGGTTTGCCGATCGCTATGGAGGCGGCGGAAAAAGTCAAAGCGTCCGCGCTTACGTTGGAGCGAATCGCGGACATTTCCCGCGATTTTTAAATGTTTCAAGGAGGACATGGCGTGTCTTTAAACGTGGAGGTTGATCCAAGAGCCGTAAGTGGCTTAATCGGCGCGTTAAACAAATGCCTCAAGGATATAAATTATTTAACAAACGATCTCGCGGAGCGCGTTAGCGCTCTTGGCGACACTTTTCAGGACGAGGGGTATGTAATTATCAGGCAATATATCGCTAAAACGCTCAAAACCGTCGATGACGCCGTGCCTGACTTGCGAAAAGTGATGAGCAATCTCCATGAATGGCACAATATCTTAACGCGCGCCCAAAAACTCACTTCCGAGTAGATTTGGCTTGGCGTTACGGGGATTTAAGTTTCTTGACCAGCCCAATTCACGTAAACGTAACCGCTCTTGGATATCTGAAAAACAGTCTGGCCAAAACCGGGGCCAAGCTTGACGAGATCATCGCGGAAATCAAGAACGCTTACATTTCTTTGCGGAATGAAATCAGCTTCCGCGTTCAAGAATACGCGAATATGGTCGCTCTCGCCAATCAGAATTATGAGGAGGCCCGCGCGGCTTTGCGTCGCGCCCAAGAAGCCGGCGCCGTTGAAATCGACCCGATTTTATACGTAAACGTCATGGAAGCCGGCGCGAGGCTAGAGTCCGCCGCCGGCGTCTTAAATCAAATAAAAATCCTCCAAAGGGACTCACTCGATAGAGCCAATTTTCTCTTTAACGCGTTATCCAAAGAAAGCGACGGCTATAACGAGTTGCTTTCAAAAGGATTTATTTTTCTCGATAAACTCGCGTCGGCGCTGAAGCTCTCTAACGCGCAATTAACCTGAAAGCGGGTGGTATGTCGGATTTATCCATTGTAGCGATGAACAATCAAAGCGCCGCGCGCGATACCACGCCGCGCTCACAAAAACTCGCCGCTGAGACATATTGGCCCGTAGCGACGCTTATTTTTGATTTGACAGCCCGCCTTCTCGCGAAAGGGCGAAAATTTCGCGCCGGAGAGAGATATATTTTAGACGATTCGGCTCGCGCAAGCGTCCTTTTTTTCGTTTTTATTTAAACTTATCTTCATGTCACTGGAGGGTTATTTGTCCAGCCAAATTCACGAAAACCTAATAGCTCTTGACGAGCTTAAAAAGAGCCTGACCCAGACTATGGCGAAGCTTGACGCGATCAAATCACAAAGCGTGAAAGCTTCCGCCTCTCTCCAGGAGGAAATAGGCCGCAAGATTAAAGAATACGCTGATTTTCTCGATAGCGCCGATAGAGATTATGAGGCGCTCCTCGCGACTTCTCGGAGCGCCGAATACGACGCTAGCGTCCAAGCGTATTTTTTTCGCGAATATGTCGGTAAACTCAAGGCGAGCCTCGACAATGTCGCCGACGCCCTGAAGGAATTTCAAATTCTTCAAAAACGCACGTCCAAAAAAACGTCTCTTTTATTGTCCGTTTTATCCAATAAATACGAAGAGTATAACGAGTTAATGTCAAAGGGTTTTATTTCCCTCGACAAATTCGTTTGCCTTCTTAACCTCTCGAACGCGCGTTTAACCGAAGAAGGGGGTGGCTCATCCGGCTCTTCCGCGCTTTCCTTGCCCCAGGGCGCGCCAGTCACTGGGGGCTCCGAGGTTATAACCGCGATGACTTTATCCGAAATTAAAAATTGGATTAAAGATATCAATCCTTTATTCAGTTCGCCTTACTTTCCGGCGTTTAGCGTCAACCCAGGCTCGCGCGCCTTCGCCGTTTGGGCGCGCCTGTCCGGCGCGGCCCCGTCGGCCGAGGCCAACCCCGACAGTTTCTTGTGCGACAAGAGCATGGAAACGGTTACCGGCAAAAAACCCGTCTACATGAGCAAGGGCGAAATTGAGTCAGTATTGCGAGAGCGCGGGGCTGGCGCGCACCTCATAATCGGAATTAACCGTGAAAACGGCCCAGACGGAAAAACGCGTCCGGGTCACTGGTTTAACGCCTACTATGACGGCCAAGAGGCGCGTATCATCGATGGCCAATCCGGCGAAATCCTCCATTGGTCTCATGATTACGGTCACGTCAAGAATTATTGCGCGTTAACGTAGGAGGCTTAATTTATGCTGAGTCAAGACGAGCAAATCGCGTTAGGGGCTAAACTTATCAGAATTTCCGAAGAAGAGGCCAGACTCGGGGCGAGTTTTTTGGAAAGCGACGGAGCCCTGTACGTTTGCCAAAGTGGTAAAGGCGGGCGCGCTATCATCGTGGGCAATGACGGAACCGTCCTGTACGCCGACTCGTCCGTCGATTGGCGAACGCACGAACGCGCTTACGCGAGCGGGCGGCGGACTCCCTTGAACGCTTTTGAGTAGGCCGCGCCCCTTGGCGCGGCTGGAGCCTCGCCTGGCGCGGGAAAGGCCCAGGCCCAGGGGGGCGCTTCCCCCGCGAGCGGAAGGGTCTTGACCGGCGCGAGGGAACCCGCTTCCCGACGCGCCCACCGAAGGGACGGCCCTCCGGCGGCGGGAGATAGGGAGCGCCCTCTGGCCGCCTCTGGCCCCAATGGCTCTTAAATGGACGGCCGAGAGCCCTAATGGCGCGCGAGGCGGGGAGGAAATCACCCCAGCGAGAGCCTCGGCGCCCAGTGGCGCCTTTTTAGGCGGCTGGCGGGGAGAGGCCTTTGAGGGTCTCAAAATCAAAGTCGGGTTGGCCGAGGGCCGCCAGAACGTCGGCGGGGATGGCGACTTGGCGGTTCAGGGCGGCTCCTAACTCGCGGTTGCCGACGGTGGCGCCCACGTTCGTAAAGCCCGTTAAAACCCCGAGTTGGTTGACGACAGCCTTGCGGTAGGTCGATTCCGTCGCGTATTCGGCGTAAGGGAGCTTCCCCTCGGGGTCGATATTGCCCGCGGCGATAAAGTCCACGCCGGCCACCTTGAGGACGCTGGAGGGCGGGATGGGGACATAGGCCTGGCGCTGGAGGGGATCGTCTAAGGCCATGTTGCGTCCGGCGACGATCCCTTCCTGGCGCGCGATGGACCAGAGGCCGCCCTTGCCGTCGGGGGTCTGGGCGCAGTCGCCGGCGGCGTAGATCCCCGGAATGGCGGTCTCCAGGTATTGGTCCACGACGATTCCTCTTTCCACCTTCAGGTTGAGGGAATTGGCCAGCTCCAGGTTGGGGGACACTCCCGCCGCCACGATCAGAAGCTCCACCTCCAAGGCTTCCCCATTGCTTAAAAGAACCCGTTCCAGGTGGCTCTGGCCCTCGAGCTTGATGGCCTCGGACTCCAAATGAAAGACAAATCCCTTGGCTTCCAGAGCCTTTTGAAGGATCTGGGAGCTTTGGGGGGTGGTCTGGAAAGGCAGAATCCGGTTTGATCTCTCCAGGGCGTGGACGGAGAGGCCCAGTTTCGTGAGGGCGTGGCCGATTTCCAAGCCCAACAGGCCCGAGCCCATCAGGAGGGAAGTTTTGGCGCTGCGGGTCGCGTAATTGAGGTTCCAGGCGTCCATGAGGGAGCGGACCGGAAAGATCCCCGGGAGGTTAAAATTTTTGGCGGCGTCCGGCAGAAAGGACGAGGCCCCGGTCGCTATTAGGAGGCGGTCAAAGATAAGCCGGGAGCCCAGCGAGCCCCTGGCCTGGCGGTTGTCGAGGCAGATCTCGACCAGTCTTTCGCCTTTGCGCAATTCCAAGTTATTGGAGTTAAACCATTCCTCGGGGCGCACGAAGAGTTTGTCGGTCGTCACGGCCCCGCACACCAGTTCCGGAAGGCGCGGGCGAAAGTAGGGCAATTGGCGCTCTTGGCTGAAGATAATCACGTTAGCCGAGGGATTGAGCTGACGAACGGTTTCGGCGGCCGAAAGGCCAGCGATTCCGGCTCCGGCGATGACGATATTCATGGGGAATCCTTTGCGAAGGGGTTCGCGCCCTTTAGCTCGTCAAAATTACGCGCGAAAAGGAAAACGAGCCAAAAATTGGAGGGCGGCTCCTAGCTGATATTGACGATTTGAAATTCTTCCTCTTCTCCCGCTGGGGTAGTGACCAGAAAAGCGTCGCCTTCAATGAGCCCCAAAAGGGCCTTGCCGATGGGGGTGGCGATGGAAAGAAAGCCCTTGTCCGGGTCGGATTCATGCGGTCCGACGAGAGTGTAGGTGGCTTGCTCGAAGGTGTCCGCGTTTTCGATGGTAACCTTGGCCCCAAAAACGCATTTGACGTAGGGGCCTTTGACGTCGACGACTTGCGAAGTGGAAATTTTCAGCTGCAGGTCGTCAATGCGGCTCATGATCATGGCCTGGCTTTCCTTGGCGGCGTGGTATTCGGCGTTTTCGGAAAGATCGCCGTGGGCCCTGGCTTCCTCGATGGCTTTGATCACTTTGGGCCTCTCCACGGTCTGCAGTTTATCCAATTCAGCCTTAAGTTTGGCCATGCCTTCGCGGGTAATGGGTGTGTAGCTCATATAAGGTTAAAAAAATCCTTTGCGAAAAAAAGAAAAATCGGCGCGAGCCTGTCGCGCCGCCGCTTGAGGGCCCCCCTCGCGGGAGCTAAAGGGGAGTCCGCGGCGGGCGCGCGCGAAATGGCGCGTTTTCCCCAAGAGTTTCGTTGGGGCCCCCTCGCCGGGAAAAAGTTAAGCGATAAGGGAGCTTTGGTCAGAGCGTGAAAGAGACCCCAAGCGTAGCCGCCGCTTGGGGATAATTATAGGTCGCGCCGCGGGGGAGGTCAATTTAAGCCCCGTTGGCCCGTTGGCCTCGTTGACCCGGCGGAACCGGAGGGATTGGGCGAATGGAACGGAAACGCCCCTGTTTCGCGCGGCGGACGGAGGCGGCCTCCAGAAAAGCGGGAACGGCCAAGAGCCCCCTCGTTTGGCCGCCAAGGGCCAAAGTCCAGCGTGGAGCGCTCCCCCGCGCCTCCAAGAGGCCTAAGGGGGGCCGCGCGCCTGTGGGCGGCGCGATTGATTTTGGCCCGCCCCTCCCCGTTGGGGTAACGCGCGTGGTTTTTCCCTATCCGCGAGGATTGAGGCCGCCCGGGGCGTTTTAGCCCAATTTAAACTGAGGATGGGATAACGCTCGCGGTCAGCGGCGTGGAGGCTATGGGCCGGGAATTGGGGCGAGAGCGGCCTGGGCGATAATCCGGCCCGCGACCCCACTGGGGTCGGGCGCGGCGGCCGCGCGCGACTCTCCGGTCGAAGACGGCGCTCTCCGGTCGAAGACGGCTTGGTCCGCCCGTCCCCGAGGGGCCAAAGGCGGAGCCTTCTTGGGGGCGGACCGGCTGGCGGACCCACGCGCGTCTCGTGGGACAACAGATTCAGGCCCAGGAAATCCGAGGGAGCGCGATTAGCGCCAAATATCGCGCCGCCGCTTTATTATCGCGCGGTCTCTTCCCGACCCAGGAGGTGGATCCCCCGGGAGGGGAGAGCGCGCTCGGGGCCGCGGAAGACTGTCGTGGCGAAATCTTTAGGATTTGGCGTCCCGGAGTCGCTTTTAAGGCCCAAGCCTATTTCGTCAAGGCCCGGTCGGCGCTCTTGGCGCTCAGGGCTTTCCTCCCGAGGCCCCTGGAGCGAGCCCTCAGCCCGCCAAGGGAGGCTCGGGGCGACGCTTTTCATGGCGTCGCGGAAAAGCGACGGGCCCAACGCCGCCGCGATCCTTCGCGCCGTCGCGCGGGGCGAGGCGGAAGGCTCTCATTCCCGCGACGACAGCGACTCCTAAGTCTTCTCGCCCTGGGACGGGGATGGCCTTGGGGGAACTTTTCGCGCGCGGGTCGCCCTCAGCTGGGGGAGCGCTTCATCGCGGGCGAAGCCCGGCCGCTGGGTTGGCGCGAAGGCTATCCCCTGAATTTCGCTCCTCCGTCCAGTCATCCGTAACGCGACCTGGCGGTCTCCGTCTTAGAATGTCGGCGCGCCGCGCGCTCGCGGTTGTTTCCATGCCGCGAAGCGTTTCTCGCGGTCGAGGCGGTCGCGTTAGTCGTCATAAATCTAATGACTTCAGGACTGGCGTTGATATCGCTTGAAGTTAAAGTCGCGCCGTTCGCGAAAAAATGGTATTGTAGCGCGGTTAGCTGGCGCCTTGTATCGAATCGTTTCGGGATGGGCTTCCGGTTATGACCCGGCGTGACGCTGACGATAGTCTAATTGGCGAGAGCGCGCGATTCAGCTCTAGGGGATAGATAAATGAAATTTGAGCTTATGCGCAAGGATAAACAGGTTGCCGTGATGGAACTGTCTGTTAAACGGGATTTTACTCTAGTTGACAGTATCACGCGAGTGATTGATCTCGAACGCATGCCAATCGGCTCGAGGCGGCCGATTTCAGCGAAGCCCGCGCCACATAAGCTTGAGGATTGGATCAATGAGCGGTGTATCCCGAAAGAGAGATATGGGTTGAAAACGCTCGTGGACGATCTCGGTTTGCCGCGCCCAAATCAGCTTCTTCTCGATTCCCTAGGGCTTTCGCTTTCTGCTCAGTATTGGATGAGGCCATTCGAAAATGGTGTCCTCTGGAAAGACGTTAACTTTTTTCAAAACGAATTTTCGAATAAACTTGGCGAGGCGCTTCTTGGAAACTCAAAGGACGTCAAGAGGCGTTCGTTCTTATCTCCGGACGCCTCGTCTTCCGGCGTGTTGCCCAAACGATGGATTATCAGCGAAGGCAAAAGGATTCTTATGAAAGGAGGTAAGTCGCCGTTTTTCCAGGAACCGATTAACGAGGTAGCCGCGTCACGCGTAATGGCTATGCTTGGGATTGAGCGCGTGAATTACGAAATGATGGTATCGCGCGGCAAGACATATTCATTGTGCGAAACTTTCGTCGATGTCGATACCGATTTCGTGTCAGCGTATTATATTGCGGACATGTGTTCAAATATGCCATCCGATATGTCACGGAGGTATGACGTTTTTCTCGGATGGTGCGAAAAAAGAGGAATACCTGGCGCCAGGGAAGCTCTGGATAAGATTTTTATCGCGGATTTTATCCTATTTAATACGGATCGTCATTTTAATAACTTTGGCGCGCTAAGGGACGCGAATACTCTGGAATGGAAAGGTTTTTCCACCGTGTTTGACACGGGAAATTGCCTTTGGAACGATGTCGACGCCAAAGACATCATTCTTCAAGAGATTGGCGAATGCAAGCCGTTTCGGGATAATTTTCAGAAGCAACTGCTTCACGTGAGCGATTTTTCGTGGGTGGATTTGGGAGCGCTTAAAGCTATACCGGATGAAATCTCTGGTCTGTTAGGAGATGTCGGAAACCTTTCCCCTGAACGCGTCGGAAAGATCCGCCAATGGCTTGAATGGCGCGTGAAATACTTGGAAAATGTTATTAATAATCCCGCGGCGTTGCGCGAAAAAACGCGTCGGTCCAAACCACGTCGGTGACGCCTGGTTAGCCGTGACTTCGTGATGGATGGTTTCGGGGACGCGCGGAACGCCCCGCCGGGACGTGATTAGCGACTCTTTGTTCGAGAATGGCGGTGGACATGGGGGCGAGCTAAGGCGTGGGCGTGGGAGGAGCTAATGCGCCGCGGTAATTTAAAATTGATGGTTTCCAAATTATTTTCAGCCTCCGTAGGCTGTTTGGCGCTAAGGCTGACACTCCAGGAGCCGCGCCAATCGAGCCGCTCGCCGGTGTCCTTGGAGGAATAGCTTAACGTTGTCTCTCAAGTTGAAAACAACCAACCCATCGAGAATCCAAATACCTAGCTTTACCGGAACCGCCGCGACAGGTCATGACGATAGGTTAGATTAAAACGGTAATTCAATCGTTTGTTCTAAAATGGGGAAA
Organism: Deltaproteobacteria bacterium; assembly: GCA_031265205.1. Taxonomy (GTDB): domain Bacteria; phylum Desulfobacterota; class Desulfarculia; order Adiutricales; family Adiutricaceae; genus JAISCZ01. The sequence continues at coordinate 21,437 of JAISCZ010000013.1, forward strand.
CGCTCGATAGTATGAAACAAACGCTAAATCAGTGGCGGCCTCGTATAAATCACGTGTCCGCGCTTAACTGAACGATTGTGGATATAGTCTATCTTTGATGAAAGTGCAAAAACCTTTAAGAGCAGCAACCGGACGCAAAACAATACCGCATATAGCTATTTGTCTAATTAATTGTCCTCATTTAGCATTAGCGGCTGACCGAATTTAATTTCCGGGACTTTTTGCACTCTCATCATCTTTTAACTGGTAAGGCGAAATACGGTATTTCTAAAAGCGCTGTGTAACGTCAATGAAAGCGTCAAGAGCTTCGCTCTATTTTAGTATTCTAAAAACCGCGCGGGAATCCGGGCTCCTCTCGCGAAAAGGCGAGGCCGCCCGGAAAGTCGACCGCCAGCGGCGCGCCTTGTCGCTTTCGCGTCGGCAAAGTTATCTCGCCAAAAGGCTTGGGCGGTTCTCTCTGGACGTTCCGCCCCATCGCTAACGACCCACTACGTGAATGGCTTGCCCCGCGCTTTGAGAGATATACCAAACGGGTCCAGCCGTCCGCGCGGGAAAGAGAAGAGGAGATAAAAAAGAGAAGAGCCTTAAAGCGAACCGTCGCCGCGGAGCGTGGGCCCTCGCCCGCGAGGGCCCATTTCGGGCCTTTGGGCGGAAAGAGGGGCGACCTTGCCGCCGCGTTAAAAAGCGTCAATCCTTTGCCGGGGAGCGCGAGGGGGCCGGCGCCATGTCCGAGCGCGGGGATAAGTTGCCTTTAGCGGCGGGTTTGCCGCGAAAGCTTTGGGTGGCGCCAGGAAGAGCCGCTTTTCCCTCAATTGGCGGCGACCGATTTAGTTTGGCGAAATATTTTGGCCATGGCGGGGAAAAGCTGGGGACGCCTCGGATAGAGCGGGTTGACGCTGGACCGCCAGGGCTGGCCGTGGAATAGCGCGGCCTATGAACGCGCGAAGGCCAAAGTCCCGCTATTTTTGACGAGGCTCGTCTTCGGGAAAGAGAGAGGTTTTCCTCGGGTCTTAAGCTAGATTTGGTGGTATAATCCAAAATAACCACAATATAAATATATTTGACATAATTGACGTTAATTGATAATATTAAGGCTCTTTTTGGGAAACTAAGTAAAATTTTTCCTTTTTTTACTTAATTCGCCCCGTTTTTTAAGAAATGGTATCGTTTTTGCTTTTCGCTCAGAGGGTCCCCCAGGGGATCGTTTTTTCCTTCTCTCTATAGTTCTCCTGGCTCTGGGGCGGACGCCCCAAGCTAAAAAAGCTTTCCAAAGCTTTCCCGCGGGCGCTCTATGCGAAAATACTCTCCTCAATCTCTGACTCTAGCTCTTCTTTTGGGGGCCACGCTCTTCTGGGGCGGTTGCGGCCCTAAAACCCAAGGCGTTTCGCCGCTGGCTCTCAAGGTGACCCAGTCGGCCCATTCTTATTTGGGGACCCCTTACGTTTACGGGGGCAAATCCCCCAAAGGCTTTGATTGCAGCGGACTGGTGTGGTACGTCTTCCGTCTCCACGGAATCAGCCTTCCCGACAGCTCCTGGAAACAGGCCAACGCCGGCGTTAAAGTTTCCCGCGACGAGATGCTGCCCGGGGATCTGGTTTTTTTCCAGTCCCGGGGCCGCGTTGACCACGTGGGGGTCTATATCGGCGAAGGTTGGATGATTCACGCGCCGGGCCGCGGCAAAAAGGTTCGCAAAGCCAATCTGGAGGAAAAATATTACCGTCAGCGCTTCGCGACCGCGCGCCGGGTGATTTAAAAAATAAGGGGAGCCTCCGCTCCCCCAGGCCTTTTGGTGCCGCCCAAAAAAAACCGCCTCCCTTTTTCCCAAGGGCCCTAAAACCTTGGGGAGGGGAGGCGGTTTTTTTGGATTTCCCTTTAAGTCGGAGGTAGCGCTTAAGGAGAGCCCAAAAGATCTTCAAGAAAAGATCCTTATCTTAAATCCTAGCACCAATAGGAAAAATCAGTGAGCCCCAGAGGGGGGGTAGCGGCTGATTTTTGCCAAAAGAGAGCGAAAATTGGCGATTATAAAAGACGTTACGCCTCGGCGGAGACGGTGGCTTTTTTAAACTCCTGGTAATTGCGGTTCACCACGTCAATATAGCGGCGGGTCTCGCGGGGCATGTTCCCGCCATAGCCGTGGCGGTCCAGGTTCCCGGGGCCCCAGTTGTAAGCGGCCAGGGCCTTGTTGACGTTGCCGCCGTGCCTGTCGAGCATGCTCTTGAGGTACCTCGCCCCGCCCCAGACGTTTTCCAGTGGATCGAAGGGGTCGCTCACGCCCATTTCCTTGGCGGTGCGCGGCATGAGCTGCATGAGACCCTTAGCCCCGGCGCTGGAGACGGCCTTGGGATTGAAGTTGGACTCGGCCTTGATGACCGCCCGGATGAGGTTGGGATCCAGGCCCAAGGCCTTGGCCGCGCGGTTGATGATGGCCTCGAACTTGCTCTCTTTGGGGGCGCTTTCGTCAATTCCGCCGTCCGCGCCTTCCGCCGCGAAGGATTCCGCGAAGGCGGCGCGGGCGCTTTGGGCCATGCCTCCCAGGGAATTGGAGCCGTCCGTTTCTTGGATTTTCCGGGCCTCGGAGACCAATTCCGCGTCGGAGTTCCGGCGGTCGGGGAGCCTTAAAGCGTAGCCTTGCTTTTGGCGGTAGGCGGCCATGCGCGCGGCGTTAAAGACGCTCCCCGTGCCCACGCCCTTTAAAACGGTGGCCCCGGCGAGCAAAGTTCGCGCTCCCCGACGGACCGGGGCGCTGGCGGCTTGGGGAGAGGAAGTTCGCGCGCTCGCGACGAGCTCTTCCTCCCAGGCCGAGGACTGGCGCTGGCTCATGGCCTGTATTTGGGCGAGTTGCCTCTGTGTCTGTTGGCTCACCGGGCCTTCCAAAACGTCGCCGATAATCCGGTCGGGCCCCTGACTTTCCATCACGTCCGCGAAACTCGCGGGGCCGTTGGCGCTCGGGGCCGACGCGCCCAGAAATTGGGGACGGAGGGCGGTGGCGCTCTCCGGCCTCCGGATTAAAGCCTCCCGCGCCCGCGGATTGCCGACGGCGCCGTAAAGATTGCCAATTAAAGGTCTTTTGTCGGTTTCCTCAAGCATAGACAAGCCCTTCTAGGGTTAAGGCGCTTTCCGGTCAATTTTTTAGCGCGGGGTAAAGCGCGGTCCCTTAAGGGGGAAAGGGATTTCCCCCAAGGGGATTATTAAGCGAAAGAGCAAAAAAGCAAGATCTGGGCCAGATTTTCGAAAAATACGGCGCGGCGCCCGCCCGCTTCCAGCGGGCCTTCGTGGGAAATTACAAGCTGTCCGCGGTCGAGACTCCGGGGGCGCGCCTCCCCTAATGTCCTTGGGGGGAAGAGAGAGCGCCTCGCCCAGTCGTCAGTGGCGGCGATTCGCGGCTATCCGTGAGGGGGGACTGAGATAAAATGAGATTGAGGCCGCGCGGGGCGCGATGATCCAGGGCAGAGTCCGGCGATTGATGGAGGAAACCCATGGCGTTGACGGCAAATTAGCGCGCGTAGTTTAAGGAGAAGGCGCGCGAGAATCGAATGGCGTGGCGCGTCTATCGTCAATCCTTGGCGCGACGGAGGAGACTCGCGCGTTCACGCTCATTAAGCGTCGCGCGTCTTTTTTTCTGTCGGGAACGCGTAAAAAAATTAAGGGCGCGGAGGGTCAAAAATTTCAGCGCGCCCCTCGGTGGGGTCTGGCGCTTCTTTAGCCGTCGAGTCTCGGGATATTTAGGTTTGGGACGCGCGAACAGGGAATTGGGGAGTTCGGCCTCTTACTTGGGGCCTTTGGCGGTCTCCTCAGGATCGCGGAAGGGGGTGAGTCCTCGTCGATCATGATGGCGCTCCGCAAAACGTTATCCACCATCTTGATGGGGATGATGTCGAAGGTCTGGAGGATCCGCAAGGGGGATGTCTTTAGGGTATTTTTCGTAGCATTGGGGTGATAATGAAGTATTGGGGCTCACCGCTCTGGGCGGCCATGATCTTCTCTGGGAGACCGCCGAGGGGGAGCGCTCACCCGCGAGGCGCGCTCTAGCCGGTTATTGGCGAGCCCCTTCTAACCTTCCTCTTGTTCAGCGCCTAAACTAGGCCTGGCGCCAGCGTAACGCCGGTCGAGGGCTCATCCTCGGGGATAGACCCCTCCGGCGGACGCGCGCGGGTATTTCTTCCGGTAGAAGATGGGCTCCAGATTCAGTTGTCGAGATGGAACGCGCGTGGCGGAGGGCCGCCCTGGCGGGCCTCCGCGTGACTTTGCCAAGTTTTCCGGTTAATATGAGGTTGATCGTAAGCGGTGTCGCCAGAACTTCGGTCGAGAGGATTTCGCCGTCAATCTCGGTCCAGGCGAAGCCATTGGCCAGGCCAATCTCGTCGGCCTTTTCGGCCATGCCGAAGTGGAACTTGACAATCCCCAGGCGCCGCGAGATGGTTTTGCCCGTGTTCTTGAGTTCGGGGTTCGCGTTCCGCTTCCCGGAGCGCGCGAGTTCGCGGGCGAGCTTGCGGTGGGGAGTGGCTATTTCGCCCTCCAGGCTCGCGACTCCGGCCTCGGAGTCGTAGTGGTGGATGGCCGCCAGAATGGCGCTGCCAGAGTTCTCAACCCTATCCACGATGAGGCGGTTGGGTAGGACTTTCTTTTTGGCTCGGAGGCCATTGGCGATAAGTCGAAAAGGCTAATCGGCAAATTATTTTTCGCGCGCGAGCGGATATTAGAGCGCCACTGAAAATCTTTGGGGAGGTTACGATGAATAGAGTTGTCCAGAAACTGCCATTAGGGGTTCAGACTTTCGCGGATATCGGTGATCGTCTCCTGTACGTGGATAAGACCGCTTATATCGCCGAGTTGATTGCGGACTTCGGGACAAAGGCTTGGTTTTTGTCCCGCCCGAGGCGTTTCGGCAAATCTCTGTTGCTCTCCACGCTGGTGGCCTTATTTTCTGGCCAAAGAAAGCTCTTTAAGGGGCTCGCTATTGAAAAGAGGCTTGACGAGGAGATATTCGCCGCGCGTCCAGTTATCAGGCTGGACATGAGCTATGCGGTGACAGACATGGGTATAGATGAGTTTCGGCAGTCATTGGGGAGCTTGACGTCTTCCAGGGCGATTTGGCAAGGAGGCAAGTGGTCTCTTGCCAGGTTTTTATCCTCGTCGCCTAAAGCGGTACGCTTTAAACTGACGCCCAATCTTTCGCCAGCAAGAATCCTAGCCGAACTCATCGAAAAACTCGCGACAAAATCGGGACGCAAGGTGGCGGTGCTTATAGACGAGTACGACAAGCCGTATCTGGATCTAATTAAAAGGCCGGACGAGGCGGAAAAAGTTCGCGAAGCGTTACGCGCTTTCTACTCTGTGTTGAAAGCCTCAGATGAATATATTTCATTCATTTTTGTTGTCGGTATTAGCAAATTTACGCGGATGGGAGTCTTTTCGGCCATGAACAATCTCACGGATATATCTGTTCTTCCAAAATACGCTTCAATCTGCGGTTTTACCCACGAAGAGCTTTCCGATAAATTAGGACCATATGTTGAAGAGGCGGCCCAAAGCCTCGGAATGGCCTCAGACGATTTGCTTGCGAAACTTAAAGATTATTACGACGGATTCTCTTTTGACGGAGTAACGCGCGTCTATAACCCTTTTTCCATTCTTCTTTTTCTTTTTTATAAACGATTTAGTAATTATTGGTTTACAAGTGGAACCACGCAAGTAATTTCCCAATATATCAAGGATAAAATTTTGACGGTGGAGGAGTTTCGAGGGATAGAGATTGGTAAGGATTTCGCCGAAAATCCTGGAGAGATAGACACCGCCACGCCAGCGAGTTTTTTTTATCAAGCTGGCTATCTGAGCCTCCGGCCCGGCGTATCTAGAGATTCTTTTATCCTGGATTACCCAAACCGCGAGGTTTATGAATCCATGTCGCGACTCTTGGTTGAAAATTTTGTGGGCGATCGCGTCATAGCCACCGCTATATTCGTCGATTTGCGTAAGGCTCTGGGAAGCGGGGACGCCGAAGCTTTAATTGGGGAATTTACGAAATTTCTGGCTGAGATACCCTATGACATTTACGTCAAGGCTAATCGGAAAGCGGTTAAATTTAGGGATAGCGAAATTAAATTTGATGAATGGCTGTATCACGCTACTCTTTTATCTTTCCTCATTGGCGCGGGTGTCAATGTGCGCGCGGAAGAGCATACCAGCCATGGTCAATCAGACATGGTTGCCATTTACGCGGGACGGGTTTGGGTCATAGAGCTTAAAATGGTCCGAGACGGGAATGATGAGGACGTGGCCCAGGGCGCGTTAAAACAGATTCGAGATAAAAATTACGCCGGACCCTACGACAATCCTCTTCTTTTGGGGATCGCCATTAACGGCGCTAAACGGACTATCGGCGCCTGGGCGGTCGAAAAAAAAGCGAACCATGACGCGTAAGCCTTCCGGCCCATATCTTCAGCCGCGCGAGAAAGCGCTTCGCCTAAGGGGGCGCGACGATGGGCCTCTGGGCGCTATCAAACAATTTGTAGGAGAGAAAATTAAGCGGGTCCAAGTTTTTTTCGCGCGCCTAACGAAGGGCGCCGAATCCCGCCGCGCGAGGGTCCATGGTGCCCCCTTAAGCTCTTTCCGAGGTTCTCCCCCCGCCTTTGGGGGCCAGGGGAAGGCTTTAGCGGTCCGACGGCCCGGAAAAAGCGGGCCGCGAAACGCGAACGGCCGCGCGGGCGCGCGGAAAAGCCGGAAGGCGTGGGTAGCCTCTCCCGGGACGCGCTTTAGTTTTGGCCGCGCTGGCGCGAGCGTGGGGAAAAAAGAAGGGCGCGGCGGGGAAAAGCCCCAGCGCGCCCCACGGCGTCGGTGGCGGACCCTTGTTTAGGCGTCGAGTCTCGGGCCCTCCAGGTTCGGGGCGCTGGGCGCGGGGCTCAAGAGCGGGGAGTCGGGGAGCTCGTACTCTTCCTTGAGGCCTTTGACGGTCTCCTCGGGCTCGTGGAAGAGGGGCGAGTCCTCGTCGCTCGCGAGAGCGCTCCGCGAAACGTTGTCCGCCATCTTGACGGGGATGACGTTGAAGGTCTTGAGGATCCGCTCGGGGATGTCTTTTGGGGTCTTTCTCGTTATCCTGGGGGACAATGAGGGTCTTGAGTTCCCCGCGGTGGGCGGCCATGATCTTCTCTTTGAGGCCGCCGATGGGAGCGCTCTCCCGCGTGGGGCGCTCTTGCCGAGCGTGGGCTCCTCCCTTCCGCCCTTCCTTTTTGTCAGGGCTAAGAGCGGGGCCAGCGCCAGGGAAACGTCGACCGATGGCCTGTCTTTAGGGATAGTTTCTTCCCGCGGGCGCGCGTGGAAATAGTTCTTACCGTAGAAGCCGAGGTCCAGATCCAGTTTGCGCAAGATAGCGCGCACGGGGTTGAGGAACGCCCGGGCGGATTTCGCGGGACATCCGTCAATTTTTTCGGTTAAGACGCGGTCGCCTTTGCGTGGCGTCGCCTGGACTTCGGCCGCGAGGATTTCGCGGCCACCCTCGGTCCAGGCGGGGACCGTGATCAGGCCAATCTAGTTGGCCTTTTAGGTTATGCCGAAGCGGGGCTTGGGAACCCCAGGCGCCGCGAGATGTATTGCCCGTGACATTGAGTTCAGAGTTCCCGTACCGCTTACCGGAGCGCGCTAGTTCGTGGGCGAGTTTGCCGTGGATAGAAGCGATTTTGGTCTCCAAGCCTCGCGACTCCTCCTCGGAGGCGTAGCGTTGGGTGGTCGTCAGAATGGCGTTTTCGCGGTTCTCCTCCCTATCCATGGCGAGGGCGTAGATCGCGTCTTCTTTTTAAATAATATGGTTATTTATGATAAGCCAAATCGTCTAATCAATAATTGCGCGCGTATGGGATTTTATTGTACCATTGAATATTAATGGGGAGGATTTTCCATGAATGGAGACGCTCGGAAACTACCTATAGGGGTTCAGACTTTCGCGGAATTCGGCGGCCGCCTTCTGTACGTGGATAAGACAGTTTTCATCGCGGAGATGATTTCAGAATTCGGAACAAAGGCTTGGTTTTTGGCCCGTCCGAGGAGGTTCGGCAAATCACTCTTGATCTCTACTATGGTGGCCTTATTTTCCGGTCAACGGGAACTCTTTAAGGGACTGGCCATTGAAAAGAGGCTTGGCGAGGAGATATTCGCTCCGCGCCCGGTTATCTCGCTGGACATGGCCTTAGTCACGAATTTTTTGGGAATAGAGGAATTCCAGAAGTCATTGGGACGCGTGACTTCATCCTCGGCGATTTGGCGCGAAGACGAAAAGGCCTCGGGTAGCTCAATATCGTCCCCAGCCGGACCGTCGGCCTTTACGCGCGATCCCACCCTCCCTTGCGGGGAAATCTTGTCAGAACTTATTAAAGACCTTTCGATACGCGCTGGTCGTCGGGTAGCCGTGCTTATTGACGAGTACGACAAGCCATATTTGGATTTAATCAAAAAGCCGGAGGAAGCGGAAAAAGTTCGCGTGACAATGCGCGATTACTATACACGGCTAAAATCCCTCGATCAATATATTTCATTTATTTTTATTACCGGCATCTCTAAATTTTCTCGCATGGGCGTCTTTTCGGCCATGAACAATCTCCGGGATATTTCAATAAGTCCGAAATACGCCGCCTTATGCGGTTTTACCCATGAAGAGCTTGCCGGACAGTTTGGAGAGAAACTTGATGAAGCGGCTTCCAGACTTGGAAAAAAGCGAGATGGTTTGCTTGCGGAACTTAGGGATTATTACAATGGGTTCTCTTTTGACGGGGAGACGCGCGTCTATAATCCTTTTTCCACGTTACTTTTTCTCGCCGAAAAAAGATTTGATAATTTCTGGTTCGATACCGGAACCTCGCGAATAATCGCCCAATATATCAAGGATAAGAGCCTTACTGTGGAAGAATTTCGCGGAATTGACGTTTCAAGGTCCTTCGCTAAAAATCCTGGGGAGATAGATACAGCCACTCCGGCGAGTTTTTTCTACCAAGCTGGCTATCTGAGTCTCAGGCCCGGATTATCCGAAGATTTTTTTACCTTGGATTATCCTAACCGCGAGGTTTACGAATCCATGTCGCGACTCTTAGTTGAGAATTTTGTGGGCGGTAACGCCGTGGCTAGCGCTAAGTTCGCTAATTTGCTGAAGGCCCTAGGGAGTGGCGACGCCAAAACATTAATCGGGGAATTTAGGAAATTTTTGGCGCTTATACCCTATGACGTTTACGCCAGAGCTAATCGTAAAATGATAATAGTTGGGAATAGTGAAATAGATTTTGGCGAATGGCTGTATCACGCTAACCTTT
>JAISCZ010000110.1 GCA_031265205.1 Deltaproteobacteria bacterium
GCCTGGTGGACAAACCTGGCCTTTCCACCAGGCCAGGGCTTACCCCAAAACGAATACGTTATTCCTAGCGATATGCCAATTTCATTCAACTAAATTGCTACCTTTTTTAATCTACACCCGGTAAATATGGCGCCTTTCACGGCGCGCGTGATATAATATAAATTAGGTAGTCGGCGCGCCGATTGATATCATAAGAAAATACTTCTAAAACCAGGGGAAACGATGAACAAGGCGTTCGTGTTCCGAATATATCCGAACGGGGAGCGGGAAGTCCTGATAAACGGGACTTTCGGCCGTTGCCGTTTCGTCTGGAACCGGATGCTGACAGACAGGAAGATTTGGTGTCTGATAACCAATGATTCGGTACGGATCGCCCCGGCGCGGTACAAGAAGCGCTGGCCCTGGCCGCGAGAAATCGACAGTATGGCCCCGCGCGACGTCCCGCTGAACCAGGAGAAGGCGTTCCGGGACTTCTTCAGGAACCCCGGCCATTTCGGGTCCCCGAAATACAAGAGCAAGCGCGGGGACAGGCCGAGTTATACCACCAACCTGATTGGCGGGAACATCGAATTACGGGGCGACGGCAAGCTAAAGCTCCCGAAACTGGGCCTGGCGAAGGTCATCCGGCGTCGCGATATCCCGGAAGACTACAGGTTGAAGTCGGTCACGGCGAGCCGGAACGCGGCCGGCCAGTGTCACGCGGCGCTCCCGCGCGAGTTCGACGCGCCGGCCCCGGCGGCGGTCGAGACGGACGCGGACAAGGCGCTCGGCCTGGATTTCTCGACGCCGGATCTTTACGTTGATTCGGAGGGGAAGAAACCCGGCGAGCCGAGGCGTCGCGGAAACGCCGAGAAGAGGCTCGCCCGCGAGCGGAGGAAGCTTCACAAGCGCGGGAAGGGGAGCGAGAACGGGAATAAACAGAGGAACAGATTGGCTAAACGCCACCTTAAGGCGCGGAACCAGCGGAAAGATTTCCTCGAGAAGGAGTCGGGGCGGATAGCCCACGCCTTCGACGCCGTGATCGCCGAGGACATCGACACGCGCGGCGTGGCCCAGGCGTCGCGGCGCGGCGAGAGCGTGGCCGACAACGGCTGGGGCATGTTCGTGAACATGTCGCGCCGCGAGCTGGAGGAACGGGGCAAGAGGTTCGTCCTAGTGGACAGGTTCTATCCTTCCAGCGAGACCCGTTCGGCCCGCGGGGCCGCGCGACCGGCCCTGGGCCTGGCTGAAAGGGTCCGCGTCCGCGACAGGCGCGGACACGCGCGGGTCGCGGACGTAAACGCCGCCTTGAATATAAGGGCCGAGGGCCCGCGTACGCTCGGCCTGGCCATCGACAAGAACCGCGGGACACGCGGAGTTAGCCCGGACGTAAATCTGGCGGGCCCGAGACGCCTTGAACGGGAAGCCCCTGGGCTTTAGCCCGGGGTACGTCACTTTGAAATTCGTGGATCAAGCCAAAATTTACGTCAGTTCCGGCCACGGCGGGGCGGGTTGCGTCAGTTTCCGCCGCGAAAAATATATCCCCCGCGGGGGGCCCGACGGGGGGAACGGCGGTCGGGGCGGGGACGTCATAATCGTCGCCACGAGCCAGAAAGAGACCCTCCTGCGCTTCCACTTCAACCAGCATTTCGCGGCGCGCGCCGGCCAGCCGGGGCGCGGGCGCAACCAGACCGGGGAAAACGGGGGAGATCTCGTCGTCAACGTGCCCCCGGGGACCATGGTCAAAGACGCCGAAACGGAAGAGCTGCTCTTTGACTTGGCGCTTCCCGGCGCGCGCTGCGTGGTGGCCAAAGGCGGGAGGGGCGGCCAGGGCAACGCCGGCTTCGCCTCCAGCACCATGCGGAGCCCCCGCTTCGCCCAGCCGGGGGGCGACAAGGAAGAGCGGAGAATTCTCTTGGAGCTGCGCCTCCTGGCCGACGCCGCCCTCGTGGGCTACCCCAACGTGGGGAAGTCCACCCTTGTTTCCCGTCTCTCGGCGGCCCGCCCCAAAATCGCGGACTACGCCTTCACGACCCTCGTCCCCCATTTAGGCGTGGTGGAGGCCGGCGAGGAGTCCTCCTTCGTCCTGGCCGATCTCCCGGGCTTAATCGACGGGGCCTCGCGGGGCCTGGGCCTGGGGCATCAATTTTTAAAGCACGTCTCCCGCGCGGCCGTCCTGGTCCACGTCCTCGACCCCCAAAGGATGGACCTCGAAGCCCCCCTCAAGGATTTGCGCCAAATCGAGGCGGAGCTGAAAAAATACGACCCGGCCCTTCTCCGCAAGCCCAAGCTCGTGGCCTTGGGCAAAATGGACTTGGAGGAAGGCCCCCCGGCCCTCGCGGCCTATCGGCGCGTAAAATCCCGCGCCCCGCTCTATCCCTTTTCCGCGGTGACTGGCGAGGGCCTCGACCCCCTGCGCTGGGCCATCTGGGAGCGGGTGCGCGCCAGCCGCGGGTCCCACTAGCCCCGCCGCGAGGAAAAGCCTTCATCGTTCCCCGGGGGCGCCACGCCCCCGCGCGGGGGGGAAGGCGCCCCCGGCGACGCGCGAAAATCTTGTCAGGCGCGCGCGTCCGGTGTTAAAATTAGCTGGCCCGAGAGTCCCGCCCAGAGCGCTTTTTCCGCGCGCGAGCCCTCCCGCGCCGCGTAAGCGGATCCCCTTATTCCGCGCCATTACCCCCCGCGTTTCCGCGCGCCCGCCGCGCGCCCCTTTGATCCTCCCCCCAGAAAGACGCTCTCTATTTCCCCCATGGAGATCCTTCCCGCGCCTTTTGGCCCGCCGCTCGCGCGCCCTTAAAAACCCCCAAAGTTTTCAAAGGGCGCCCCGCCCCGCGCGGGGCTCGCCCTAAGAGGGCGGCGCGCCTTTCCGCGAGGACTTTCTAAAGGAAACGCGGCCAGCTTTGGGTTTTCACATGAAAAACATCTTAATCGTTGACGACAATTTAACGAACCTGGAGCAGATAAGCATCCAAATAGAGGACGACTTTGACGTCACCTTGGCCAAATCGGGAGCCCAGTGCCTCCTCATTTGCGATCGGGCGGTCCCGGATCTCATTTTGCTGGACATCGAAATGCCGGACATGGACGGCTTCGAGACCTTCGCCAAACTCCGGGAAAACCGCTCCCTCCGCGCCATTCCCGTAATCTTCCTGACGGCGAGCCACGACCCCAAGGTCGAGGTCAAGGCCCTCCTCGCCGGGGCCCAGGACTTCATTAGCAAACCCGTGGAGAGGGAAATACTACTCCACCGCCTCCAAACCCACCTGGACCTGGCCGAGGCGAAAGCCCAAATATCGGCCCTGGCCGCGGACCTTGAGGACTCCCTCATCGCCTCTTTTTCCGATCTCTTGGAAGGAAGGGGAAGCTCCTTCGGGAAAGCCCAGAGGACTTCCCGTTACGTGCGCTTCCTGGGCGACGAGCTGCGGGCCCGCGACGCTTTTCCGGGGCACGTGAACGAAAACAACATCGCCTTGCTCTCCCGGGCCGCGCCCCTCTACGACGTGGGCAAACTCGCCATCAGCGAAAGCGTCTTGCTCAAGCCCGCCATGCTCAACGACGAGGAGTTCGCCGCCATCAAGAACCACGTCACTTTGGGGGCGAGTATCCTCCAAAAACTCTTCCAGGAATTCAAGCGCGAGCGGGGCTTTGAGGACTACGCCGTCGCCATGGCCCTTTCGCACCACGAGCGCTGGGACGGCAAAGGATATCCCCACGGCCTCAAAGGAGAGAATATCCCCTTCTGCGCGCGGTTGATGGCCGTGGCCGACGTCTTTGACGCCCTCGTGGACGCGCGGGTCTACAAAAAGCCCTTAAGCTTCCCGGACGCTTTCCGCGCCATCCTCTCGGGGTCCGGCACCGTCTTTGACCCCACGATCGTCGAGGCCTTCCGCGCCGCGAAGGACAAATTCGGGGCCGTCGCCGAGGAACTGCGCCCATGATCGACGTCCTCCTCGCCCAGACGCGGGAGGTGGACGATGTCGAGGCGGCCCTCCGGGAGGTCCTCGCCCTCCTCAATTTAGGCCAGCGCCTCAAGAAAAACTCCGTGGGCCTTCTCTCCTGCGCCAACGCCTTTCTGGAGTCCGGAGCGGTCAAGGCCATCTGCGAGCGCCTGCCCTTTCCCGTGGTGGGGATCAACTCCCTCCTCAATTCCACGTCCCTGGGCGCCCTGGACGCCGCGCTCCTCTCCCTCGCGGTCTTAACGAGCGACGAGATCCACTTCGCGGCGGGCCTTTCCGAGCCCCTGGAGCCCGAATGCCGGGGCGCCGTCATCGACGCTTATCTTGAGACTGAGCGGCTCTTAGCCTCCCGGCCCGCCCTGGCCATCGTCCAGGCCCCCGCGCTCGCCTCCATCGCCGTCGGGGAGAAAATCGCGCGCGTCTTCGACGAGGTCTCCGACTCCGTCCCCCTCTTCGGGTCCCAGGCGGCGGATTACTCCACTTACCTGCGCGCCCCCCAGGTCATCTATAACGGCGAGGCCTTCAGCGACTGTCTAGCCATGGTCCTCATTGAGGGCCGCGTCCAGCCGCGCTTCGACGTCTTTCCCGTCTCCCCCCACAAGGCTATCCACCAAAAGGCCATCGTCACGGCCTCCCAGGGAAACGTCCTCATGGAGGTCAACGGCGTGCCCGTGTTGGAATACATGGAGTCCCTTGGACTCTGCTGGTACGGGCACATCTCGGGCACCCACTGCATTCCCATCTTTCTAGACCGCGGGGACGGCAATCCCCCCACGGCGCGCACCATCCACTCCCAGACCCCCGAGGGCCACATCGTGCTCTGCGGCGACGCCCCCATCGACACGACCCTGGGGATTGGGTCCCTTTCCCCGGAGGACGTGCTCTCGACCGCCGCCGCGGTGGGCCAGAAGGCCAAGTTCCTGAGGCCGAACGCTCTTGTCATGTACTCCTGCCTCTCGCGGAACATCGCCCTGGGCCTGGACTACATGGCGGAAATAGAAACGCTCCAGCGGCATTTGGAGGGCTGCGTCCCCTACCTCTTTTCCTACTCCAGCGGGGAATTTTGCCCGGTCACCCGCCAGGACGGCAGAAGCCACAACGAGTACCATAATATGTCTCTGGTGACCCTCTCCCTTTAGCCCCGCCTCGCGAACGTCTTTTTAAACGCTCGCGCGCGACCGCGCGAGCGGGAGCGAGCGCGCGAGTCTTCTCCACTTTCGCCCCGGCGCCCTGAGTTCCTCGGGGGCGCCTGATTATTTTGGGCGAAAAAAAAGCGCCCCTTTCGCCACGCGGGGAAAGACCCCGGCGCTCATGGCGCCAACGCGAGCCGCCTTATCGCGGGGAAAACCTCGCGCGGAAGCCGCGGGACCTCGCGGGGAAGGCCGCCACCCCGCCACCCCCGCCGGGAGGGGCCCGCGATCTATTTGCCAAAAAAGAGGATTTCTTTTAATCTCTATTCATGGGCCCTCGCGCGCGCCGTCTTTTCCCCGGAGGCGAATTTACGGCGCGAGCGATTTCGCCAGACGCATCCCCCGCCATATCTCCCCTCTCGCGCGGTAAGGCCTCCCCGGCCCATATCCCTTAACCCCCCTTTAGGCCTTCCCCCCCAAACGGCGGGAAAATCCTTTGGGGCGCCATCCCGCGCTCTCGCCGGCGGGAGGGCGCCGCGCGCGAAGCTCCCCCAAAGGGGGCTTCCCGGCGACAGAGGCGCCGCGATTGACCACGAAATCTCCCCTAGCCCCAGCCGATCCCGCCCGCCCGACTCTGGAGGAATACCAGAATCTGGAGCTGGAACTGCGCCGCCAACGCCGGGAAACCAAGATCATCGTCCGCCAGCACGCCTTTCTCCAGGAACTCATGCAAAGGACCAAGGCCGCCACCGCCGGGAATATCAACCTCTCGACGGTGCTTTCGGCGGAAAGGTCCAGCCAGGAGATCTTTTTCAACCTCATTCTGCAGAACAGCCAAAACATCATTTTGGTCTTCGACGGCGGCAACCGCCTCCTCTACTGCACGAACTATTTCCTCCACATGGCCGGCCTTTCCCACCTGGGGCTCATCGTGGGGCGCACTTTCCGGGAAGTCTTCGGCAAACACGTCCCGGAGCCCGAGATGGGCAACCTCGAGCGGATTTACCTCCAGGCCGTCCAGAATAAACAGCTCATCAAATACACGACCACCATCAATTTCGACAAAACGGAGCGGGCGCGCACCTATTCCATCAATATCACCCCCCTCATGGACCCGAGCGTGAAACTCTCGGGCACCCTACTCCTGTTCCACGACCAGACGGAGGTCCTCCAGGCGCGGCAGGCCGAAGAGGCCAACAAGGCCAAAAGCCTCTTCTTGGCCAACATGAGCCACGAGATCCGGACCCCCTTAAACACCATCATGGGCCTCAGCGACGTGGAGCTCCAAAGCCAGCTCCCCCCGAGCACCCTTTCCAATTTGGAAAAAATCTACTCCGCCGGGGCCAACCTCCTTTCCATTATCAATGACCTTTTGGACATCAGCAAAGTGGAAAGCGGCAAGTTCGAGCTCACGCCCGCCCCTTACGAGTTTCCCTCCCTCTTGGGGGACGCGATTAACCTTAACTCCACGCGCGTGGGGGCCAAGCCCATTGAAATAGAGCTGGACATCGACCCCATGATCCCCGTCTCCCTCAAGGGAGACGAGGTCCGCATCAAGCAGATTCTCAACAATATCCTCTCCAACGCCATCAAATACACCGACCGCGGCGTTATCCGCGTCAAAGTATCCGTGACCTTCAACGAAGGCTCCAACGACTGTTTTCTCACCTTCAGCGTCAGCGACACGGGGCGCGGCATCCGCGAGAAAGACCTGGAAAAGCTTTTCTCCAACTACGTGCAGCTGGACCGGGAGGCCAACCGCTACATCGAGGGAACGGGCCTGGGGCTCTCGATCACCAAAAATCTCGTGGAACTCATGCGCGGGACCATCAGCGTCGAGAGCGAGTTCGGCAAAGGCTCCTGCTTTACGGCCTCCATCCTCCAGGAGATCCTGGACCGTTCCCCCATCGGGGAGGAAATCGTCGAGAACCTCAAATCCTTCCAGTTCGTGGAAAGACAGCACTCCAAGGACCTGGCCCGCTCCTATATGCCCTACGCCAGGGTCCTTTTAGTCGACGACGTGGTCACCAATTTGGACGTGGGCAAGGCCCTCTTGGAGCCCTACGGCATCGTCTCCCACTGCGCCGCCTCCGGGGAAGAGGCCGTGGGCCTGGTGCGCCAGGCCGGAGTCAAATACGATCTTATCTTTATGGACCACATGATGCCCCGGATGGACGGGGTGGAGGCCGCGCGAATTATCCGCCACGAAATCGGCACCCCCTACGCGCGCCAGGTGCCCATTATCGCGCTCACGGCCAACGCCATCGTGGGCATTGAAAAGATGTTTATCGCCAACGGCTTTCAGGGCTTCATCTCCAAGCCCATCGACCTGATTCAGCTCGACGGCGTCTTAAACCGCTTCATCCGCGACGTCCAGGACGAGGCGACCCTCGTCCAGGCGGAAAAGGAGCGCTTAGAGCTCCAACGCGAAAGTTTCCAGAGGACGCGCCTCAAAGAAAGCTCGCCTTTGCGCTCCCGGCACGTCCCGGGGCTCAACGTCGCCGAAGGGTTGGCCCGCTGCGACAACAACGCCGCGCGCTACCTGCCCCTGCTCGAGTCCTTCGCGCGGTACACCGGCAAAATTTTAGAAGAAATCGCCAACCCCGACAATCTCGATCTCAACTCTTACCGCGTCAAAATCCACGGCCTCAAAGGCTCGAGTTTCGGGGTCTGCGCCCAGAAGGTGGGCGAGCTGGCGGCGGACCTCGAAAACGCCGCCAAGAGAGGCGACAAGGATTTTATCCGCAAAACAAATTCGATCTTCATCGTCGCGGCCAACGCCCTCATCGCGGACATTCTCGCCCTTTTAAGCGATTTCTCGCCCGAGTCCGCCCCCGGCGCCGCGCGCAAGGAAACGCGCCGCCAACCCAGCCCGCGGTTGCTCCAAAACATTTTGGACAACTGCCGCCTTTTCAAAACCACCCAGATCAAAAAGGACATCAAGGAGCTGGACCGCTTCAGCTACGAAAAAGACGGCGATTTGGTCGCGTGGCTCAAAACCCAACTCGAAACCCTGGAGTACGACAGCATCAAAGAAAAACTTTCCGCGTTTTTGCGTTAAGGCGCTTTCGCCCGCGCCGCCGCGCTTTTCCCTTAGTCCGCCCTTCCAACCAAGTTACGCGCCGCCCTTTTTTCCTTTTTCGCGTTTTCCCGCCCTTTCGCCTTTGAGCCTTTCCGGACGAGGGGGTTCCGCTTTCCCCCGTCGCGAGGCGCCCCATGAAACCTATCATCCACACTGACAACCATCTCTGCGTGGCCTGCAACAAATGCGCCCGCGCCTGCCCCATCCCCTTGGCCAACGTCGTCACCCAAGATTCCGGCCCCAAACCGCGGGTCTCCATCGACTATTCCCGCTGCGTGGGCTGCGGGGCCTGCCTGAAGGCCTGCGACCACGGGGCCCGCGCCTACCGCGACGATCTGCAAAGATTCCTCCAAGACCTCCGGGACGGGAAGGCCATCTCCATTATCGTGGCCTCGGCCAACGCGCTGGCCAATTTCCCAGATTTAAGGCGCGTCTTCGCCTGGCTCAAATCCTTAGGCGCGCGCGACGTCTACGACAGTTCCCTCGGCGCCGATATCTACGCCTGGGCGAACGTCAGGCATATCGAGCGTTTCCGCCCCTTTTCCGTCATCGCCTCCTACTGCCCGGCCGTCACGCGTTACTGCCAGACCCAGAACCCCGCTCTCCTCCCGCGCCTCGCGCCGATCCACGGGCCCATGACCTGCCAGGCCATCTACCTCAAAGAACGCCTCCGGCTCACGGACGCCATCGCCGCCTTCACCCCCTGCGTCGCGGCCACCCAGTCCGCCTCCGAGAGCCGTTTCGTGGAATACAACGTCACCTTCCGAAAACTCTGGGAATACGTCGTTTCCCACAACGTTCCCCTCCCCGAGGAAGAGGCCGACTTTGACCCCCTCTTAGGCCTTAACGACCCCCAGCTTCCCCCCATTTCCGCGGGGCTCCGCCATAACCTCGACTTTTTCGTCACCGCGGGCCTGCGGGTTGACCAGGCCTCGGGCCCCGGCGTCTACGCCCTCCTCGAAGAATACGCCGCCGCGAGCCCCGACCGCCTGCCCCCGGTCTTTTCCGTTTTGAACTGCGAGCGCGGCTGCGCCCTGGGGACCGGCGCGAATCCCCAAAACGGCTATTTCCAGGCCCAGTCCGTAATAAGCCAGCACCAGCGCTCCTTCGCCGAGGAAATCACCCGCGACTACTACGTCAGCCTCTTCAAGCGTTTTGACGAGACCGTGGACTTGGAGCTCTTCACGCGCGACTTCAGCGACGAGTCCCCCGCCCGCGAATCCGTCTCCGAGGCGCGAATCGAGGAGGCCTTCCGCCTTTTGGGCAAAAGCCCCTTGGACCAAAGGAGCTTTAACTGCGGCTTCTGCGGCTCCTCCAGCTGTCGGGAGATGGCCGAAAAAATCGCCCTCAAAATTAACGTCCCCGCCAACTGCGTGACCCAGCTGCGCCAGGCCGCCGAAAACGCCACCCTCAAAAGCGAGTCCTATATCGAGCTCATCCACAGCGTCAGCGAGTACCTTTTAACGACCGTGGGCGAGGACTTCAACGAGAGCGTGGAGCACGCCCTGATGGCCCTCTGCTACGCCATGGACGGGGTCTCGGCCTCCCTGTGGAAAAACGTCTACGATTTTGAGGAAAAACCGCGCTGCCACCGCGTGGTGACCTTCCCGGGCATGATCATCAACCCCCACTTCAATACCGTCACCCTAGACGATCCCCCGGGATGGCTGGAGACCCTAGTCGAGGGCAACAACATCACGCGCCTTAAATCCAACATGACCCGGGACGAGCAGCGGAAGTTTCTGGGCCGCAACGTCAATTCCCTCGTCCTCGCCCCCATCGTCTCCCAGGGGGACTTCTGGGGTTTCGTTTCCCTCCTGAAACAGGAGGAGGTCCCCTTTAGCGAGCGGGACGTCTCGGTCATTTCCATCTGCAGCAACCTCTTGGCCTCCTATATGATAAATCTCGACCTCCAGGGCAATTTCCTCGACGAGGAGTCGCTCTCCCTTTAAGCGCCCCGCGCCCCGGCCGCGGCGGCCCAGGCGCCGCCGCGGGGAGAAAAAAAGGCCGCGCGCCATCCTTCCCAAAACTTTGGCGCCTCGCCCAAACGCGATCCCCGGGGGGATGGCCTGGGGGCGCGAGGCGAGCTTACGAAAACCTCTTCGCTCGCGCTCCCGGCTCGCGCTCCCGGCTCTCGCTCCCGGCGCTCGCTCCCGGCGCGGCGACGCGCCTACGCGCGCGCCTCGCGAGCCTTGTTTTTTGGCGCGAAAATCGGCTAAACTGCCCTTTTGCGGGAATTCCCGCGACTCTTTCCGAGGTTTTTTCATGGCAAAAATCCGACAGGCCCTCGTGAGCGTCTCCGACAAAAGCGGGCTCACCGATTTCGTGGGCTTTCTGGCCAACGAATTGGGCGTCACCATCCTTTCCACCGGCGGGACGGCCAGGGCCCTGACCGCCGCGGGCGTCAAAGTCACCGAGGTCGCCGAATACACCCGTTCCCCCGAGCTGTTGGACGGGCGGGTCAAAACCCTCCACCCCAAGATTCACGCGGGTCTCCTCTACCGCCGCGACGTTCCGGCCCACGTCGGCCAGATGAAAACCATGGGCTGGGAGGGGATCGATCTCATCGTCGTCAATCTCTACCCCTTTGAAAGCGTCATCCAAAAAGAAGACGCCACCTTCGAGGAGGCCGTGGAAAATATTGACATCGGCGGCCCCTCCCTGCTCCGGGCCTCCGCCAAAAATCACGCCCACGTGGCGGTGGTCTCCGACCCCGCCGACTACGGCTGGATTGAGGCCGAGCTCCGGGAAAAAGGCGGGGAACTATCCGACGCCTCCCGCCGTAAACTCGCCCAGAAGGCCTTCGCCCGGACCAGCGCCTACGACAAAACAATCAGCGCGTACCTCCTCGAGCGCCTCTAAGCCTTAAGGGTAACGGCTCGGTTCCGGAAGGAAATTTTCGCGTCTCTTCCCGAGAACGCCGCCGCCCTTTCCCCAGCCGCGCGCGTCGCTCTGGCCGAGGGCGCCCGCGAGCGCTCTCCCGCCTTTTTCGCGCGAAGCGCGCGGAAACGCGCCGGCGGACAACAAGCCAAGCTCTCCCCTTCCGTTCCCCTCAAGCCGCGGGAGCGCGCGTGTCGCGCGCGCTTAGAGAGCGGGCTTTTTCGCGGCGCCGCCCCATGGCCGAGGGCGAGACGCCCGCGGGTTGGCCCTTAGGCCCCTGGAAATACGGCGGGGGAGCGGGCCTCAGAGGAAGGCGGGCCAAGAGCCCATTCGAGAGCGAACGAAAGGCGCTCCGCCAGTCGCGCCGCTCTGATAGTAATGTTTAATTCCGCGTGACCGCGATGGCTGGCGATGGCGCCCCGTGAAGCCTCGCGTTAAAAATACATGGCCGGGAGAGAATGACCGCGGTTTATATCAGAGTATCGTGAGGGGAACTGAAGGAGAGCGGAAAGAGGGCGTGACTGGAGGGGAATAAAGCGCGCTCGATAAGTTACCAAGCGGTGTTAGAAATTTTATAAAAAGGAGGCGGTCGAATGTCTAAAAATATAGACCTCGGCTGCCAGAACGCCGACTGGGCTAGAGACAAGAAGGCCCCCTTTCCGGGCCACTGTTGGATTCTATTCTCTTGTCGAGAACGCGCTCTCGAGTCAATAGGTTTTACTGAGGATGGCTGCGTCACGGAAAAATCAAAAATCATGCCAATTGATTAATCATTATAGAAAAGTTGAAAAGCGTAAAATCGAATTGACCTTACGGACGTGTTTTTGGTATATTACAATTGGGTGGTTTTTATGTCCCAGGCGACTCTTACGAATGGGGCCACGTCGGCCACCGTGACGGGCGCCGTTTCCGGATCGTTAAGTGTCCTGCCTCTAAGGAGAAAGAACATGGATATGAAAGCTCTGCCTCTCGGCGATCCATCCTTTAAAAAAATCATTCAGCGAAATCAACTTTACGCCGACAAGACCAAATATATCCACGAAATGCTGAATGTCTCAGATTGTTGTTTCCTGTCGAGGCCCAGACGGTTCGGCAAGACTCTTTTGCTTAAAACAATATCAGAGCTGTTCCAAGGCGACCGGGAACTCTTCAAGGACCTGTGGATCGGCGCCCAAAGCGACTTTAGCTTCAAACGGCACCCGGTTCTGACGTTCAACATGGCCTACGACAAAATCTCCACTCAGAACGACCTGATAGACAGAATCGAAGATGATTTAAAGGATATGGGCATCGAACATGACGTAGTCATAACCAAGAAATCATACGGCAAAATTCTTGAGCAGCTTTTAAAAGGCCTTTCAAAAAAGTACGGTGTCGGCGCCGTAATACTGGTGGACGAGTACGACGCTCCGGTTACGGATCATATTACGAATCGAAATCTCGCCTTAGCCTGTAGAGATATCCTGCATGATTTCTACAGGGCAATCAAAACTAGCATTGATTACGTACGCTTCGCCTTCGTCACTGGCATAACCAGGTTCGCCATGACCGCCGTTGACTCCGGAGCCAACAATTTCTTAGACATTTCGCTCAACGGACAATTCGCTGGAATATGCGGATTCACCCGCCACGAGGTTGACGTTCTGTTTGAAGACAGGTTCGAGGCGACGCTCGAGATCCTGAAAGCCAAGGGGGAACTCCCGCCTAGCGCCGACGTTGACGATTTGAAAGCCAAAATCCTGGAATGGTACGACGGCTACAACTGGCTCGGCGAAGAGCGCGTATTTAACCCGTACTCTATCCTCAAATTTTTTTTGGAAAAACACCTGGGCTCCTATTGGCCATCGACAGGAAGACCGTCCCACCTTTCCGCCCTTATCAGGGATAACCAACTTGATTTCCACCAGCCGGGCCTTGCCGTCTATCCTACTCAGCAAGTCACAAAAACTGAGCTTTCCGACGTTGGCGTCGTTCCCATTCTGTTTCATAGCGGTTATTTGACTGTCGACAAAGAAATTAAAATACCAAGATTCGCGAATAACCTTTTAGTGATGGAAGACGCGTACACGTTCAAAACTCCAAACTCTGAAGTCGACCTATATTTAAAAGCTGACATATTCAAAGATTTTTTTAAATTGAATAATAAATTTATCAGCGATCTTTCGAAAAATCTACCCGCGGCGCTGTTACAAAAAGACTCTAAAGAAGTAGTCAGAATGTTTCACGACCTTTTGGTCTCAATCTCGTACCACCAACACCCGACAGCCAATCAAGAGGAACAGCTGGACGATCCGGCGGAACGCGCACAAGCTGAAAAATTTTATCACGCGATACTCCACGCCTCTCTTCTGTCCGCTGGTTTTTTCATTCTGAGCGAAACTTCCGGAGGCGAGGGACGGCCTGACATCACTTTGTTCCTTCCTAACGAAGTCTGCGTTATTATCGAAATGAAATACCGCTATCGGGACACGACAACAAAAAAAGTAGCCGGGAGCGCGAGCGGCGCCCGGAAACTGGATAAAAAGAAGGCGAAGGATAAGGAACTGTCCGCCGCTCTCGACTTCGCCGAAGAACAGATAAGGGACAGGGACTACGCCGGACCCTACAGGGCCGCCAAGCGCGAAGTAATTTGCCTCGCCGTGGCTATACGCGGCAGAACGCAAGTAGCGGCGCGCTTTCTCGTCACCGAGGCCACTGACGGCTCAAGCGGTTCCTGACGCTCTTTCTCCGCCGTACGGCAAGAATCGCGAAATCCGTATCCTGACGACGTAAGCATTCCGTCGCGGGCACGGATTTCGGCGCGCTCTTACCCATTTACGCGCCCTCGTACCCGAGTATCTATCGCCCGCCAAGGTTTTGGATGGCGAGCGAGTTCCGCCAGCGCGCCTTGTCAATCGGCGCGAGCGTACGGGAAGACGGCTAGACAGGTTAGCGCGCGGATTCCAGTAGAGAGGAAGACATCAACAAACGCTCCGGTTTCGTTAAGTCCTATAGACAACCGCGTATTGTACAGCGTTCAAAAAGGGCGCGTAGCAACAAAAAAACGCGGGAATTTCAGGTTATGTCTCTTCATCTTCCCGAAGCCGGAAACGCGTCACGCGGCTCCGCGCCCGCCATGGCCGGAACCCTTCCCGAAACCGCGTCTTTCCAGCCTTCGGCTCCGCGTCGCTTCGGCTTCAGCGCTCCGCCAGTCCTCCGCGCCCCATCCTCGCCAAGTCGGGCGCGGCGCGGACCGAAGTTAAGCCCTCGCGCTTGCCGTCCTACCGACACGGCCTCGCCCGATACTAACGAATGACGGTTGACGCCGGAACGCGCGCCGACCCTTTGCCGGAGCGCGAGCCGTTCAGGGAGCCAGCCATCGAACCGAACTGAGCGGACTATAGACTCGCGAGCCTTCGCGTTGGGCGCGCCATTTTTATGGTCAATCGCTATAAACGCGATGGCCTCCTGGTTAGAATTTAATTCTAACCAGGGCTTAAACGCGTCCGCGAGCGAAAAGCGAGAAGGTTTTAAACGAAAAACGAGAGGGTTTTTCCGGAAGGGATAAGCGCGCGCCCAATACGCGGCAAACAGCGTCGCTTCGCGCGAAAACGCGCCTCTCAAGGCGTTCCCCGCGCCAAAAGGCCTGAGCTTCACGGCGCCCGCGCGCGTCTGGATTCGCCGAAACGCCCGCGCGCGCGGGCTTGCGCCGCCTCTTCAAGCGTAAACCGCCAAGATAGCGGAGCCCTTCCTTGACGCTCGCCGCGCTTTTCCCCCAGAGTCTCTCTCAGGGGCGCCTCCCCGCTCCCCCGAGCGCGTTCCCCCAGGGAAGCGCGCCCTCCCCTGGCGGAGCCGCCCATAAAGCCCCGCGCCACTCTCTCTTTCCCCCCTCCCTCGCGCGCTCCCCGCTTGGGGCTTTTCGCGCGAATCGCGCGTCGCGGACGCGAAGGCGCGAGTTTTCTAAAGCCCCACCACCTGCACCGCGCGGCCGGCGGATAAAGTCTTGGTCTTCCAGGAGATCTTTTCCTCGGGGGACTTGAGGTTGTCCATGTCAAAGAGCAAGAGCCAGCCTTCCAAAGCGCCTTCCGCGTCCAGATTGGAGCTTAAGGCGTCCAATCCGGCGGCCAGGGCGCCCGGGCGGGCCACCTTCAGGGTGATGGGGTATTTGCGGTCGCGGTAGCTCACCGTCAGATCCAAGCTGTCCTCCCCGATGGCGCTGCGCCTCTGGAGTTCCCCCTGGCCCGCCAGGCAGGCCCGCAAAAAGAGCTGGACCGCCAGGTGCGCGAGGACCGTGGGGTCGCCGGCGAAGGGCGCGAGCCACGCCAGGGACTTTTCGCGCCAGTAACGCTGGAACTCCTGAAGGAGTGGAGTCAGCGCGAGGGCGTCCTCCTCCAGAAAGCGTCCTTCCAATGAAGCGGGCAGAACGACGTGCTCGGTGAGGGCCCTTAAGGCGATATCCTGGTAGAGCTGATTGGCGGGGCGTAAATTGTCGCGGTTGTCCACGCTCAAGAGCCCCAGGTCCAAAGCCAGGGAGACCCCTTCGTCCAAGATGGGCTCGCGGGCGATGGACCCCGCGAGAACCGGCCCCATCACCGTCCGAACCTGGGGCTCCTTGATCCACGCCATGAGGCGCCTCAGGTGCGTCGGCATCTCCCGCTTCAGGGCCTCGGCGGCCTGGTCGACGACGGCGGGGCTTACCTCTTTGCTCCAGTCCCCGTTTAAGATTAGTTCCACCGCCTCGGTCATGAGGGCGTTGACGAGCCACGGCTGGCCCGCGGTCCAATGCCAGACCCGCGCCCGCGCGGCGTCCTCGATGGACTGGCCCGTGGCCACGGAGTGGAGTTCCAGATATTTGTTGATGTCGGCGAAGGAAAAATTGGGAAGGCGCAACTCCCGCGCCACGAAAAAAGGGCCGCCCCAGAGTTCCGGGGCGCTTCCGCGCCCGCGGCGGGCCTTGCCCTCGCCCGCGGGGAGGTTATCTAGGCTTAAAGTGGAGATAAGCCCCAGGGAATAGGGAAAATGGGACCGCGCGCGCGTCGCGTGCCCCACGCGAAACTGGTCCAGCAAAGATTTGGCGATCTCGCCCCGGAGGGAGTCAAACTCGTCGATAAAAAGGGCCAGGGGCTTGTCCAAAGAGGAGCACAGGGCGACCAAGGCCCCTCGGACGGCCTTGATGGGATTGGGGTCCAAACGCGCCGTCGCCCCGGAAAGGATGGAGTTGGGGGAGGCCTTAAGGGCCTCGTTTAAGGCCTCGACGAAGAAAGAGGAGACGCTCGCGAGCTTGCGGAGGATCCGCGCCTCCCCCAAGGAGATATAGAGGGCGTGGAAACGGTCGCAGTCGTTGATCTCCCGGACGAGCTCCTGGATAAGGGTGGTTTTCCCCGACTGGCGGGGACCGCGCAGGGCGAAAAAGAGCCCGTCCTCCACCAGTTGGCGGATATAGGGAACCCTTTCCACGGCGGGAACCACGTAGTGCCGGAGGGGATCGGCCGGGCCGCCGGTCGTAAAGAATTTATGGAAAATTTCCGCCACTCGCCCTCGCTCCCCGCGCTTCAAGCGCGCCTCAAAAAAAATTTTCCCAAGCGCCCCAAAATAGCAAAAAGGCGCCCCGAGCGCGAATCTCGCGCTTCTGAAGGGGACGCCCCTTCCAAAGCGCCGCCCCCGTTCCCCAATTCTCCCAAAGTCGCCTCTCCCAGCCCCTCCCAAGGGTTCGCTTCCAGGAAAGACGGGTCTATCATAAAAAAAGCCCCCTAGGGGCGCCGCGCCCGGCGCCGCCGCTTTTCGCCTTGAGCGGACGGACTTGAGCGGGCGGAAAGGAGTACGCCATATGCCTCGCGCGCCTTTCTTTTGGCCTTGGATCGTCCTTTGGGCGACGCTCTCCGCCGCCGTCGTCGTTTGGGGGCTCTCCGGGCTCGCGCCCCAGCCCGCGGCCGAGGAGCGGGACCCCGAGGAACTCTTCAAGCTCGCCGAAACCCTCTCCCGTTGGGAGATCGACCGTTTCGGCCACAGCCTCGCCGCTCCTTTATACGAAAAAGCGGCCCGCTTAAACCACCCGGGAGCCCTCACCAACTTAGGCCTCAGGCTCCTTTCCGGCCGGGGAGTTCCCCGGGATCTCGCCAAAGCCTTCGCCTCTTTCGAAAAGGCCGCGACCCTCGCGCATCCCGACGGAATCTACAACCTGGCCCTGGCCTACGCCTACGGCCTGGGAACGGAAATTGATCCGGAAAAGGCCCACGCGCTCTTTCATCGCGCCTCCGCGAGCGGCCACGCCCTTTCCCTCTACAACCTGGGAGTGGGCTACTTATTGGGCTTTGGGGTCGCCCGGGACGAGGCGCGCGCCATTTTTTACCTGGAGATGGCCTCCCATAAAGGCCACGTCGACAGCCTCGTCACGCTGGGACTTATCTACCGCGACGGCCTTCAGAGCGTCAACGCCGACTGCCCCAAAGCCGCGGGGTACTTGGCCGCGGCCGCGCGGGCGCGCGACCCGGACGCCCTCTACGCCCTCGCCGCGCTCTACCATAACGGGGACTGCCTCAAACCCAATCAGGCCCTGGCCATGGCTCTCCTGCGGCAAGCGGCGGAAGGGGGCAACTTCGCGGCCCGCGCCATCTTGGCGGACGAGACCCCCGACCGTTCCTTTCCGGCCAGGGAAAGGCCCGCGGAAACTTTCTAGAGACCGGCGGCCCAAACGGGGCCTCCCCCTAAGAGGCCAGAGGCTCGGATCGCAAAAATTCCTTGACCTTCCGGCAATTGACCAAAATGTCGTCCCCGCGGCAGAGCCGGCGCTTTTCATCAGGGATCCCGGTCAGAGGGTCCTTGGCCGCGAAGGCCACCACGACAAAAGAGCCGTTCCCAGAGCCCCTCGAAAAACAGCTCTCCTTGATCCGCGCCCAGTTGCTGGGAGGCGCGGCGTCCGCCGCGGGCCGCCGCGCGAAGCGCGCGATAACCCACTCGGCGCCGCTCTCGCCTCTGTACCAGACGGACGGGCTAAGGTCGGGGTGGCTGGCGTAAGAGATAATCTTTTTGTCGCCCAGGCTTAGAAGAATGGAGCGCACGGCCATGTCGTGCAACTCCCAGTCGGTGTATTCCACGCGTTCCGGGGTGAGCAGGTTTTTGGGGTTCACCGGGGCCTTCGTCTTGGCGTCCACGAGACCCCAGCCCGGCACGATGGGAAGCCAAATGCCGCCCGTGTTCCGCATGGGCATGATTAAGGGGTGGCCTTTGCAGGCCGCGGCGATTTCCAAAAGCCCGCTCATGTTCCCCGGGACCTTCAGCCTCCCCTCGGCGTCTTCCAGGCGCACGAAGAAGAGCTGGTTTCCCATGCGGAAGGAAAAATGCTCAAAGAGAGGAGCGCTTAAGTCGCCCTTGAACCAAGACAGGCCGTTAACCCCCAAGCGCTGAATATAGTTGGCCGCCAAGGTCCAGCAGGCCTGAAATTCCCGACTTGAGGCTTCGATGGCGCGTGGTCTTAACATAATCCTTCTTTCGGGGCCCTCAAGGGCGCCTTTCGCCTTAATGGCGCTCGCCCTGGGCCTTCTTCTCCCCGGGAGAGCCGCGGGAATCGTTATGCAAGACTTAATCCATTTTTTCGCGCTCCCCTCGCGCGTCACTCCAGCTCCGCCTGGAGCGGCGGGGCAAGGCTTATTCAGGCGCCGCCGCGTCTTCCCGTGAACTCTCGCCGCGGCTCTGGAGCGGAATTTTCTTCCGCTTTTCTTTGGCGTCGCTTTTGCTTTTAAGCCTCGCCAAGAAAGCTCGCGCCGCGCCCTTCAAGGGGAGCGGCGCCAGTCCTTGGCCGCTAAACCCTCAGCGCGGAAACGCCACGGAAGGATTAAGCCTTGCGCGCAAGCTTGAAGACGCCAAACGCGGGCCTTGGGGCCGCCCCCCCGCCCAGCGGGCCCGGCGGCTCCGGCGGTCCCGCCCCGCCGGTCCCGGTCATTTCCAGGAGCGCGCTCCTCTCCAGCGTCTCCCCGGAAGC
Organism: Deltaproteobacteria bacterium; assembly: GCA_031265205.1. Taxonomy (GTDB): domain Bacteria; phylum Desulfobacterota; class Desulfarculia; order Adiutricales; family Adiutricaceae; genus JAISCZ01. The sequence goes on from JAISCZ010000110.1 coordinate 18,982, forward strand.
CAAGCTCGCCTCCGCCCTTCCCCCCCGCTTTTTGGCCTACCGCGAACTCTGGCGGAGGGCCGAGGCGGGGGAAACCCAGCCTTTTCCCTTGCACCTGGACCTCGATATCACGACCCGCTGCAACCTTTCCTGCCCCATCTGCCCCGCGGGCAATCCCGCGCGTTCCCTTTTTCCCGGGATGGGCCTGGATTTAAGCCTCTCTCTCGCGGAGCGGGCCCTCGCCGAGGCCGCCGCGGGCGGCCTTTACTCCCTACGGATCGGCGTGACCGGGGAGCCTTTGCTCCGGGGCGAATGCCCCGACCTGATCGCGAGCGCCCGCGCCCAAGGGATCCTCGATCTCGCGCTGATCACCAACGGCCTCCTTCTGACGGAAAAAACGGCGCGCGCCTTGATCCGCGCGGGCCTGACGCGCCTCATGGTCTCGGTGGACGCGGGGAGCGCGGAAAGCTACCGCGCGGCGCGGCCCGGCGGCGATTTCGCCCTCGTCCTCAAAAATATCCGCGCCTTTCTCGCCCTGCGGCAAGAGCTCTCTGGCCCCCTCCCCCTTTTGCGGGTCAGTTTCGTGGAGACCCGGCTCAACGAGGGGGACAAAGAACTCTTTATCGCGACCTTCGCGCCCCTGGCCGATTACCTCTCCATCCAAAAATACGCGCCCTTAACCCGCGGCGACGATTTCGCGCCGGAAGCCTTCGCGCCGAAAGCCGGCGCGACCCCGGAACCCCAAGGGCCGCGCCGCTGCCCCGAGCCCATGACCCGCCTGGCCCTCCACGCGGACGGCGCGCTCTTTCCCTGCTGCTCCGATTTTGGGAGGCTCAGGCCCCTCGGGCGCTATCCCGAAATCTCTTTAAAGGAAGCCTTCAATTCCCCGCGGGCCGCCTTTTTGCGGGAACCCCGCGCCGGGGACGGGGCGGGCGCCGACTGCGCGGACTGCCTGAGACGCCTTTCCGCCGCCTTCCCCGCGCCGCGCGCCTTCGGGGAGCGCGACGGCGCTCTTCAGAGCCCACTTGACGGCCCGCCTGACGGGCCACTCGCCGGCCCCACTTGACGGGCCTTCCCAAGGCCGACTGACGGGCCGACCAAGGCCGCGTGATAGGCCGACCAAGGCCGAACGACGGGCCGACCAAGGCCGCGTGATAGGCCGACCAAGGCCGAACGACGGGCCGACCAAGGCTGGACGACAGGCCGACCAAGGCTGGACGACAGGCCGACCAAAGCCGGATAACGGGCCTTCCCAAGGCCGACCGCCCCAAGGCGCCCCCAAGCCCTTCCAAGCGCGCGCCAATACCGCGCGCGACTTTTCGCCGTTGGAGACAGACGCATGCTTATTCTCTCGCTGGGAAGCGAATACTTTTTGGACGCCTTCCATAAAATGGGTCACACCGTGGTTGTCCCTCCCCACCAGGACGGCTACCCCTTAGACTCCCTTTTCAATAACCTCCGGGACCGCCCCGATCTCATCGTCTATACCGACCACTTGGGCCAACACGCCTGGCCCGAGGGCCTGGCCAATATCTACGGGGTTCCCAAAGTCTATTACGCCGTCGACTCCCCCATCAATTATTGGTGGCAGAAACACTACGCCCGCCTCTTCGATTACGTCTTCGCGGACCAAAAACCCTTCGCGCGGGAGCTGACGAGCCAAGGGATCCGCTCCTCCTGGCTCCCCGTGGGCGTGGACTCCAAGAGCTATCTCCCCGCCGAGGGAGAAAGCGCCGACAAGCTCTTTGACTTCGGTTTCGTGGGGGTCGTGGACGCCCAGAGCCGCCCCAAGAGGGAAAGGCTCATCGGACTCTTGAGCCAAAAATACACCCTCAAGAGCGCCGGCGGCCGGGACGCCAGTTGGGTGGGCCCCTCGGAATCCGGGCTCATCTACCGCCAGAGCAAACTCGCCTTAAACGAAAACCTCTTCCCCGGGGTCACCACGCGCATGCTTGAGGCCATGGCCTCGGGCGCCGTCCTCTTTACGGAAAAGGCGGGGGGCGACTTAGGCGAACTCTTCAAGGCGGGGGAAGATTTCGCGTGGTTTGAGCCCCCCGAGCTCCTCGAGGCCGCCGCGACCTGGCTCGGCGACGACAAGCTGCGGGCCAAGGCCGCCAAGCGCTCCCAGGAAAAAGTCTTCCAGAGCCATGACGTCTCCCACCGCGCCGAGACCTTTTTCCAGGCCATCGAAGGCCTCCACGCGGGCTTTGGCCGCGCCGAGGCGGACTCCTGGGACGACGAGGGCCAATTCCTCTTTCTCACGGCCCTGCGTTGGCCCCGGGAAAACGGCCAGGCCCGGATCATCCGCGCGGAAAAACTCTTCCGCCGCGCCCTGGACGGCCAAAAGATCAGCCCCGCGGGCCTCTTTACGCTGGGCCATATCCAGCGCCTCAAGGGGAACCCCCAGGAGGCCCAGAAGTTCCTGCGCCTCTCCCACGAAGCCGGCGAGCCCCGGGCCGCCCTGGGACTGGGAATCTTCCATCTCGCCCTCCAGGACCCCGTCGAGGCCGCTTCCTGGCTCCAAAAGTTCGCGCTCTCGGAAAGCTTCCCAGCCCTCGCCCTGGACACCTTAAGCTTCGAGGCCGTCAAAATCATCGCCGCGAGGCTCCTGGACCTGGGGGAAGACGCCTGCCCCGGCTTCTCCCGGGCGCCCCACGATCCCGCCCTCTGGACCGCCTTGGAGTTCTACCAGAGCGCCTTCAACGCCCAGCCCCAAGACGCGGAAGCGGCCCGCGCCCTCGCGGGAATCCTCTTTAACCGCGGGGCCATGAGCGAGGCCATGTCCGTGGCCCAGAAGGGCCTGGAACATAACCCGAGCGACGAGACCCTCGGCGCCATCTTCGGCGAGGCCGGACGGGCCTCCTACCTGACGGTCAATTAGGCCCCCGCGACGTTAGACCGCGCCGTTTTCCCGCGACGCTCCCTTCGCGCCGTTCCCCCGCGACGCTCCCTTCGCGCCGCTCCCTTCGCGACGTTCCCCGCGCGCCGCTCCCCCGCGACGCTCGACTCGCGCGGATTTCGCCGCGCCGCTCCATTCGCGCCGTTCCCCACGCGCCGCTCCCACGCGCCAGCGAGCTCCATCGCGCTGGAAGAAAAGAGCCACTATGTCCGACCTTATTTCGCGACCCTCCGCCTTTTCGCCCGAGAACGCTCCCCCCCTCGAACTCCAGGTCATCCCCGGGGAACGGGGCCCGGGACTCATCTATCGGGGGACGACCATCCACCGGGCCGACGATCCCGACGGCGAGGCCCAGGAATGGGCCCGCTTGGCCCTCGCTCAAAAGATCGGCTCGGATCCCCCGCGCCTCGCCCTGGTTTGCGGGGTGGGCCTGGGCTGGCATATCCGCCGCCTCAAGGAACTCTTTCCCGCCATCAAAGTGGCGGTCTACGAGCCCTCCAGGGAAATTTTAGAGGTCCACGAAAAGTACAACGTCCTCGGGCGCGGGGAAAATCCCCAAATTTTTACGGATTTCGCCTCCTTCGAGGCCTTCGTCTCCGCCGCGGTGCCGCACGGGGACGGCTCTTTTCCCGTAACGCTGACCGTCCCGGGCTACGCGAGTCTTTTTCCGGAGGAGACGCGAAGTTTTTCCGCGAGGATCGCGGCCGAGATCTCGCGCTTAAGGGTCATTTTAAAGACCCGGGCGGCCACGGACAGCGCCTTTACCCACAATCTCGTCGCGAACGCGGGCCTCTTCCCGCTCATTCCCGACCTGGCCCTTTTGAAGGACCGTTTCGTCCCCCGGCCCGCCTTCGCGGTGGGCGCCGGGCCCTCGCTCTCGGAAAACGGGCGCCACCTGCGGGAAGCCAAGAGCCGGGGCCTCGTCATCTGCGCTGGGGCGGCCTTAAAGCCCCTGTTGCGAATGGGGGTCGCCCCCGACGTCATTCTCGTTTTGGAGTCCTCGGACACCAGCCGCTTTTTAAAGCTTAACGCCCAAGAGCGGGAGGTTCTGGGGGACGGGGCCGTCCTGGCCCTCGCCGCGGGCAGCCACCCGGAACACTTCCGGCAAGAGGGCTACGCGCGAGCCCTCTTCCATTTAAGCGGCGGGGACGCCCAGCTCTTCAGCCAGGGGATCTTTTTGCCCCAGGGCGGCAACGCGGGCACCGCGGCCTTCGCCCTAGCCTATATCTGGGGACTTAACCCCTTAATCTTAGTGGGCCAGGATCAGGCCTACAGCGGGACCCAGCTCCACGCCGAGGGAACCGCCGACAGCCTAGTCGAGACGAACTTCGCGGACGCCATCAAAGTCCCCGGGATCGGCGGCGGCGAGGTTTTCACGAACACCGGGCTCCTCGCCTCGGTCAACTGGCTCGCGGAGGCCGCGGCCCTCATCGGCAAGAGCCCCAAAAAGATCCGCCTGGTCAACTCTTCCGCCTCCGGGGCGCGGGTGAGCGGTTTCGAGGAGATCCCCTTGGATATCATGGTCGCGAGCCTGCCGCCCGCGCCGCCCACCTGGAGCCTTTCCGAGATCCTCCCCAAGCTCCCCAAACCCACCCACCGGGAGCTGACGGGCGATTTAAGGCAGATGTCGACCCTTTTGAGCCAGCTGCGCCGGCTCGCGCGCGCGAACCTGAAGCGCGCCCTAATCGAGATGATGAACCTTTCCAAGGCGAGCGCCTTTATGGGCCAGCTCCTCGCCCCGGCCCTCGCCGGCGGCCATCAAAACGTCATCCTTGACAAGCTTTCCTGGGCCGACGGGATAATTTTAAAGATCCTCGCGTCCTTGGAAAAAACCCGCGACCTCGCGCGCTAAGATCTTCCCTTATTTAACGGTCCCCCTTTTTAACCTTCCGCGGCGCGCGCCTTAAAGGCGCGTCCCGCCTTTTAACCCGCGCGCCATAAGGCGCGCCCAGCCGCGTCTTTTCCGCGCGCGCCTTTAAAGCGCGCCACGCCGACTCTTTTCCGCGCGCGCCTTTAAGGCGCGCGCCATGGGGAACCGCAGATGGCCTCTCCCACCTTGGGCGTTTCCATGATCGTCAGGGACGAAACGGAAAATCTCCCTTTGAGCCTCAAGCCCCTCGCGGACGTCGCCGACGACATCGTGGTCGTGGACACGGGCTCCAAGGACGGCACCCGCTCGCTCGCCCGCGAGTACGGGGCCCGGGTCTTCGATTTCCCGTGGCGCGACGATTTCGCCGCGGCCCGCAACCAGGCCCTCCTCTCCGCCCGGAGCGATTATATCCTCTGGCTGGACGCGGACAATTCCCTCGCCCCGGAGGGTTTCCTCCGCCTCAAGTCCGCCTTGCCTCCCTTAGGCGGGCGGGGCGCGATCCTCATGGCCCTGGAAAAAGTGCTGCCTCAAGGAGACGAGCTCTGGCAGAAAAGGGTCTTCCCCTTAAACGGGGGAACGCGCTTTCAGGGGAGGATCCACGAGCAGCTCGTCCACGGCGAGGACTTGGAAATCGTCTTTACCGACGTGACCATCTCCCATTGGGGATACCGGGACGCCGCCGCCGCGCGTAAGAAGGGCGAACGCAATTTAAGGCTCCTTTTAGCGGCCCCGGAAACCCTTAGGGGCGACCCCTACTATCTCTACCAGGCCGGGCGCACCCTCGCGAACCTCCGGCGCTGGGACGAGGCCTTGTCCTTCCTCCAAAGGACAATCGCGGCGCGAAGCGCCGCGCCGCCCTCCCTCTGGAGCCACGCCCACCTTCTGGCGGCCAATTGCCACAAGGCCCAGGGCCGCGCCGAGGCGGCCTTGGAGGTTTTAAGGCGCCTGGCCCGACTCGCGCCCGCCTATGGCCCGGGGCGTTATTTCCTCGGTAAATTTCTTTACGCCGAAGGGCTCGCCGACGAGGCCCTCGCGGAACTTTCCGCGGCCTCCGCGCTTTCTTTGGAAGACCGCGTCTGGGGCGCCAACGCCCCCCAAATGGAGTTTACCTGCCTTTCCCTCCTCGCGAAGATTCTCCGCGACCGCGGCGAGGGCCTTAAGGCCACCGCTTTTTTGGAAAGGGCCCTGCGCCTTTTTCCCGCGCACCCCGAGCCCCGGGTCGCCCTCGCGGAAATATGCCTCGCGGAAAAGAAACTTTCCGCGGCCGCGGACCATCTGCGCCTAGCCCTCCGCGACGCGCCCCATCACCGCAGGGCCCGCGCCCTCTTCGCCCTCGCGAGCGAGGAAGCCTAAATGCTAAAAATTGGTTTTTACACCGAAGGACTCCCCTTTGAGGGGGACAGCCTGGAAAAAGGGGCCTTGGGCGGGAGCGAGACGGCCTTCATCGAAATCGCCCGCGCCCTGGCCCGCCAAGGACACGAGGTCCTGGCTTTCAACAACTGCGCCAAGGCCGGCGAGCACCGCGGGGTGAGCTACCATCCCTTTAAGGTCTCGCTCCCGCTGCTCGCGAGCGCCAAATTCGACGTTTTCGTGGTGAGCCGCTTTTTCGGGTTTTTCAATCTCCCCATCAAGGCCGCCCTCAAGGTTCTCTGGAACCACGACACCCTGGAAAACCCCAAGGCCCTCCGGGCCATCCAGGACGAGATCGACATCTGTTTCGTCCTCTCCAAGTTCCACCGAGACAACTACCTGACCCGGATCCCCCAGTTGGACGATCGGGTGGTCTTGACCCGCAACGGCTTAAACCTTGATCTTTTGGACCAGGGGGCCTTAAAGGCGCGGCGCGACCCCCAGAAAATTATCTACTGCTCCCGGCCCGAAAGGGGCCTCAAGCTCCTTTTGGAGGAAATCTGGCCCCGCCTCTTAAGCGCGCGCCCGCTCCTTAGGCTCTATCTCTGCGGCTACAACCCCGACCGCGAGAACCTGGCCCCGGGCTTAAGCGACCTTTACGATTACCTGGATTTTCTCATAGCGAGGGAGCCTTCGGTCATTTCCCTGGGGGCCTTGAAGAAAGTGGACTTTTACCGGCACCTGCGGGAGGCGAGCCTCCTCGCCTACCCCTGCGTCTTCCCGGAGATCAGCTGTATCGTGGCCTTGGAGGCCCAGGCCCTGGGGACTCCCATTCTAACGAGCGCCGCCTACGCCCTCCCCGAGACCGTGGTCACGCCTTCCTTCCTGACCCGGGGCAAGCCCGGGAGCCGCGAGTACGTCCAGGACTTCGTGGAAAAGGCCCTCAACCTCCTTTCGGGCGGCGAGGAAACCGCGCGCCTGGCCCAAGAGGCCCAAAAGATTATCCGCGCCCAATATTCCTGGGACAGCGTGGCGCGGGAGTGGACGCGCGTCTTCGCGCTTTCCCTCAAGTCCCGCCAGACCCGCCGTTTCCTGGAGGAAAGATCCGTGGGAGTCGAGCGCGATGCCCCCCTGGCTTAAAAGCAACCTCAAAGCCCTCGCCGCGCGCGACGGCGCGCTCGCGGACGCGCTCCAAGCCTATCTCGCGGCGTGTCCCCCCTATCTCGCCGCGGGCCCGGCTGGGGAAGAGATCTATTATTTCGCGGAAGAGACGCCCCGCGCGGATGACGCGCCCTTCACGGAAGACGCGCCGCTCACGAAAGGCGCGACGCTCGCGAAAGACGCGACGATTACGAAAAACGCGCCCTTCACGGAAGAAGCAACGCGAACGGAAAACGCGACGATTACAAAAGACGCGCCGCTCGCGAAAGGCGCGACGATTACGAAAAACGCGCCCTTCGCGGAAGAAGCGACGCTCGCGAAAGACGCGACGATTACGAAAAACGCGTCCTTCACGGAAGAAGCAACACTTACGAAAGACGCGCCCTTCACGGAAGAAGCAACACTTACGAAAGACGCGACACGCAGGAACGAGGCTGCCCCGTTGGGAACGCCAGCGCCGGACGCGGCGCGCGCGGTTATCCCGACCAGGGTGAAACTCTCTCGCGGCGCGAGTGACTTTCCTCTTTTAAGTCTTGAGGGAGAGCGCGCTTTTACCCTCAACGGGCGCGATCCCGCGCGGGAAGACCGCGAGCTTTTTTTAAAGAGCGTGGCCGCGCGGCGCGCGCGCTCCCCTAGGGGAGACAAGCCGCCCGCTCGCGTCGGGGTTTTGGGCTTCGGTCTGGGCTATCTTTTGGAAGACCTTTTGCGCGAATACCCTCAGGCCGCCATCCTCGTCTGGGAGGCCAGCCTTCCCCTTTTGGCCGCGGCCCTCTCCGCCCGGAGCCTAGAAAAGGCCTTGAGCGACCCCCGCCTTACAATCCGCGCGGGCCACCTCGCCGCGCCACCCCACGACCCTAAAAGCGAAATTATCGCGCGCCCCATGGCCTTGAGGGCCATGGGCGAGCGCTATCTGCCTTTCCTCTACGACCCCACCCTCTTTTTCCCCGCGTCCGCCCTGGAAGCGGCCCGCGCGGCCCTGGATGGGCCCGCCACGGTGGGAAATCGCGGGACCGCGCCCATGGAAAATAGCGAGCCCGCGCCTATGGAAAATGGCCGGCCCGCCCCCGCCGAGACTCGAGGGGACGCGCTAGCGGAAAATAGCGGGCCAGCGCCAGCGGGGATCCACGGGACCGCGCCAGCGGGAACTAGCGGGGACGCGCCCGGATTTTCCCCGCGCGGCGTCCGCGCGCGTAGGACCGCGCGCGGGGCCAAGATCCTTTTCTGCCAAAGCGGCTATTACCTGGACCGAGAAATCCAAAGAGCCTCCCAAAGCGTCGGCGCTTCCCTGGAAACCTGGCCCCTTTGGGATTACCGGGATTTAACCAAGGACCGGGAAAAGGACTACAAAGAACTCTTAGCGCGGATTAAATCCTTCCGCCCGGACCTTTTTCTGACGGTCAACCATATCGGTTTTGACGAAGACGGAATCCTCTCCGGAATCCTGGCGCGCTTGGGAATCCCAGCGGCATCCTGGTTCGTGGACAGCCCCGCCTATATCCTCTCCGGGGCGCGCTTGAACCCCTATCCGGGGCTCGCCGCCTTTTCCTGGGACAGCGCCTATCTTGATTATCTCAGGGAAGCGGGTTTCCCTTCCGTCAACTATCTCCCCCTGGCCTCGGAGGAAAGTTTTTTCGCGCGCGGGGCGGCTTCTCCTTTTCCCGCGCTGGATCTAACCTTTGTGGGCGATAGCCTAGAGGCGGCGACGGGAAAATACCTTCGCCTCGCGGGCCTCTCCCAGTCTTGTCTCCCCGCCCTCGACGCCATCGCGGAACGCTTCCTGGAAGAGCCGAATCTCCTCTTTCCCGATTCCCTCCTCGCGGCTTTTCAGCGCGCGCCTTTCCCCGGGAGCGATCCCTTAGCCAATCCCGGCGCCGATCCCAGGGCTGAGCCAGGGGGCAATCCTAGAGCCGAGCCCGGGGCCGCTCTCATGGTCGATCCCAGGGCCGATCCAGGGGCAGATCCCAGCTCCGATCCCGGGGCCGCTCTCAGGGTCGATCCCAGAGCCGATCCAGGGGCAGATCTCAGGGCAGATCCCAGGTCCGATCCAGGGGCCGCTCTCAGGGTCGATCCCAGAGCCGATCCAGGGGCAAATCCAAGAGCCGAGCCAGGGGCAGATCCAGAGGCCGCTTCCTTGGTGGAGCCAGCGACCGACAACTTGGCGGACCACTCGCTCTCCCCTCTTCCGGGGCGCGGCCCCCAGGGCCCCCTTTCCGCGCTTGTCACCTGGCGGGCCAGCCGCGCCTGGCGGCGGAACGTTTTGCGCCTGATGCCCCCGGAACTCTTAACCGTCGCCGGGGACGAGGGGTGGCGGGAGCTACTGCCCGAGGCGCGCCTCATGGGCCCCGTGGATTATTACCGGGAGCTTCCTAGCTTCTACCGCGCCTCCAAGGTGAGCCTCAATATCACGAGCGCCCAGATGAAATCCGGGCTCAACCAAAGGGTCTTTGACGCGCCCGCCGCCGGGGGCTTTCTCTTGACGGACCGCCGGAGCCAGGCCCAGGGGCTTTTTACCGAGGGAGTCGACATCGCGCAGTACGGCGATCCCCAGGAAGCCCGGGAACTGGCCCTCTTTTATCTCCAAAACGACGCCGCCCGGGAAAAAATACTCCGCGCCGCCCAAGCCACCGTTTTCCGCGAGCATCTCTACCGCCACCGTCTCCCCCAGCTCGTCCGCGCCACCCTCAGAGGCTGACCCCGTGTCCATTGTCGTCCTGGAACCCGCCAAACTGGGGGATTTTATCCAATCCTCCCCCTTAATCGAGTCTCTCGCCGAGGCGGGCGACGGCGCGGGCCTGGAACTCCTCTTCTGGGAAAAATCCGCCTGGGAAGCGGCGCGGGTCTATTTCCCGGAAACGCGCGCGACCCTCCTAACCCGACCGCTAACCGTCCCCCCCGATCTTCCCCCGCCCGAACTCTTGGTCAATCTCTCCCTCTCCCAGAGCGTCGTCGCCTTCGGCGAGGCCCTCCGCCCCGCCCAAACCCTCGGGCCCCGCGCAATCGCGGGCGGCGTGTCTGGAGTAGACGTGACCGGGGGCGGCGCGACCGGAGGCGGCGCGACCGGAGGCGGCGCGGTCGGAGGCGGCGCGACCGGAGGCGGCGCGGTCGGGGCTGGCGTGGAGGCGCCCCCGGCCCAAAAGCTGGCCTTGGCCACCATGCTCCTCAACCGGCGCCTCGGTCGCCTCAATCTCGTTGACGTCTGGCGCGAACTCCTTCCCCAGTCCCGCCCCAGCCTCGCGCGCCCCCGCGCCATGGCGGGCGCGGTCGCGCTGGAAGCCGCGCGGGAAAAGCTTTCCGCGCGCCAGCTCCCCATCGTCGCTTTCCACTTAGGCGCCCAGAACCGCTCGCGGCGCTTAAGCGTCGAATGGTTCGTCGCCTTAGCCGCCGCGCTCGCGTCCTTTCGCCCCTTCCAGATTTGCCTTCTGGGCGTCAAATCCGAGCGCGCCCTTTCCCTCAAATTTTTAAGCCTCCACGAGCGCGCGGGAGCCAAAGCGCCCGTCGTCAACCTTTGCGGGGAGACTTCCGTCCAAGACCTCGCGGGGCTCTTGCCTCTCGCCTCCCTTTTGGTCTCCGCGGACACGGGGGTCGCCCACGTCGGGGCTTCTCTCGGAATTCCGCAAATCGTCGTCGCGATGGGCCCGGCCTTCGCCCACGAAACCGGCCCCTATAACCCCCGGGCCCTCGTCCTTCAGGGCCTGGCCCCCTGCGGCCCGTGCCTGGAAAACAAGGGCTGCGAGCGAAAACAGTGCCGCGCCGCGCCCCCTCCCTCACTGGCCCTCCCCTTGGCCCTCCGGGCCCTAGGGTGGGAAAGCGACAGAACTCTTCCACCGGAGGCCGCGCGCGACCCGCTTCTTATAGGCGGCTATTTTACCACCTGGGAGACCCGGGTCGATTCCTGGGGCTACCGGCTCCTCCCCACGGAGCCCCTCGCGGCCCCCTGGAGCGAAGAGAGCCTGACGGCTATGGTTTTAAGGGAAACCGCCCTCCGGCATTTCCGGGAAAGCCGCGGGGGAGAGATAGCTTTCCGCTCCCCGGAAGATCTATTGGCGGAAAAAAGGCTCTACCGCGCCTCCCCGGCCCGGCGCTCGCGCCGGGCCGGGGCCGCCGAGAGACGCGCGCCAGAGGACTCCATCTTTAAGTCCCTCCGCTTCATTACCCAAAGAGGCGTGGAATCCCCCCGTCGGGCGCGCTTTATGGAAATCGCGCGGGAAATTCTCGCGAGCTTGCTGTAGGAGCCACTCCAGAGGAGTCGCTCCAGAGAGCCGATCCAGTCGCTTTCAGTCACCTGGGATGCCCCGCCTTGAGCGGCCACGGCGAACGAGCCCGCGCTGGGGGCCGAGGGCAAAGAAGCGCCTGGGGATTTTACCGTGACAATAGATTGTAAATTTAAATTTTTAGAGCTTAACGCCGCGCCGGACGCGGAAGCCTATATTATAGCTACCAACGCCACGCTTATGGCGCGACCTGTCACCGCCAATTTGCCGCCCATCTCGGATTTCCCACATCAAAATAAAAAAGGCCCAAAATGCGGAGCGTTTTGGGCCTGAAAGCCAATAAATCCGAAATTATGTCATGAGAAGCCGACAAAACCAAAATTCAAGGCTTGATACAATTTTAGTCGGGGACAGGCCAAGAAAAAATCGGCCTCATAACCGAGAATCTCGGAAATAAGTCCCTCCGACGAAGGAGTCTCGCGCGCGGGCGTAGCTTTTTGAGAGAATTTCTATATTTCAATGTCTCCAATCTTGCCGTCAGATTCCCGACAATACGCGACCGACCCTCGCCGTTTCTTGAAACCGGCGAAAGGCGGTCGCGCTTAAGCCAAATAGCCCGGGACTAAAATTTTATCCTTTTAGTCTTTGTCCGAGGGCTCCTCCGTGGGCTCATCCGAGGGTTCCTCCGTGGGCTCATCAGGGGATTTTGGGGCGTGGGGCGGTCGGACGGCCGATTTCATTCGAACGGAAAGTCCGCCGAGCACGGAGATATCCATCGAGTTGATGGCGAAACCGCCGGAAGTCTCTTCGGTCAAGCCGGCCACTCCGCCCGTCACGCTGTTCGGGGGAATGATGACGTTGTAGGTGTCGCCGATGTCGCTCCAGGTCTGCCCGACTTTCAGAAGGTGGAGTTCGTCGTAAGCCATAATGGCCGTGGGATCGTAATTCGATCCTTTGGCGAAAGCCAGATATTCCTCTCCATAGCCGTTGTCGCAGATGCCCAAAGCCCAGAAATAGGCGCTGGTGTTTACGGCGGACTTGATAAGGAGACTTCGCGGGATGGTGCCGGAAGCCTTGCCAATCAAATTGGCGGCGGTGTCTTGGTAAAGAGAGCAGCTCATACTGCCGTCCGTTCCGTAATCCCCGGTCAGGATGTAGGCTATGCCATCCGAGGAGATGGCAAACCCGCGGAAGTCGTGCAAACCCGTGGCGACGCCGCCGATGTAGGGCTTTTGCTCATAGCCGATAGCGGAAGTGATGTCAAACAGGCTCAGGCTGGATTCCGCGCCGTTGTTGAGGGGGCCGAAATTTTGCATGCCGCCGATGCAGGGGGCAAAAAGGTATTTTTTGGAGTTAACGCTGTCAATGTAGGGGACGAGGCTGACCGCGTTCTTGCTGAGGGCGCGCGTCGCGCCAACCTGGGTAAAGGCGATATTGGAGCCGCTGCCGGTTAGCGCGTATTCCCGCAATTCGCTTTGGATATATTGCAAGTTAAACGGAGCGGTCGAAAGAATGCTGGAGTAAATCACCAACGCGAAAATGCGGTCGCCATCCACGTGGACATCCTGTACGTGGGCCTGGTACGTATAGCCGCCGGACGTTTGGTTGGCGATGCCGAGGGAGGCCACCCTAGCGTAAGCGTCGGTCGAACTCATGCTCACCAGGCAGAGGGTGCCGCCGTTATTGTTGGCACTGTCGTAGTCGGCCACCACCAGGTAGGGGACTTCGTAGGGGGAAGCGCCGTACTTGATATTGGCGAAGGCATAGGGGTTGAACGGCGGATTCATGGGCGACGGCTGCCCTTTCTGAACCCAGCTGGGTCCAGTGGGGTCAAACACCCAGAAAACGGAAGTTCCGGGGTCGCCAGGTTTGACGGTTGTGTAATTAGACAGAGAAATCCGGAACTTGGGGTCGGCGGCGAGCGGGTTTAAGAACGAAAACACGTAGGGAGCGTTGCCGGGCAGATTGATGGGCATGGGCGGGGTGCTGTTGTGGTTCAGGTGTTCGCCGGCCACGAAAGTCGAATTCGACCACAGGATTTTGGTGAGTGTCGGGATGGGTGAGCCGTGATTCCCGACAACAGAGATAATAGGTTTCATGGTAAGAAATTCCTTTAATAAAATTTGATGAAGGCCATGGATTAACGTCTACGAAGGCTTGGTCCAGGCCCCGAGAAACGCCGAAAAAAAGTCTCTGCGAGCTTTTGGCTTCCCAGAACGTGAGTGAGGCGCGCCCGCCGCTCGTTTCCTCAATGGCGGTGATTAATCCACGCCCCAAAAATCTCAATAAGTCCCTCCACGCGCGTCCTTCCCAACCAAGAGTCAATTAGGTCAACTGAGGAGCGGCTCCCTTTCCCCGGAAAAACTCGCGCGGAAGCGTTCGCGAAAACCTCCTTAGCTTGCGTCCTCTATAGCCTCGCGAGAACTAAAAAAAGGGACAAATTCCTCACCGGCGGCCTCATCTCGAAACCACAGAAGCTCTATCCAAAGCGGGCCTTCGCCGCAACTACAGCACCAAACTTTCTTCGCTTCAACCAGGGAGGAAAACAAAGCCGCGATCTTTTCCGGACCATCGACCATTTTGCTAATTACGAGCGCGGCCAATACTAACGTATCAGGCAAGTAGAGTAGCCGACTGGCGCGGTGCCTTTTCAGGTCCGTTTCCAGCCGGCCCTCATCGAACCCATCGTGCCGATTTCCAGCAATTGGGCTCTCGTTTGGACAATTCACGACTTCGCT